>JAEUUX010000201.1 GCA_016787295.1 Chitinophagales bacterium
GACCACAGCACGCCGGACGAATCCACTCGAAAAAGAACACCCTTTTTTGCTGCTTTTTTGGGTGAGCAAAAAAGCAGAATCACCATTTGTCACTTACGATAATAGCATTTGGAGGAACGGCAAATGGTCGTTAATTGATGTGGCATTTTGAGACGAGTACGTAACATCGTTCATTATCAAATCCGAAAAGTATTTTCAATTCAGTATAAATTGCTATGGTCTCCAATGTCTTGTTGTGCGGGCATTTTCGTAGTATAGTTTTTAACTCAAAGCAACAATTTCAGCGACAAAGATACGGATTTTTCTATTTCATTAGCATATCACCTTCTATTTTTTTGATAATATTTGCATGAGGCAAAGATACGGTTTTGGACAATAGCTTGTTCTAAACAGTTGGGGACTACATTGAGAACATGAGTTCAGACAATAAACTTTGTAGATACACAGTAAAAGGAACTTTGATTTTTGGCATTATAGCACAAAAAAAATCCCCAATTAGCCTAAAAGCCAATTGGGGATTTTGTATTTCAACAACAAAATAGTATCGGTTACTATTTGGCAATCAATAATTTTTCGTACATTTTGGAGGTGCCGTCATTTAGTTCTACTATATAGTAGCCTTGTGGCAAAGTACTGGTGTCTAAGTTGGCGCTGTTTTCGCCTTGTGTGGCAGCAGTATTTTGTTGCAACACAATTTTGCCTATCATATCCATTATGCGGATATTAACAGTTGTGTTGTTGTCTACATTATAATACAAGGTAACTAAATTGCTGGCAGGATTAGGCAACAAGTTAAATGTTTTGATTACATTATCCCATTCGCCGCTTGTTTTGCCTGCTGCGCCGCAACCGGTAGTAGTAAAGGTAACAGTATTGCTAAAGGCACTTGACGTAACGCCATCGGAGCAGTTAGCACGTACTTTCCATTCGTAGGTTTTACAAGCCGATATTTGTGAGCTAATATTTTTGGTGGTACCAGTTACAGGTCCAACTGTTGTCCATGTTGTAGTACCTACTTTACGACCCAATATGGTATAGTTGGCAGCACCTGCTACGGCACTCCAGCTTAATGTAACAGTTGTAGCGGTTATGTTGGTGCTTGTTAAGCCACTTGGTACACCAATTGGCGTATTGGTAATCGTTGTTGAGGCGGTAGCTGTACAGCCGTTTCCGCCTGTTACAGTTACGGTATAAGTGCCACCAGCTAAGTTGCTAATAGTAGCTGTTGTGCTACCATTGCTCCACAATGCAGTATAAGGCGATACACCTCCAGCAGGATTTGCTTTTACCGAACCACCTGTATTACAAATAGCATTTACAATATTGCTAAAGGTAATGGTAGGAGCCGTACAACCACCTGCTGTAACGGTAGCTGTTGCTGTAGCCGTACAACCAACGCTATTAGTTACCGTAACAGTATAAGTACCAGCCGCAGTAACAGTTGTAGCGGCTGTTGTGGAAGAATTGCTCCAAGCATAAGTTCCACCACCTGCTGCTGTTAAGGTTGCCGAACCACCAACTAAACTAGTAGAGGCAGGCGTAACAGTAGCCGTAACGGGACCTGGGTTGACGGTGATAGTGATAGGATAGTAAGAACAAGCAGCGTTCATGGTATATCCTGCAACGGGGTCTGTATAGGTGCCAATGTAGGCAGTAAGCGTAATGGCATTAGCACCGCAATTTGCCAAAACGTTGGCAGGTATGTTTAGTGTGTTGGTAGTTGAATTGTAAGTACCACCAAAATTAGCGGCATAAGGCAAAGTACTTGCTTCCCAAGCGGCTTTTAGGGTAGTAAAACCTTGTGCTGCTAAGGTAGAAAAAGCATTATTGACATCTAATACCACAAACAAATCTATGCTACTTAACGAACCTTCGGTGGTGCCAGTAGGCATAGGAACAGAAAAAGCCGCACCTGAGTTAACCGTAATGGCAGCAGGGCTAAAGCTCGGAATAGTAGAGTTACAAGTAGTAGGTGTTGGCGTTGCCGAAATACAAAAATCGGCCGGAGGAGCAAAACCAAAACCGTCTACCATTACATAGTAGGTAGCACCTACGGTAAGTCCTGTTGCGGTAAAGGCAGAACGGTAATCGCCGCCTGAACTTAGTGCTGCACCATTAATGTCGTCGTTACAAGCACCTGTAACAGCTACTAAACTTGCACAAGTGCCGCTGTATAGTTGTATTTGTGTGTCGGTGCCAGTCGTTGGGCTACAAGCTGTTGATACATCAATGCTAGCTGATGTGGCAACGAATTTATACCAAACTGGTGCATTAACAGCAGGAGTCGTTTCGCCAAAACAGGCTGGAACAGTTGTTGGGTCGCCAGTATTGGTGGCAGTAATACCAAACTGGTTTGGATATTGTGTGCCTAAAGTTAAAGTGGTTGCACCCGAACATTGGTCGTTGGCAGGAGGTGGAGGTGGTGTGTTTACTTCGATACAAAAAGCACCTTTATCGCCCGAAAAACCATCTATCATGATGTAATAAGTGGTGCCGGCTGTAAGGCTAGCATAAGCATTAGCAACATTGTTTGCCACACCTGTGCTACCACGTAAGCAACCCAGTGCTGTCCATGTAGGAGTAGGGCAAGCGGTGCTTGTGGTACATAGCACCATCCAAAAACCACCCGCCGACGTACCCGTTGTAGTGGTGGCAGTGGTGGTCATTCTAAACTCTACCAAACCACTTGTAGCAGGGGTATACTTAACCCAAGCGGTGTTGTTGGCAGTACTACATGATGGTACGGGGTCGCCGGTTGCCGTAAATGAAGTGGTGTTAGCACATTGTTGAGCACCATCTAAGGTAATAGCTGGAGCCGAACACGCATCATCGGTGGCTTGTGCAAACGACTGAATTGCTGTTAATAACAGCACGCCTAAAAGTAAAAACGATTTTTTCATAAAAAAGATTAAAAGACAAGAAATTACGAAAATATAAGGTGATTTTTAAAGTTTCAGATGTTATTTAATGCGTGCTGTTTAATGGCACAAAAATACTACTATTAAATGACATTAGCTTTATTGAGTAATGTATTTTTACAAAAAAACAAAAATGCCTATTTTTAGACTTACTAATTCGTGTTACACAATCTGTGCTTATAGTTTTGACAAAACAAAAACATGGGCTTTTTATTAGGGCTTTTTTTGCAAATTAGAGCCAAATAATCAATAAAAAAGGGTTTGGGAGGCAGCAAAAAAGCAGTTTTGTAGCTATTTTAAACTAGCTTGTTGATAAAAGCGAACAATACTGGTTACTAAAATAATAAAAAAAAACGTAAAAAAAAAGCTCCTTTGTTTGTTGAGAAATGTTTTCTACAAACTTTGCTCTTTTGTTAGTTGCTTTAGTTATCCCAAAGTTGGGATTTGTTATGAATGTCAGGGTTAAATTTGGGTGTTTTTCGGAAAAAATTACTGCTATCCAATGAAAATCCCCTCCCTGCGAAGGTTTTAAACTTCGGCGGAGGGGAGTTTCATTGACAACTTATTAAACAAAGACAATTTTGCTGTAGACCTATTATGATTGTAATAGACAAATATTGTTGTTAATTTATCATATTACTATTGACCTACCAAATTAGTAGGTCGACCTACAAAAAAAGTAGGTAGTACCTACCAAAATAGTAGGTCGACCTACAAAAAAAGTAGGTAGTACCTACCAAATTAGTAGGTCGACCTAGCAAATTAGTAGGTCGACCTACAAAAAAAGTAGGTAGTACCTACCAAATTAGTAGGTTGACCTACAAAAAAAGTAGGTACTACCTAGCAAATTAGTAGGTCGACCTACAAAAAAAGTAGGTAGTACCTACCAAAATAGTAGGTCGACCTACAAAAAAAGTAGGTAGTACCTACCAAAATAGTAGGTCGACCTACAAAAAAAGTAGGTAGTACCTACCAAATTAGTAGGTCGACCTACAAAAAAAGTAGGTAGTACCTACCAAATTAGTAGGTTGACCTACCAAATTAGTAGGTCGACCTACAAAAAAAGTAGGTAGTACCTACCAAATTAGTAGGTCAACATACTATTAAATCTGCTATTCCTATATAGCACAGAAATTAAACTTTATATCTTATTTGCATTATCATTTGGGCAATAGTTTGATAGCGACATTAAAAAGTGGTTTTAGCTTGCGTTATTGTAAAAAAATGACAAATGCGAAATGATATTTTGATAATAACACGCTGATAACAAGCTTATCAAGGTGTTATTTGTTATTATCAAAACAAACCCGATTAGTTGTCAAGCTTACAAGCTCAAAATAATAAAAACCCCGAAGGGGTGACACGTTTATAGCTTCAAAATAATAGAATAATTAACATAAACCCCGATGGGGGTGACATTATTCGACAAAACATGACATTATTTCACCCCGACGGGGTTTATTTCTATACATCATTCATTTTTCTATAATCATTTCACCCCGTCGGGGTTTATTTGCCTTAGCATTTTATCGTTATCCTTTTTGCAATACCACTTTTTAATGTCGTTATCTAAGTCCTTGAACAAGTTAGAGAACGTAAACGCAACAGCCCCTTCATCTATGGTATCATAGATGAAGGGGCTGTTGCAGTATATGTTTGGTGGGCATTGTTTGGGTGGCGAAGCGCGTTAGGGATTGTAGGGGCAGCCGTTAGGCTGGTGCTTGCACCGAAGCGGTAGCGAAGCCCCGCAAAGCCCGACCCCAACGGGGAAACGCCCAAAAGAATTATTTCGAGATATGGGTGACGTTCTACAACTTTTGTTGTTTGATGGTTTATCTATTGCGTCCATATTGCTCGTGGCTCGATACCCAGTCTTGTGACGAAATGGCAGAAGCTAAGGACAATTCGCCTGCCAGCACAACACCTGCTACAATTTCGGCAAATTTGTTGACCTTGCCACGTCCAAAGCAGTCCATCATCTCCAAACATTCGCGCTGTGTGGCAAGTCCTGTGCCGCCGCCGTAGGATGCGACAATCAAAGACGGAATGGTGATGGAGATATAGAGGTCTTTTTCGGGCGTGATTTCGGTATAGATGATGCCTGCCGACGATTCGGATACGTTGGCAACGTCTTGTCCTGTGGCGATGAACATGGCAGTAATGGCGTTGGCAGAATGGAGACCGTTGTTGTTGGCACCTGATAGTATAGCGCCAACATTGGCAACGCCTGCATGATAGGCTAATTGTTCGGGTTCGACGCGCATATTTTCTATCAGAATATTGCGTTTGATGACAATTTCGGCAGTCACCCGTTTGCCGCGTGTTCGCATGATATTGACTTGCGAGGCTTTTTTGTCGGTGGCAAAGTTAGACTCTAAATAGAAACGTTGGATGGGGTGGTCTTTGTAGGTGTCCAATATCCAGCCACAAGCAGCATAAACAGCTCGTCCTACCATGTTTTGTCCTGCGGCATCGCCTGTTGCAAAGTTGAAACGGAGGTAGGTGAATTTGTTAGACACAAAAGAGTCTACATAGAGGAACTTTGCAATGCTCGATGTGGCTTCGGCTTCGGCAGCGATTTGTTGTATGTTGGCATGAACCCACTCTGCAAAATCACGTGCGCCGCGTGCGTCGTCAAACACAAAAACAGGCGCTCGTTGCATGGCATCGCGCATAACCGTACATTTGGGACCACCACATAAGTTCAGTAGTTTGATACCCCGATTGTAGGAGGCAACAAGTGTGCCTTCGGTGGTGGCTAATGGAATCAAGAAATCGCCTTGAGCATGTTCGCCATTGATGGTGATAGGTCCTGCCAAACCAATTGGCACTTGTGCTACCCCTGTTAGGTGTTCGATGTTGCCTTTGGTTTTTTGTGGGTCAAACGAAAATTGGTAGATATGGTTTGGCTTGGTTTGGGTATATTCTTCTAAGAATCTTTGTCTTTGTTCGATGGCATTGGTACTATAATCGTCGTTATTGTCGCGCGGGATTTTAACGTTGGGAGAAGGATTGTCGGTGATGGTGTCTTCTACCGAAAAGCTAATTTTGCCAAAAGGTTTGGCTTCACAAGCAATATCTATTTCATATTTGCCTGTTGGCAGTGCCATGTCAAGAATGTAGATGGTCAGGACTTTGCGCAAGGGAAAGTCGATGGCATTGGTAGAGGAGATGTGTTGGGCATTTTTTAGTTCTCCATCAACTTCAATAAACACTTGGCTAAGGTCGATGGTGTTGCCTGTGATTTTCAAGCCGTGTAGGGCAATAAATTCGCAATCGCTCAAACGATTTTTGATGGAAAAACTAAGCCCTTGTGGGGTGTTTGTCAAACTACTAAAAGTGTACAAACGCTTAAGTAAAACTTTGGGTATAAACATAGCGGAACTATTTGGATTTAAGACAAAATGAGCAATAAGGTTTAGATATCGAGAGTGAGTCGCAAGAGGTGACTTGAGAAGTTTTTGCCGAGTGTATCCATGCGCAACGAGCGTGAAGCTCCGCCGTCTAAGGCTTGGTGACAAACAAAGTTGAGCGATTCGATGGTGTCCCACTCATAGCGCACTACTTCGCCTTTGATGAGTTCGCCAAAGTGTTGCTTCACAAGGTCAGCCGTAAGGTGTTGTTTAATGATAACATAGTCGGCAGGTGTGTTTGCCATAACACCAATGTTGCAAACATCGTTTTTGTCACCCGACCGTGCAGAGGCAATGTCAATTAAATGGATTGTCATACGGTATTGTTATTTTTTTAGGCTCAAAATGCAGGGCAAAAGACCCGCGCACAAAGTTACAAAAAATTTAATGGCGTATAGCTATTCTGCGTTTTTTTTGTAAAATTGTTCGATACAATGCGTATTTTGTGGCAGAATAAGCCTTAAAAATGTTTTTGTGAAAAAGAAGATTGATTTTGCACTAAAAGTAGTACCTTTGCGACAACAAAAGAAATAGGTATTTTACAAAATATCATTCAATAGAAAAAAAGCCAAATTTCGCTTCTTTGACATCTATAGCCATTCCAATAAACCCAATAGCTCAAAGATAGATACACAAAACATTGGTTGTTCGAAAGTCAAAAAAGAGACTTGAGAATATGAACCATTGACACAGTGTCCCCCAAACATGACATACCCACAATTCTTTGGAGAGGGAATTGTGGGTAAATTTTTTAACATCTCGATAATTTCGTATGACCTATACCATCGAAAACATTGGTACGCTTTTGCAAAACGTCAATAATTGTGTGCAACAACAATTGGCTTTGCCACAACAAACTGTCCAACATCTTTTATTTGATAGCCGAAAAATTATCTTTCCACAAACAGCCCTGTTTTTTGCTCTTGTCGGACATACCCACGACGGGCATCATTTCGTTATGGAAGCCTATCAAACTGGTGTTCGCAATTTTGTGTTGAGCCAAACCTCCGCAACATATTTCGCCTTGCCCGACATTAATATTGTTGTTGTCAAAAACACTTTGCTCGCCCTTCAGCAAATTGCTGCGCACCATCGCCAACAATTTGATATACCTGTTATTGGGATTACGGGCAGCAATGGCAAAACGGTGGTCAAAGAATGGTTGTTTCAGACTTTGCGAAAAAATTATTACCTTGTCCGAAGTCCGCAAAGTTATAATTCCCAAATTGGTGTGCCTTTGTCTGTTTGGCAGATGCACCACGAACACCAATTAGCTATTTTTGAGGCAGGAATTTCACAACCGCAAGAAATGGCGCGCCTATCTGCCATTATTCGCCCGACCATCGGCATTTTTACCAACATCGGCGAAGCTCACAGCGAAGGCTTTGTGGATAGACGACAAAAAGTGTGGGAAAAACTGCAATTATTTACCCATTGTCAGTGGCTTATCTATCGCTTAGATTATGGAATTATCAACGAATTGTTGCCACAAATCAATCCCAAATGCCAAACTTTGACATGGACATTGCAAGCCGAATTGACAGAAAATTCGCCCGATACACATTTGTTTGTAGCACAAAAACATACCAATTATACCCGAATTTATAGCCAACACCCACAAACACAAGGCATTGCTTTTGACCTTCCTTTCACCGACGAAGCTGCTATTGAGAATGCTATCCATTGTTGTTTGGTGATGCACCTTTTGGGCGAAAAACCACAACAAATCAACCACGAACTCAAACATTTACAGCCCATCGCCATGCGTCTTGAGCAAAAAGCAGCGATTAACCAATGTTTGCTCATCAATGATGCCTACAATGCTGACCTTAATTCGCTGCATATTGCTTTAGATTTTTTGAGTCAACAAAGCCAAAACACAAATCGCACGCTTATTCTATCAGACATCTTGGAAAGTCGCAAAAATGATTCATTGTTATACCAACAAGTAGCCGAACAGATTCATCAACACCACATCACGCGTTTTATTGGTATTGGTGAAAGAATTTTTGCTCATCAACATCTTTTTGCGGACATAAACGCCCAATTTTTTCATACTACCGCCGATTTTATGGCTGCCAATCTGCATTTTTCGCAAGAAAACATATTGCTCAAAGGCGCGCGTTATTTTGCTTTTGAACAAATAGCGGCTTTATTGGAGCAAAAAATCCACACCACGACCCTCGAAATCAACCTCGATGCCATTGCACACAACTTTAAGGTATATCGCCAACACCTGCCGCCCGACACCCAAATTATGGTCATGGTCAAGGCGTTTGCGTATGGTAGTGGTGCTATAGAAATTGCCAAAATTTTGCAGTTCAACAAAGCCGATTATTTGGCAGTTGCCTATCCGGACGAAGGCATAACCCTCCGAAAAGCAGGTATTACGTTGCCCATTATGGTCATGAATCCTGCTCCCACAAGTTTTGCAAGCCTCCAAAAATATCGGCTCGAACCCGAAATTTATAGCCTTTCGCATCTGCGAGCGTGGAACAGTTGGGCAAAACAAAACGCCAAACGTTCCCTCCTGCCTATCCACCTAAAATTGGATACAGGTATGCACCGTTTGGGTATGGAAGCACAAGACCTACCTGAATTATTGGCTTTTTTGCACGAACAAAAACACAGCAAAGTCATCAGTATTTTCACACATTTGGCAGCTACCGATGCTCCCGAACATGACCAATTTACGCAACAACAACTCCACCGTTTTGAGCGTATGTATAGCCAAATCACCGAAATTTTGCCCTATCCTGTGGCGCGACATGCCTTCAACACAGCAGGTATTTTGCGCTTTGGGCAAAGCTATCCCTACGAATGGGTGCGCTTGGGTTTGGGCTGTTATGGCATTGATGTCACCAACACCCTACAGCACGAACTCATGACCGTTGGGACATTGAAAACCTATATTGCACAAATCAAAACCGTTTCGCCCGACGAAACAATAGGCTATAACCGAAAAGGACAAATCGACAGCGTGAGCCGTATTGCAACGGTTAATATCGGTTATGGCGACGGTTTGAGCCGACAATTGAGCAATGGAATTGGCAAAATGTATGTACATGAACAGTTAGCACCCATTATTGGCAATGTGTGTATGGACATGACCATGCTTAATATTAGCCATATTCCTGATGCAAAAGAAGGCGATGAAGTCATTGTTTTTGGCGAACAATTGCCTGTGCAGCAGTTGGCAAAATGGCAAAATACTATTCCATATGAGATTCTAACCAATATATCGGGACGCGTGCGTAGGGTGTATTTTAGAGAATAATACAAGGTTAAAGCCTCAAACTACTATGTTGGGCATGGCAAACATGCTGTCTTTTTGAGCAGATTTTTAACTGTATTGGTCAAGCTATTGCCCATAAACCCTTTTTTTGCGTCTAATAAACAGCTCGTGCTTAAAAGGCGTACCTTGTGCATTATCTAACACACAAAAAAAACTACTATGTGCGGAATAACAGGCATTTTTTGCTTTAGCGAACGAGCGGCACAACAGTCATTGCACCAAACAGCGGCGGCACTCCATACCCTTCGTCGTCGTGGTCCCGATAGTGCGGGCAGTTACCAAACCGAGCAAGTTGCCATTGCACAAGCTCGTCTCGCCATCATAGATACTTCCGATGCTGCCAATCAACCTTTCGCCGACCCAACAGGGCGGTACCAAATGGTGTTTAATGGCGAAATTTTTAATTTTCAAGAACTTAAACAGCAACTATCAGCATACGAATATCGCACCCACAGCGACACAGAGGTTTTGCTGTATGCCTATATTCATTGGGGCGAAAAAATGCTCGAGCGCCTCAACGGTTTTTTCACCATCGCTATTTATGACACCCTGCGACACGAATTGTTTTTGGCGCGCGACCGCTATGGTGTGAAACCTTTGTTGTTGTATCAAGATGAAGAACGCTTGATTTTTGCCTCCGAAATGAAGGCACTTTTGGCGTTCCAAATCCCCAAGAAGTTGAACTATGAAAGTTTGGCGCTGTATTTTCAGTTGCACTATATTCCTGCTCCATACAGTATTTTGGAGGGTGTAGTTAAAATGATGCCTGCTACCTACTGTCGGGTTACTGCCAAAGGTGTGCAGCCTCCGCAAACCTACTACCAAATTCCCGCTGCCTTATCGTCGGTCACGCCCGCGCCTTTGTCTTATGCCGAAGCCCAACAAGACCTCTATGAATTGTTAGACCAAGCCGTTGCGCGCCGTTTAGTAGCTGATGTGCCTCTGGGGTGTTTTTTGAGTGGAGGCATCGATTCGTCTATCATCACCGCTTTGGCTGCCCAACGCCATCAACAACTCAATACTTTTTCCATTGGCTTCAAAGACCAAGCTTTTTATGACGAAACACGATTTGCGCTACAGGTAGCCGAACGATACAAAACCAATCATCATGCTTTTGTTCTCACAACCCAAGACCTTTACGAGCAACTTTATCCCGCCATTGATTATTTAGATGAACCTTTCGCCGATTCTTCGGCTTTGGCAGTATATATTTTGAGCCAACAAACTGCCCAAAAGGTTAAAGTTGCTTTGTCGGGTGATGGAGCAGATGAGCTTTTGGCGGGCTATAACAAACATATAGCTGCTTACCGTTTTCAACACCCCAAAATGTTGGAACGAATCGTGGGACTTTTGCAACCTATTTGGCAAAAATTACCACAAAATAGGCATTCATTTTGGGGAAATAAGGTGCGCCAATTAGATAAATTTGCACAAATGAGCCAATTTTCGCCCGCTGAAAGATATTGGCGCATGGCAGTTTGGAATCAACCTGAACAGGTGCAAGAGTTAATGCAACTGCCTCACAATTTTTGGCAAAAGGGCGCTGCTACCTATACCAATAATATGAACGGAAAAACCCTTAACGAAACACTGTTAACCGATTTTCGTTTGGTCCTGCAAGGCGATATGCTACAAAAAGTGGATAGCATGAGTATGGCAAACAGTTTGGAGGTTCGAACACCTTTTTTGGACTATACGGTAGTAGATTTTGTTTTTTCTTTACCCGATTATTATAAAATTTCAACACAACGCAGCAAACGGCTATTAGTAGACAGTTTTAAACACCTATTGCCCACAGATGTCTATAATCGCCCCAAGCATGGCTTCGAAGTGCCATTGGCGCAATGGTTTCGGGCTGAATTACACCAAACTATCCATCAAAACTTGCTACAAAAAGATTTCATAAAACAGCAAGGTTTGTTCAATCCTATATTTGTGGAACGCTTATTGCAAAAATTACAAACTAATAATATGGGAGATACTCCTGTGCATATTTGGGCATTGTTAGTTTTCCAAAATTGGTGGAAGCGCTATTTTTCTGATAGTTATTCCATTTGATAAATGCTTGGTTATAGCTTTTATTATAAGGGACAGCAATTTTTATCATCTCATTTTCATTGTATTTAAAGAAATGGTTGAGTGATTTGTTCCCGATCTAAAACAAGAACACACTTGTACAACATGAAATTACGATTACTGTTTTTTATACTAACTTTTTATATATACCCTCCGACAACAACAGCACAAAATGTTGTAAATGATACAGTTGATTCTACATGTATTGTGGTAGGGCAGGTCTTACATACGTATGAAAAAACACCTATTGCCCATGCCAAAGTAGCTATATTCAACGAAGTAACAGGACAAATGGGCGAAATAATAACTGAAAATGAAGGTTTGTATGTTTTCACTTTGCCATGTAGTCATTATTTTATTATCCATGCCACATCACCCGATTCCTTACACAAATCAGACTTAATACCTATGTCTACAAACTCGACTAAAAGTATTCAATACAAAAACTTGTGGATAACGCTACCTGTGGACACCAATTTTGTTGCCAACAACGACACTACTATTGCTTCCCATAGTCTGCCACCACCGCCACCTGATAATCCTAAGAACCTCCTGCAACACATTAGTTTTAGCGTCGAAATTGGTGTATTTAGTTATATCCCCAACCAAGAGTCTTCTTTTATTGCCCCAATAAGAGACGATTTGATGATAGAACCTTTGTCCAATGGAGACTATCGGCTTACTATTGGTGTTTTCAATTCGTATGAAAAAATTATTCCTTTTTTAGACCAAGTACGGAAAAAAGGCTACCAAAGCGCTCGAATTATCGCTTATTGGGGGACTTTTTATGTCGATATGCCAATAGAAGACCTATTGTATTTTATCGAAAAACCGTAACTTTGCACCCAAAAAAAACATGGCAACTGACCAACAAAAATTTTTTATGCGCCAAGCCATCAAACTTGCCCTCGACAATGTGCAAAATGGCAAAGGAGGACCCTTCGGCGCAGTCATCGTCAAAGATGACCAAATCATCGCCAGCGGAGCCAATAGCGTGACGCGCACCAATGACCCCACAGCACATGCCGAAGTGATGGCAATTAGGGCAGCATGTGAGCAACTGCAAAGTTTCCAACTTTCCGACTGCGAACTCTATACGAGTTGCGAACCTTGCCCCATGTGTTTGGGTGCTATTTATTGGGCGCGCCCCAAAAAAGTTTATTTTGCAGCCACCAAAGTTGATGCTGCTAACATCAATTTTGACGACCAATTTATTTATGATGAAATAGCATTACCCCATGCCGACCGCCAAATTCCGTTCGAGCCATTGTTGCAAGACGAAGCAATTGCCGTTTTTGAGGCATGGACAGACAGCACTCAAAAAGTGCCTTACTAAGCAATTCCAAAACAAAAAACCTCCATACCTATAATTGGGTATGGAGGTTTTTTTATGTCGATACAATTCAATATTTTCTGTTCCAAATAAGGTGTTGAATTACCATTTGGCGAATATCAAAAAGTCGTGTTTCGGCTTGTTTTTCGACCACTATTATTTTAGGTGGTGGTGCTTGTGGCAGAGGTTCGGGCGCTTTTGTGTCAGGCACCACCTCTTGCACCACTTCGGGTGCTGGACTTGGTGCTGGCGGAGCAATTCCTAAGTATCTATCCAATGTTTGTTTGATAGTGTGATGGTCTGCCAACATCTCCTCCGCAATGGAAGGGCGCGAACGTCGCGCGGGATGTTCCCAGAAAAACCACACCAAAAAACCGATACCCAACAATAAATACAATAAAACTTCGATCGCAAACATCTATACAAAGATTTTTTGTGTTAGCTATAGTTCGTGGACGGTTTGCAAAGGTACGAAAAAAATAGGACAAAAACAAATTTTGGGCATAAAAAACGTTTTTTTCAAAATTTATGGATATTGAGCGGATCCATGCCGTTTATTTTGCCAAAGTTTGACGCAAATAATGGGCGGTATAGGAATTTTGGACGTGCAGCAAATCTTCGGGTGTACCTTCAAACACCAAATTGCCGCCTGCCTCGCCACCTTCGGGACCCAAATCGATGACCCAATCTGCACAACGTACAATGTCTAAATTGTGTTCGACAATAATAATGCTGTGTCCCAATTCTATCAACGCATTAAAGGCTTTTAGCAATTTGGTGATGTCATTAAAATGCAAACCCGTGCTGGGTTCGTCAAAGATGAACAAAATTGGTTGCGGAGCTTTGCCTTTGGTGAGATAAGAAGCCAACTTGACGCGTTGAGCCTCCCCACCCGACAAAGTACTGCTCGACTGCCCCAATTTGATATAACCCAAACCCACATCGGACAAAGGCTTCAAGCGGGTATAAACGTCTTTTTGGTCAGCAAAAAACAGCAATGCTTCGTCGACCGACAGTTCCAAAACGTCGAAAATGCTATGTTCTTTATAGCTTACTTCCAAAACTTCGGGCTTAAATCGTTTGCCGTTGCATTCTTCGCACACCAAATGTACATCGCTCAAAAACTGCATTTCTACCAAAATACTACCTTCGCCTTCACATGCCTCACAACGTCCGCCTTCTACATTGAACGAAAAATGTTTGGGCAAAAAACCGCGCAACTTCGATAAATTTTGGGTGGCATATAGGTCGCGAATCGAGTCGTATGCCTTAATATAAGTAACAGGATTTGAGCGCGACGAACGTCCCAAAGGATTTTGGTCAATCAATTCGAGCTTTTTTATTGCTTCCACATCACCCGTCAAGGCTTTGTGTTGTCCTGCGGGTTCGCCAACTTGTTCTATCTTTCGTTTTAAAGCAGGATACAAAATATTTTTGACCAAAGTGGTTTTGCCGCTACCCGATACACCTGTCACCACCGTAA
Source organism: Chitinophagales bacterium (assembly GCA_016787295.1). Classification (GTDB taxonomy): domain Bacteria; phylum Bacteroidota; class Bacteroidia; order Chitinophagales; family UBA2359; genus JAEUUX01. Next base: position 14,519 of record JAEUUX010000201.1, read on the forward strand.
TGGTGTTCAAAGGGAAATTGACGCTAATGTTTTTCAAATTGTGTTGTGTTGCTTGTTCTACGCGAATCCATTGTGTTGGTTTTCGCCGCAAAGCAGGTGTTTCGATGCTTTTTCTGCCCAACAAAAAATCGGCAGTTAGACTTTCGGTGGCGGTTGACAGTTGGTCGGGCGTATTGGCAAACACCACTCTGCCACCACCGATACCTGCCAAAGGACCAATGTCTATCAAAAAATCGGCAGACCGCATCATGGCTTCTTCGTGTTCGACAACCAAAACAGTATTGCCCAAGTCGCGCAAGTTTTGCAGCACTTCGATAAGGCGTTGCGTATCACGCGGGTGTAGTCCGATGCTGGGTTCGTCCAAGATATACATAGCGTCGGTGAGGTTGCTGCCCAAACTTCGGGTAAGGTTGATGCGTTGCGTTTCGCCACCCGACAAGGTCGATGACAAGCGGTTAAGACTCAAATAACCCAAACCCATATTGCACATTACTACCAAACGTGTATTGATTTCTACGATAATTCGCTGTGCGATATCCGTTTCGAAAGGCAAAAAGTTAAGTTGGTCAAAAAAAGTGAGCAGCTCGCTGATGGGCATCACCAACAACTCGCCAATAGATTTCTCGCCGATTTTCACATAATTGACTTCGGGTCGCAAGCGCATACTTTTGCAAGTGCGACAAGTGGTTTTGCCGCGATATTTTGCCAACAAAACGCGATATTGCACTTTTTCGGCTTGACTTTCCACCATCTTGAAAAAAGAATCTAAACCATCAAAATGCTTATTGCCTTTCCACAACAAGTTGTATTCTTTAGTGGATAGGTCAGCAATAGGACGGTGAATAGGGAAGTCGAAATGGTGTGCATTTTTCACCAATTCGTCGCGAAAAGCCTGCATTTTTTCGGTGCGCCAAGGAGCTATGGCATTGTCATAAACTGATAAACTTCGGTCAGGAAACACTAAATTTTCATCTATGTCGATGGTTGCTCCAAAACCTTCGCAAGTTGGGCAAGCTCCGAAAGGCGTATTGAAATTAAAAAACTGTTCGTTAGGTTCTTCAAACTTCATGCCGTCTAACTCAAAGCGGTTAGAAAAATGCTGCATTGCTCCACCAACAACAGCTATGGTACAATCGCCAATACTTTCGTAAAAAGCCGTATTGACCGAGTCGGCGAGGCGAGTAGGTAGGTCAGTATCGGTATATTGCACCGCAATTCGGTCTATCAGAACCCACCCTTTGGCATCTGCCAAACTTTCACTGTTTGCTTCAATATCCTCTATCCGTACAATTTGGTCGTTGATAAAAAGGCGCGAATAACCTTTTTGTAATAATAGTTGCAATTCGGCTTCAATGCTTTTACCCGCATGGGTTTTGAAGGGTATAAGCAACAGCAAACGCGTATTGTCGGGCAATGTCAAAATATAATCTACTACATCGCTAACTTCGTGTTTCTGTACTTTGCGTCCTGATATGGGAGAATATGTTTTGCCTAAACGTGCATAAAGTAGACGCAAATAATCATAGATTTCGGTCAATGACCCCACTGTGGAGCGCGAGCTACGTGTCACCACTTTTTGCTCGATGGCAATGGCAGGACTAATGCCTTTGATGTAGTCGACATTGGGCTTGTTCATGCGCATCAAAAATTGACGGGCATAAGAGGATAAACTTTCTACATAGCGGCGTTGTCCTTCGGCATAGAGAGTATCGATGGTCAAGGAAGATTTGCCGCTACCCGACACGCCAGTCACAACTACAAATTTATTGCGTGGAATGCTTATGTCTATGTTTTGTAAGTTGTGTTCGCGTGCGCCTTTAATAATTATTTCGTTGTACATGTTATTTTTTGATGAGGCAATTATGGGCGAGAACTTAGGAAACAGTCAAATTTTTGTTGTTGTAAAAAAAAATATGATATTGCGCTATCTATTGTAAGCGATGTATTGTCTGCAACGCACCATTTTCGATAGATAGCGCATCATTTAGTTATTGCTTTTAAGTGCAGATGTGTTATGAACGATATTAGGGCATTATCTTCTGAAAACTATGTGTTTCAATAGCCGTATTGCTGCTCGCTCGGAGGAGATATTGACCTGCTGGCAGGAGATGTAAGGGCAAAACAATGGTGGAGGCATTAGCGCTCAACTGATGGGCAACAATTTTTCGTCCTAACATATCAAAAACTTCCAAAACAATAGGGTCATTATTGGATTTGGCTCGCTGAATATGTAGTTCGTTGTATGCAGGATTGGGTGTGGGTGGTTGGATAAGCGTTTGGGGACTGCTGCTTTGCCAAAAAGTTTGTCCAACATAGCTTTTTTTGCCATCTTTATCGGTTTGGTAGAGTTGATAATAGACCATATCAGCCTGCCAATGCTCGAAGTCGGCATATTGGTAGGAAGTGGCTGTTTGACTATTGCCTTTGGCAGTGATGTCTTTTTGCCAGAGGAAATTTTTACCGTCGTGGCTGGCATAGAGGCTAAAGTAGTCGTTGTTGGTTTCGGTTGCGGTTGTCCATTGGATGAGGTTGTGGTCTTTTTGCCCCACGACCTGTAGTTGCAACAGCTCGATGGGCGATGGTTGGCAGAGGTAGGAGTTTTGGGCAGCTACGGTAAGGTAGTCGGGTAGGATGAGGGCGTTGCTACCTGCGGCATTGGTCACGGTGAGGGACACGTCATAAATGCCGGGTGTGGCGTAGCAGATTTGACTTGGGTTTTGGTCGGTGGAAGTGCTGGGGGTGCCACCTTCGAATGTCCATTGCCATTGCGTTGGGTTGTTGGTGCTTTGGTCAAAGAAGTCTATGCAGGTGTTGGAGCAGATTCGGGTGGTGTCGGTTTGGAGTTGGGGGAGGGGAGACAACAATGTGTTTTCGCATAGTGTTACCACATTAACGGTAGCAGTAGTTACGATGGTGTTTGGCGTTCCAACGGTACAAAATTCTTGTATTTCGGGAACTAAATTCGCTATAGTAGGATTGAAATTTTGCACTATGGGAACAAAAGGAGTCGAATGACATTCGGTAGAACCGTCGGGATAGGTACGAGCGAAAAAGGCTTGGGTGTCGCTGTTGCCAAAGCTTTCTGTTTGTATTGCCATGACAAAACCACCATCGCTTGTCTCTTGAGCTGTATTGTAGGCACCAAAAATCATATTGTCATTGGCAGTACCACCATAAGTATTTGCCCAAATTATGTTGCCATTGGCATTTATTTTCATCAGATAAAAATCAGCATTACCGCTTCCATAAGTCTTTGTCCAGCCTTGTACAACAAAATTGCCGTCTTGGGTAGGTGTTATAATCTCGGAATAATCATCATCTTGCCCGCCATAAGTTTTTGCCCACACAATGCCACCTGTATCATTGATTCGCATAATAAAAATATCCCAACCGCCATTACCCCAACCCTGTGTGTGTCCTGTAATCAGGTAATTGTTATTGGCTATTGGCTGAATGGTCAAAATGTTATCCGAATCGTCACCACCAGCAATGGTTGACCATAGCATATTACCCGATGAATCTAATTTGCAAACCCCAATGTCATACGAACCTGCTCCATAGCTGGAAAAAGAAATAGCTAACATAAAACTTCCATCAGGGTTTTGACGAATATCCATACAAGTGTCATGTAAACCGCCGCCAATGCTTCGATTCCACTCCAAATTGCCTGTGCTATCAATTTTCAAGACATAGCCATTATAGTTCACTGAATAATCGAATTGGCTCGAACCTGCAATAGCATAACCACCATCGAGGGTTGGTATTATGACAAAACCTCTATCAAGAGCGGCATTACCATAAGTTTTTGACCACAAAAGATTACCATTCGCATCGGTTTTGAGCAAGTAAATATCTCTATCACCAGCTCCAAAACTGTGAGTCATACCTAAAATAAGTATATCTCCTGTAGCGGTTTCCAATAACATACTTGGATAATCGTTGTCGTCACCGCCGAATAATTTTGTCCAAATTGTCTGTCCTGTAGGCGTTATTTTCATCAAACCAATATCGCTTGAACCAGCTCCTACCGAAGTAGTCGAAAAACCTATCAAAAAGTTACCATCAGCCAAAACTTTAGTTGTGTAACCAGCATCTGTGCCGTTGGTGTCAATAAGTTTTTCGAATGATGTTTGCGCCATTAGGTTTGAAGTAATAAAAAGTAAGCAAGAATAAAAAATGTGTTTCATAGTGGGTATTTTAATTGTGAACAAGAATCAAGGTTTAGTTTATGGTTCCCTACCTCACCAAACTAACATTCCCCTTAATCGAAAAAGGCGTATCTAAATAGGTCAAACCTTCGATAAAATAGGCGTATACGCCCATTTCTTGTGGAATACTTTTGTAGGTGCCGTCCCAACCTTGCTCAAAGGCGTTGGTTTCGAATATTTTTTGTCCCCAGCGATTATAAATAGAGAAGCGAAGCAAAGATTTGATTCCTTTGGTATAAACTATTCGAAAAATATCGTTTATGTTATCTTCGTTAGGTGAAAAAGCATTGGGAACTAAAATATCAAATTCGTTGGTGACATAAACAGTAGTAGAGTCGGCGTTGGCACAACCTTTATCGCTTAGGCTCGATAGGGTATAGGTGGTGGTGTAGAGAGGGGTGGCTGTGGGGTGTTCTATGTTAGGGAAATTCAAAGTGGCGATGGGTGTCCAAGCGATGCTGCCATTGCTACTGCCCAACAAGATGGCAGTTTCGCCGATGTTTATGGTATGTTCGGGACCTGCGTCCACTATTGGCAAAGGATTGACCGTGACCACAATGGTATCAACGTCCGAAAAACATTCGTTCGAAACCGTTACCATGTAGGTCGTTGTGCTAAGAGGAGAGGCTGTGGGATTTGCGATATTGGCATTGCTTAAGCTATTGGCAGGAGACCAACTGTAAGTCGTGCCGCCACTAACGGATAACTCCACTCCTTCGCCCACACAAATTTCGGAATCACCTTGTCCTATCGCTGCAATAACAGGATTTATTACCCGAACAGACAAGGTATCGCTATTATCACAATTTTTGTTGTCAACAGCTTGCAATACAAAAATGGTGCTGGTATCTATGGCAAGAGTAGGGTGTAAGGTGGTGGTATTGGCATAGCCTCCCGAACTTGTCCATGTGTAATTGCTTACATTGCTCCCCACACTGCCATGCAATTGTGCCAAATCGCCCAAACATAAGAGTGTATCACCACTAACTTCCACCATAGGTAAAGGATTGACAGTCACTACTACAGCATCGGTGGCAGAGCAACCGTTGGGGTCAGATACGGTGGCGGTATAGGTGGTGGTGGTGGTCGGAAAAACGGAAGGGGTGCGTGTGTCACCATTCAGGAGACTTTCGGGCGGAGACCATTGGTAAATGAACCAAGGAAAAGCGTCGGAGCCAGCCAGCACAAGTGTGTCACCTACACAAATTTCGCCTCCCAAACCTGCATCGGCTTCGAAAGGTGGATAGATGTCAAAATTAGCTGCAATGGTGTCTTTGCAACCTTCGTTTGATGTAACAATCAATGTGGCGGTATAATTACCGGGAGTCATATAAGTGTAACTTGGTGCAGATAAGGTGCTTTGGTCGTTGGGGTCAGCAGAGTTGCCAAAATCCCACTGCCATTGCGCAACAGTAGCACCTGTGCTAATATCCGAAAAACTGATGGGTTGTTCGGGACATTTCTTTGTCATTATAAAATTGGCTGCTGGTACGGGCTTCACGTACACGTCTTTTCGTACTTCGACGGCACAACCTAAATCGGTATAGGCGCGCAGCATGACCGAATAAGTGCCACCTACGGCATATAGATGGTCTTGATTTTGTCCGTAGTTACCAGTGCCATCGCCAAAATCCCAATACCAATTATTGACTAGTCCGAAAGTAGTGGTGGATAGGTCGGTGAATTGCGCGGGTATATAGGCACAATCGGAAATAAAACTGAAATCGGGCGTGAGAGTAGGGTAGAGGTTGAGTTGAATAATGGCAGTATCTGTACATTGATTGCCATTGTGGGCGATAAGTGTAATATAATAACGTCCTGAGTCGGGATAGATGTATGAGGGATTCGGGTCTGTTGATACATCGCTGGTGGTGGACAAATCACCGAAATCCCAAAAATAGGTATCAGCTCCAATACTAATATTGTTGAACTGCACATTGTAGTCGCCACAGTCGGTAATAATAAAATTGCCATTCACGTCGATTTGGTCGGTTTGGACGGCTGCCTGAACCACCGAACAAGGCGTGACATTGAACTGAAAATCGCGCCGAACCACATTAATCAATTCGCCATTTCTATATTCCGACACACAGATTCCTACCACATATTGCCCCACTTGGGTGGGTGTGCCTGTAATTAAACCTGTTTGAGGATCAATGACAATCTGCGGACTTCCGCCCAAGGGGTTGCCGCCATTGTAGGGCGAAATCCAGTTGACATCTTCGTAAGGTGGTGGTGCAGAGTCGATGAAGTTGTTACAATTGTTTGTACCTCCATCGATATTACAAATGTTGGGTTCGCCATCGGCACCGGGCTGTGGGCAACCGTCATTGCCGCCAATAACAGGTGAGCAAAATTCATAGACTAAGGAGTCGCCATCGGCATCGGTAGCGCCCGAATTGACCAACATGGGTACATTGGCACAAATTACTGTGGGTGGAAACTCGTTGAACTGCGCAGAATTGTTGCAGGGTGCAAGGCTATTGGGAGGAATAGTGGTATAGTAAGTAGAGCCTGTTTGGTCGGGCGAAAAGATATTGACGATGGTGCTGTTGCGGCTGTAGCGTTGATACACCAAAGTGTAGCCCGAATTATTATTGGATACATTGATGACAGTATGATATTCGGCTTTTTCGAGACACACATCGGGCAGACTTGAGGCACAAATAATATCTGGTGGGTCAATGTTTTCTCTATCCTCATAGCATATTGTTCTCTTCACAAAATTATCGTTGTCATTATTGTACACATAGATGTAACCAGGGCTATCAAAATCGGCACAATTGACACAATAACAATCGCGGTAAACCACCAATTTAACATCGTATTGGTTGTTACCAATACAATTATAAGTAATCTCTCCGCCCACAATGTGAAAGGCTTTAGCCTCCTGAACGATACACAATAGTATCCATAATGCAAAAAATAGTGTTTTTTTCATGTTGAGAGGTATTTAGGTTATAGGATGATGTGTTGTTTTGACCGATTAGGCATTATAACGTTAAACAAAATAATGTATTGTTTTGTTCCTTATTGACTGTTATTTTGGATCAATGGTTGTATGTGGGTTAAAATTAAGTTGCACCATCGCCAAATACCGTTTGCCTATGCCTTCCAAATAATTTCTGCTGCACCTAATTCTGCTGCCAATTTTCGTCCCAAGACGAACAAATAATCGGACAGTCGGTTGAGATAGCGGATAATAATAGGGTCAACAGTATCTATATCTGCCAAAGCTACAACAAGGCGCTCGCATCGACGACACACACAACGAGCAATGTGACAAAAAGAAACTGTAGTGTGTCCGCCGGGAAGGATAAAATGGCGCAAAGGAGGCAAATCGGCATCCATTGCGTCTATACTTTGCTCCAATAAAGTAATATCTGCTTCTTGTACGGCTGGCACATTGATTTTTTCTGCCTTAGCAGGTTCGGTAGCCAAATTAGCTCCAAGGTCAAAAAGGCGGTCTTGAATGGTTTTGAGGATTTGACGATGTTGGTCATCGATAGCTTGGTCGCGCAACAAACCGATGTATGCGTTCAGTTCGTCGACGGTGCCATAGCTGTCGATGCGCAGATGTGCTTTCGAAACCCTTGCGCCACCGAGCAACATGGTAGTGCCTTGGTCTCCTGTTTTGGTATATATTTTCATGAGGGAATAATACAGGTATGTAAAATTAAGTTGATAAAGATGTTGGCAAATAAGTTCCATGTTTATCGACAAGCAAAGTCACGATTTGCTCCAAATAATGGGCATCAGTATTATCAAAGGTGTTCAGTTCGGTGCTATCTATGTCCAACACCCAAAGGCATTGCCTGTCTGCAACAGCAGGCACAACTATTTCGGATTTCGATAAACTACTACAAGCGATATGTCCTTCAAACTGTTCTACGTCGGGTACGACGAAGGTGGTCAAATGCTGGGCGGCGGCACCACAAACGCCTTTACCCCAAGCAATGCGGGTGCAAGCTACCGTGCCTTGAAACGGTCCCAAGACCAACTCCTGCCCACGCGCTACATAGAAACCTACCCAAAAGAAATCGAACACTTGTCGCAAGGCTGCGGCAGTATTGGCAAAATTGGCTATCCAATCTGTTTCGTGTTCGATAAGGGCGGCAAGTTGCGGCAATAGAGATTCGTATTGTTCGGCTTTGGTCATAGCCATTGGGTTGCCATGGATTTCGTGCATTTTTATAACTTTGGTCAATAATTTTTTAGAAAGATAGAGTTCTTATCCAAAGAGGTTAAGCATTATGCAAAGGTAAACATTATTAGACAGATTGCCAAAACAAAGATTTAGAAAAGCTAAAAAAGTAAAAATTATTTTTTTTCTTTGATTTTTATGCAACTTGTAGTGAGCAATATTCGTATAGGGCAACGCAAGAAAAACGGTGGCTATAAAAATCGCCGTAAGTGCTTGGTTATCAAGGTTTTATACTATTAGCATAAACCATATATGAGTTATACAAAAAGTTGATGTACTTTTAGTTTGGGTATAATTGTGGAATTAACTGCTATATTGTCGGTCCATAATCATCAAGTAGAAAAAAAAAATGACAAAAAGTTTGGTAAAGCGAAGTATTTGTCATAATTTTGTCATAAAATAACAGTAATCTTTTGATAACTTAGATAACTTTTTGGTAGTGATACCATTTTTTAATTGCCCACAGAACAGAAGTAGGGGCGTATTAACTTGCTGTTAAACATAGGCTCCTATTTTGTCTTACCCTTTTCCCTACTTTCTGTTTCTGTCGCTTATCTTTTGAGAAGAAAATTTATTCAAAAAATATTGCATTGCGGAGTGAATATTGCTTTTTAACTCTAACCACCGGTGAGCAGCGGAAACTCGTCGGTGGTATTTTTTTGCCTGATTAGAAAACCCACACAACAAGCATTTGGCATGAAAAACAACGGAATATAGCAAAGTTTAGGATAAATTGGGCATAATGAGTATTTTTAGTCCAAAAAGCCTTACCTTTACCACCGTTTTTTTGTTGGTCAAAAATTTTCTCCCAATATGTTTTTTCTTCTTTTATTACCGTATGCGTTAGTACCTTTACTAACTGCTTTTTTGTTGCGCCAAAAAAAATTATCTAACATTTTGTATACCTACCTCTTGTCGTTTGCTTTTATATTGGTATATACTTTGTTGGCGCAAAAAATATGTTATAGTTATTATGATGAACAATGGCTCACACCACAACGCAAACAAGTGTTTGAATTTTTGAACAACTTTGTTGCTCCTTGTATGATGATGGGGTTTCAGGCAGGAGCCAACTATCTGATGGTTCGCCAATACTATTAGCCCAAGACTGTGTGCCACAATAGTACTGTCCCAATAGCAGCAATAATACCCACACCGACTGCTAAGTTGGCTAAGGTTGGGTTGAGGTCATAGTCCGATGCCAATATGGCGGCTGTGACCATCGGCGGCGTGGCAGCCTCAATAACACTAACTTTGCTAACCAAGCTACTTTGCCCAAGCCACAACACATACAGAACATAGATGACGGCAGGTGCAAGCAATAGTTTGTAGCCCAAACAGATGACTAAGGCTTTGAGGTCGCCCGAAGCCAACTCGAAGCGCAATTGTAAACCCACCGACACCAACGACAAAATGGATACCGTTGACCCAATGCGCTCAAGAGCATCTAAGACGTAGGGTGGAAAATTGACATTGAACAAGTTGAGCAACAAGCACAAAAGAAACACCACAAAAGGCGGAAAACGTACAATGCGTTGTCCAATTAATGACCAATTAGGTGATCCCGACGAAAACCATGCAGCCACAGCAATGCCCATGATGGACACCACCACAAACGAACCCGAAAGGTCTAAAACAATGGCTTTTTCTAAACCTTCCTTGCCATAGAGTGCCTCCACCAACGGAAAACCAACAAAAGCAGTATTGCCTAAACCTCCTACCAATAGCATAGCCCCAAAAGTGGAACGGTTAAACATACCCAAACGGTATAACATACCCAAAAATAGTGCTGCCCCACCAAAGACTATCCAACTAACCGCCGTAAGCAACAAGGTTTCGGTCTTGAACTCGATGAAAGGTATGTAGCGCAGTGTGAGGGCAGGTAGTGAAATATAAAATACAAACAAATTAAGTACATGAGCAGCATTGGTCGGGAAAACTTGATAGCGACGCAACAAAATACCCGATAGTAAACAAACAAATAACAATAATAATTGTGGCATAATAGATAATAGTTGATAAAAAACTCCCAAAAGTAGTACTTTTTACGCTTTTGTGGGTCAAAATAAGACAAGTTTTGTCAAAAATTAACTAATTTTCTCAATAAAACTCAAAATATTTAGCAGCTATCACAAGTTTATAGTTGTTTGGAAATAAAAAAGCCCAAAAATAAATTCTCCGCCAAAAGATATTTTTCTTTTGACGGAGAATTTGCTTTGGTTTAAATAGATACAAAATATGCAACAAAAAACAGTATTTTTTGTGTTTGATTATACCAGCAGACCTATACGTTCTTTTTGTTCAATTTTTACGGCTACAAATGTTTTTTGTTCTGCTTTGGCTTTTGCCCATGACAGCAAATCGAAAAAATCAAAAATAGGCGATGGTGTTTTTTGAGCATCTAAATTCTTGAGTTCTTCATATAATTCTCCATACAATATCAACAACTCTTTGTTAGAGGTGGTTTTGATGGCTTTATTAAAAAACGCAAACATTTTTGCTTCTGGTTCGCCCAGTGAGTTTTGATTATTTAGATAGCGGCGAGCTGTTCTAATTTTAGACTCTAATAATTGATAATGCCTCAGTTCGAAATGAAGCACTAAGTCGAACATTAAAACAACATTGTACATATCACCACGCAAATTACTACTTTCTTCTTGCAAAATTTCATTGGCATAATCCAAAGCTATTTTGTATTCTCCTTTGATAAGCAGTAAATAACACGACTGTAATAACAAAACTGTGCGTTGCATATCGCTTACACGCACTTCTTTGTTGATAAACAACTTGCCCGCTTCTTTGGCTAAAGTGGCAGCTTTTTCAAAATCACAGTATACCAAGTATTTTTGCAACAAAACATTGTATTTGATAAATCGCCAACGCGACTCTTCGTGTTTGGTTTGCAATTCAAATTTTTCAAAATACTCATAGTTTCGGTCAAAATCTTGGAATTTATAAGTTGCTATACAAGCCAATAATAGACTATGCAAACGACTCAATAAAAACAAAGGGGTATAACCCAAAATTTTGGGGTTGGCAAATATCAAATCTACTTGCAACTGTGAATATAAATGATATTCTTCGTCATTACCAGTCATCTGATAATAGCGATATTGAATACTATACAAATAATTCAAAGACGTAATTGTGGTAGCGCGTTGTGGATCTTGCAATAATGGATTTTGGTGAAGTTTTTCTATCTCCTGAATAATTTCAGCTTGATTGAGCGTGCCAAATTGCAAAACAAAACATGTAACCATGTAATACAACTGTTTATAGTCATGAATTTCTTGCAATTTACGCCACACTTCTTTGTTTTCATCTACTAATTTTCTGATTTTTCGCACTTGTTCTTGTACATTATTTAGCAGATGTATCATTTTTATTTCTAACTCAAGGGCGCGTGAGTACAAATAGAAATCTTCTAAATCATTAGCGCGTTTTTTCAATTTATCTACAATGCGTTTAGCTTGTTCAATAAGGTGTTTATCATACAACACTTCGGCTTGCCTCAATTGTTTATACAAATCGTGTTGTGGACTTTTCTCGTCATGAAACGAAATCAGTTCGTCAAGAATAAAATTATATAAATAATTCTTGGTAACTGCAAATTTGTTTTTGTCCAACTTTAGGAAGTTGACTAACGCATTTTCGTCATACGTTTGCTGTTCATTGATAGCATCGTATAATTTTAGATAATTGTTTTCGTCACCTCTAACATGTTGCGAAGCATGGATACGCAAATAGCGCTTTTCTGTTTTAGACAATGACTGGATAAGTTGAAAGAGTTGATCTACCATAATTCAGAAAAATAAAATGAGGATGTATATTAATTAGTAAAAAAGATATAAAAAATAAGTCTACTACCAAGCAGTCCGTCTCAAAAATAACACCAAAGGTACGGAAATTATTGCAATTGACATACAAATGGCATATTTTTTTTTCGTGGCTTGATATTTTTCTATTTTGAGACAAATCTTTTATCCATCTTTATCAATTTCTGGGAACAAATTGATAGGCGATGTTGTTATATATCTAAGTATTACTAAACAATAATGTGTATGACTCTGCAATTTAAAACCCAGATCAAGCCGAACAATTCTATCTACGGCTCTTCTCTTAGTTTGATGACCGACCTCTACCAACTCACTATGGCTGCAGCCTATTTTGGGCAGCAGATGCACGAGCGGGAAGCGGTTTTCTCGCTTTATTTCCGTAAAGCCCCTTTCGGCGGCAAATATGCCATTGTAGCAGGTCTGGAAACTGCCATTCAGTACCTACAAAATCTTTCTTTTACAGAAAACGACATCTTGTACTTGAAAACCCTTACCGACGGAGCGGGCAGCCGATTATTTAGTGATTATTTTTTGCGCTACCTCTCCAATTTCAAATTTACTTGTGACATAGATGCTATTCCCGAAGGTACTGTTGTATTTCCTAATCAGCCTTTGGTGCGAGTCGAAGGTGGTCTGTTGGCGGCACAATTGGTCGAAACAGCCTTGCTCAACATCATTAATTTCCAAACCCTCATTGCTACCAAAGCAGCTCATATTGTCCAAGCAGCGCAAGGTGACGATGTTGTAGAGTTTGGTTTGCGTCGCGCACAAGGCGTTGATGGTGGTTTCTCTGCAAGCCGAGCAGCCTACATCGGCGGTTGTGTGGCTACTTCTAACGTGTTGGCAGGCAAAAAATTGGGTATCCCAGTCAAGGGAACACATGCGCATAGTTGGGTGATGTGTTTCGATAACGAACTAAGCGCCTTTAGAGCTTATGCCAAAGAAATGCCTAATAATTGTATTTTTTTAGTCGACACCTACGACACCCTTGAAGGAGTGAAAAATGCTATTATCGTCGGCAAAGAATTGGAGAAAAAAAATCAACGTCTAATAGGAATCAGATTAGATTCTGGCGAATTGGCAACTCTTAGCATCGAAGCCCGAAAATTATTGGACGAAGCAGGTTTTCACCATACAAAAATTATTGCCAGCAACGATTTAGATGCTGATAGCATTATAGGATTAAAAAAAGAAGGTGCAAGAATAGATACTTGGGGCGTTGGTACCAATTTGGTCACTGGTGGCGAACAATCTGCTTTGGGTGGTGTGTATAAACTAAGTGCCTTGAAAACCCACAACAAACATTGGCAAGACAAAATTAAACTCTCCGAGAATAGCTCCAAAACATCTATACCGGGTTGTTTGCAGGTGCGCCGTTTTTTCAATTCTGCTACCCAAAAATACGAAGGCGACATGATTTATGATGTATCTAGCCCACAAATAGACCGAACCGATATCATACACACTTTTGACGGCAGAATTATTGACCAACCCAACGATTTTGGCAGCAATGACTTACTAGAACCTATATTCAGGCACGGAAATTTAGTATATGAACAGCCTAAATTGAGCAAAATCCAAGAATACACTCGAGAACAATTGTCACTCTTCCAACCAATTCTTGCTAATTATCCTGTTGGTTTAGAGCAAAATTTATACCAAAAACGCAAAACAATGATAGAACAACACAAAAAATAAATTAATATTACAGCAAACCAGCAAATTATTCTTACCTTTGTGTGTGAAAAACATGCAGATAAGAAAAATTTGCTGGTTATTTGTTATGAGCGAAAAGGTAAATAGCGATTTTCATTATTCAATATCAATTTGTTCAATACCATTGTTGCGCAACGACACCGTAACACGGTACGAACCTTTGGTCGTAACCAACGTGCCAATCAAAAATTGTGACCCATTGGGTGCCGTTCCGTTGTGTTTGATAGTAAAACTCCGAGCGGTTTCGGCACTAAAAAAATTTGTTAACATCACCACCGAACCCGACTTGTCTTCGCCATCACCCAAAGGCGTACTCACGCCCATATCAGCCGAAAAATAGCTACTAAGCACAGCAATATTGCCCGTTTGAAAGCCATTTTTGACCGTATTCACTAAATTTTGTGCCTGAATAGCAAAAGCAATTGCTACCCAAAAGAAAAGAAATACCGATATACGAAAAATAAATTGTTTCATAACTCAACAAAATTAATAGGTAAAAAAATGCGTAAGGTGCTACTTAGGATAACATACTACTCTTTTAGACGCAAAAAAATAAAAGCGTTTAAAAACCCATATCAACTTGACTATTTTACAAAACCTTTTTGTGCAATCATTGCTTCCACAACCAAACGCTAAAGACCTCGCAATTATTGTATAGCACCTCAAAAAAAACAATACCATGCTAAAAAACGACAAAGTAATGCTCATTATTCTCGATGGATGGGGCATCAATCACAATCCTGCTATAAGCGCTATTGAGTATGCACAAACGCCTTACATGGATAGTTTGTTGCGCACCTACCCCAACAACACCCTCATCACCCACAGCGAAATGGTGGGTTTGCCTGATGGACAAATGGGAAACTCCGAAGTAGGACACCTCAACATTGGAGCAGGGCGCATCGTCTACCAAGAGCTTTTGCGCATCAATAGAGCGTTTAGCCAAAAAACCATCGACCATAATGCCACACTTTTGGCAGCCTTGCAATATGCCCAAACACACCAAAAAGCCGTTCATCTCTTGGGTTTGGTCTCCGATGGCGGTGTGCATTCCCACATCAACCACCTCAAAGGTTTGTGTGATATTTGCGAACAACACCAACTGCCCCAAGTCTATATCCACGCCATTATGGACGGGCGCGACACCGACCCCAAAGCAGGTATACAATACCTACAAAATGTGCAACAACACATCGCCCACCAAAAGGCAAAAATAGCCTCCGTTTGCGGACGCTACTATGCTATGGACAGAGACAAACGCTGGGAACGCATACAATTGGCATACGACCTATATACCAAAGGTAAAGGAAAACCCACCACCGACCCCATAGCCACTATCCAAGAATCCTATGACAGTAATATAACCGACGAATTTATACTGCCTATTGTTTGCACACAAGCAGACGGAAAAGCCCTTGCCACCATTCAGCCCGATGATGTGGTGATTTGTTTCAATTTCAGGACAGACCGTTGTCGCCAAATTACACGCGTTCTCACCCAAACAGATATGCCACAATACAACATGCACACCCTCCCACTATACTATGTCACCATGACCAACTATGACGATACCTTCAAAAATATCCACATCATTTTTGATAGTGACAACCTCAAAAACACTTTGGGCGAAGTATTGGAACAACACCAAAAACGCCAAATTCGCATTGCAGAAACAGAAAAATATCCCCACGTCACCTTCTTTTTTTCGGGCGGACGCGAACAACCTTTTGAGGGAGAAACGCGCCTAATGGCTAACTCCCCCAAAGTTGCCACCTACGACCTACAACCTCAAATGAGCGCTCCCGAAGTAACCCAACTTATCCGTGATGCCCTATCCCAGCGCCAAGCCGATTTTGTGTGCCTCAACTTTGCCAATACCGACATGGTAGGACACACAGGCGTGTTTAGTGCAGCCGTAAAAGCCGCCGAAACCGTCGACGAATGCCTCCAAAAAGTTGTTGAAACAGCATTGTTTAATGGCTATGTGTCCATCGTCATCGCCGACCATGGCAATGCCGACACCATGATAAATCCCGATGGCACACCCAATACTGCCCACACCATGAATCCCGTACCAATAGTGGTTGTTGCACCACAACACAACTACAGTGTACTTTCGGGTGGCAAATTGGCAGATATTGCACCCACCATTTTGCACATCATGGATATTCCTGTGCCCTCCGAAATGACAGGACAGAATTTGGTGGTGTAGTTTTGCCAATAATGCTTGGTTTGCAAGTAGAATTTCTCAAAGTAATATTATATTTTGGGCGTTCCCTGACGGTCGGGCTTTACAGGGCTTCGCTGCCGCTACGGTGCTTCGCAAGCTACGCACTGGCTAACGCCACCCTTACAATCCCTAACGCGCTTCGCCATTCGAACAACAGACCGCATCAAAACAGCTATTTCTGTCTTTGAAACGATAGCAACATCTATATGCCACGCACCCCCCAAAAAAATAACCCCCTCGAAGCACAACTGCTTCGAGGGGGTTATCTGTTTAACGTTATAATGCAGATAAAACTATTTCACCACCACCAAACGGCTTTGTTGGCGAGAAATACCATTGTCAACTTGCACCAAATAGTAACCATTCACCAAACTATTAAGATTCAAACCAATTTGATTATTACCTTCTGTGGCAGTTACTTGCTCGCTCAAAACGATGCGTCCCATCAAGTCAAACACCTGAACAGTCACATCTTGTTCTTGTTCGCTCACAAAACTAACACTTGCTTTATCAGTAGCAGGATTTGGAGATACATTAATAGGCGATAAAGGAGCAAGCGTACCAATGTATCGGAAACTAGCACTTTGGGTTTGTATCGTCAAAGTATATGGGTCTGTTGTGCTGGCAGCACCATTGTAGCTCGTCACACCCACATAATACGTACCTGCGGAAGTGGCATTATAGGTAATTTGTTCGTCGGTAGTACCCGAATTTTCTGATACCGTATAATAATTACCACGCATCAAATAGAGTTCATAGTCGGCAGGAAGGCTGGTGAGCGAAACGCGCACTTTGGGAGCAGAGGCTGTTGTGGTAAAGACATACCAATCTTGTCCTCCTGTGCAAATATAGCGGTCTATGCTCACATTGTTGCCGATGGGTGTTGCAGCACTTGCAGATTCATTAGGCTCATCGGTGTTGCAGTCGGCTGTACCTGTGCTTGCAGCAGTTGTAGTAAAATTGCTACCATTAACAGTCGAGCTACCACCACCACTACAAATCGTTTGCACTCTCCAATTATAGGTGGTCGATGCCGAAAGCCCGGTTAAGTTGAGGCTATTGCTGGAAGCGCTCACCGTTGTCCAAGTCGTAGCCGTGCTTGTTTTGTATTGCACACTATAGCTGGTAGCACCACTAACAGCCGACCAACCTAAAGTAGCACTATTGGCAGTGATATTAGAAACTGCCAAGCCGCTGGGTGCTGCGCAAGTTGTTCCACCTGAAGCAAGAGTCGTGAAATTGCTACCCGTCGCTACGGTGCTTGTACCACTTGAGCAAGTTGTTTGTACTCTCCAATTATAGGTAGTAGAAGCCGCCAAACCTGTCAAACTGACGCTATTGCTGGTGGCAGTTAGGCTTGTCCAAGTAGTAGCGGCATTGGTTTTGTATTGTACGGTGTAGCTGGTAGCACCGCTAACCGCTGTCCAGCTAAGAGTAGCACTGCTACTTGTGATATTAGCTGTTGCCAAACCTGTTGGAGTTGTACAAGTTGTTCCACCACTTGGAGCTACACAACCGTTAGATGTTGCCAAACTTGCTCTGGCTCCACCTGTAGTCAAAACAGCTCTCATGCGCGTTTTTTGTCCAGAGGAAAACATATACATACAAGCATCATCGGTATAATCCATGTAGTTCATGGTCATTTCGCGTGGCTGACCACTACAAGTACTATAGTGTGGTTGAGAAGGACAACCATAATTAGACGTATTGTGTGTGGGCGTATCACTCACCAAGTCACTGCCACAATTAGCATCGCCCCAAATGTGGCGCAAATTCAACCAGTGACCAACTTCGTGTGTAGCCGTGCGTCCGCGTCCAAACGAACCACCTTGAGCAGGATTAATCAAGCTATTAGACCCAACTGTATAGTAAGCTACCACAACGCCGTCTTTGCTGGCAGTACCACCGGGGAAAGTGGCATATCCCAAAATACCTCCGCCAATATTGGTTACCCAAATATTGAGATATTTACTTCTGTCCCAAATAGTTGCAGGTTTAATGGTATTGTCGATATAGCTGGTGGTGGGCGAAGCCTGTCCATAGTTATAGCGATTAATGCCAGTTGTAGCATTGCCGCTTGGGTCGCGTTGTGCCAAACAAAACTCAACTTCCACATCGGCTGCCACGCTCGCAAACACGCTTGGGATATTTGCTGCATCACTATTGAGTTTGCGATAATCTAAGTTCAATTGTGCAATTTGAGCTTGAATATAGTTGCTACTGATATTCTCACTCGACCCAACGGCATCGCCATTGTGAATCACATGGAACACTACAGGAATAGTAATGACTGCACGTTCGTCTTGGCTGTGTTCATGATGCGCCACATAAGCCGCCGTATGGACTTCAATGGCATCTAAACGGTTTTGATAATCGGGATCTTCCAACAATTGTTGTTGAAGAACTTCCATAGAGGCACACGTGCGCTGCGCAGATGTGTTTAAAAAAGGCAGTGAAATTAGCAGAAAAAACAGTAAATTTTTCATAGTTAACGATTTTGACATAAAACTTATAAATAGATTGGTCATATTTTTCTACAAAAAAGCAAAATATTTTGGGAGCAGTCGGTTATCATAGCATAACAAGCGTTTTTCTGCTGCAAAGATAGTGGTAAGCATACTATTTTGTTCGTTTTTCGTTAATTTTTAGGTCATTTTTTTGTCATTTTTTATTTTTTGCCAATTAATAGGGAATTTTAAGCGTTTTTTGCCCCATACACTATTCTTTTATTGACAAAACAATACAAAATAGATAAACTCACAATATCTTTTATTCTCCGATTTGGGGCGTATCCCTAAAACCGTTGGACAGGAAAAAAACAAAAATAACGCTAATATGGTAGCAAAATAATGCTATTTGACCTGATATTGCCAATATTATGCCACTAACTGTCTAATGGAAATAACTGTTTTGGGGAACATACCCGATTTTGTTAATTGCTTTTTATTAAAAAGACAAAAAACTTGAGGTAAAATAAGCGCTATTCAAAGAAAAATTGTACCTTTGTCTCTTGAAAACGCATCTATCATCTACCCCAAAAAAATTATTTCTCCAACGTGCAATTTAAACAAATCATTGGTCAAACCAACACCAAACGCTATCTGATGGAAAGCGCCCAACACGACCACATTAGTCATGCACAATTGTTTTTGGGCAACGAAGGCTGTGGGGCATTATCCTTAGCCTTAGCATTTGCACAATATGTCAACTGCTCCAATCGCCAAACCGATGATTCTTGCGGACGGTGTAGTAATTGTAAAAAATCACAAAAACTCATTCATCCCGACATCCACTATTGTTATCCGACCATTGGAAGCAAAGCCAAAAGTACCGATTTGCTGACCGAATGGCGCGAAGCCGTGCTGAAAAATCCATATATGAATGTTTTTCAATGGCTACAACACCTCAAAGCCGATAACAAACAAGGCAACATCACCGCCGAAGAATGCGAAGATATTATCAGAAAACTTTCGTTTACTACCTACGAAGCTCCTTACAAAATTTTGTTGCTATGGATGCCAGAATATTTGGGCAAAGAAGGCAACCGTTTATTAAAAATCATCGAAGAACCACCTCCCAATACTTTATTTTTATTGGTAGCCGAAAATGCCAACTTGGTGTTGAACACAATATTGTCGCGCACCCAACTCTTGCGCATTCCACGCATATCCGAAACCGAAATACAAGAATATTTACAAGAAAAATTTGGCTTAAATCCCAATTTTGCTCAACAGATCGCTATCTTGTCCGAAGGCAACTATAACGAAGCCCTCAACCTAATGGCAAATGCCAACCACGATAACCAACAACTTTTGGTACGTTGGCTCACTATTTTGGTAGAAAAACAAACCCAAAACTTGCCCGCTTTGGTAGATCAATTAGCCGAAATGGGGCGCGAAGCCCAAAAGCATTTTTTGCGATACAGCCTACACTTTTTGCGCCAATGTCTCCTAAAACAACACCTGCCACAACACCATTTGGCAATCAGCACTCCCGAAAAAGAACTCGCACAGCAGTTGCTGCAAAATAACCAACGGTCGCAATTTGAGTTGTTGTACCAACTTATTAACGACTCTTTCTACCACATCGAGCGAAATGCCAATCCACGCATTTTGTTTTTTAATTTGAGCATCAAAGTAGGTGATAATTTGAAATAAGGTTATATCCAACCGTTTTGTGCGTTTATGTAGATTACTTTGGGAAATAGAATTTCTCATTTATGTCACAAGCACCTACCATTCCCAACCTACAATATGCCAAGACTCCGCAGGCGTATCGTAGCGATGCCAAGTAGAGAAACCGACTTTCTCATGCGCCCGCAACGAGCGCCGATTTCTGTCCGCAATTTCGGTGACAATATAGCGATACAAAGGCGAATAATACTGTTGATAAGCAACATACATGCCCTCAAAAACACCGCGCCCGCGCACCGCCTCTGCCACGCACACCTGCCCACAAACAATATAGCGCTGACTACCCAATGTTTGACCATTGACCATTAAAGAATCGAAAATATCAAACATCTGTACCAAAACGGCTATTTCTTGCCGAAAATCGGGCAACATAGCAATATTATAACCCACCACTTGCTCTCCCATTTTGGCGATAATACTCGGCGCACTGCGGTGCATTTTTTGCAACTGTTCGAGGGTGTGTTCTACTGTCACAAAACCCTGTGAGGCAATTTGGTCGGAACTAAGGTGCCGCGCCAAATTTTGCTGTTGCAGCACCAAAATTTGCTCCAAATCCGCCTCATTTTGTACCAACGAAAATTTAATTTCCATATATTAACGTTAAAATAAATAACACTATGGCACGAAAAAAAAATTTAGCCTCCTATATCGACCATACCTTGCTGAAACCAGATGCCACACAAACAGATATTGACCGCCTGTGTGACGAAGCAGCCGCTTTCAATTTTGCTGCTGTTTGTATCCCTCCCTCTTATGTGAGCCACGCCGCCGAACGTTTGAAAGGCAAAAAGGTGGCTATTGCTACCGTTGTAGGTTTTCCGTTAGGCTATAGTACCACCAACTCCAAATTGGTAGAAACAAAAAAAGCCTGCAAAGACGGTGCCACAGAAATAGACATGGTTATCAACTTGACTTGGGTGCGAAACCAAGAATGGAACAAAATAGGCAAAGAAATCAAAAAAATAGCCAAATATACCCATAGTCGCAAAGCCCTATTGAAAGTTATCATCGAAACCGCCCTGCTCACCGAAGACGATATAATAAAACTGTGTGATATTTGCGCCAATGCCAAAGCCGATTATGTAAAAACGTCCACAGGTTTTAATGGCAGTGGAGCAACCGTTGAAATTGTAACACTTATGCGAAAAATCCTGCCACTAAATGTCAAAATCAAAGCATCGGGAGGCATACGTTCCTATGAAACAGCTCGCGATTTAGTCAATGCAGGTGC
This sequence comes from Chitinophagales bacterium, assembly GCA_016787295.1. Lineage (GTDB taxonomy): Bacteria > Bacteroidota > Bacteroidia > Chitinophagales > UBA2359 > JAEUUX01. The sequence goes on from JAEUUX010000201.1 coordinate 36,137, forward strand.
CGACCGTTTGGGAAGTTCATCAAGTGCCGACCTCATGGCTGCCAAAATTGTAGAAGCCGCTACGAGCAGCAAAAGTACAAAGAAAAAAACAAGCCGCCAAACAAAAAATACCACAAAAAACACCCCAGCAAAAAACAATAGCGAGCCACAAGCACCTAAAACGCGCAGAAGAACGAAAAAAACAACCGAAACAAACAATTCAACAACCAACAACGAATCCAAAGAAGTATAAAAAATCGCCTTCTGCCAATTGCATAAGCCGCCTATAGAACATCGCTATAGACGGCTTATTGTGCAATTCACCACCATGTTGTAGATTTTTTAGTGACAAAATACGCAGTTGGATAAATTCGACGCAAAAATTGGTCTATATCTTGCACCATAACGCGTCCATCTTTGTTTTCGTCCAAACCCATATTCATCACATAATTCTCGTCGGGTTTGGCATACAAAGTATAACAAAAATCTTCTCCAATAGCATCAGGATACAAGATACCCAAATACAAATCTGTCAGAGATTGGTATTCGCCGCGCACCTTTTGCACTTCAGCTAAATACTTATACACCAAATCCATTTGCTCAACATGATTCATGTTTTGCAATTTTTGCGGTGTTGTTCCCAAAGACTTGAGAGTAGCGGGCATAAATTGTATTAACCCCAAGGCACTACTACCTTTGTGGTTGCGAGCAGAGGCATCGAAGCGCGATTCTGCATACATCACAGCCATTAGCCATTCACTAGGAATATCCAAACGCTTGCTAACAGCTATCACTTTTTGTTCAAAACCTGCCACATCATACACATAGCGTGTAGCCTCGTCCAACAAATAAAGCTGACTTGAACGCGGCTTTGGAATACCCATCACTTGGCTACTCCAACGAAAAGTAATGTAGTTGCTCAACAAAAACAAACCAAACAACAAAGAAATGGTTTTATAGTTGAGCGAAAAATTTGGAAATGCTCCGATTCGTTTCATACCTAACAATTTGAGAAAAAAATTAAAAAAAGATTCGCCGCAAAGATACAGCAATTTTTTAGCAATTTACTAATTTTGAGCTATTTTTTTTAATAAAATTTAGTAAATTGCTAAAAAATAGGCAAGTTGGCTTCGCTAACCCCCCGTTTTTGCTAAAAAACAGAAACTATGAACAACAAAAATCACCAACAAAAACTCAAAAAACCATTTTTTTTCTGTACCTTTGCACCGAGAAATGCCAAAAGCTATTTGGCGTACTTATTTTTTTTCATTCTATAAAACCAATATATCATGGGTCTACCAGGCGGTTCTGAATGGATTATCATTTTCTTAGTAGCACTATTGCTTTTTGGCGGCAAAAAAATTCCCGAATTAGCACGTGGTATTGGACGCGGTATTAGAGAATTTAATGATGCACGCAGCAGTATACAAAAAGAAATTGAATCAGGCGGCAAAGAAGGAGAAGACAAAAAATAAACTCCAAAACAACTGCCAAAATGAATAAAGAGACCATACAAAAACAATGATGCGAAAAATACCTCTTTCATGCCTATTTGTATATGGACTCTATGCAAAAAACCAAATCCGACTATCTTATTATCAAAGGTAGCCAGGTTTGGTTTTTGTCGTTATATGACACGCTTAGACACAATTTGCTCACCAAAATCATAGCACCCAACGAAATGAAATAACATCTCCCAACAAAAACAATTCAAACACTACTATTTCCATTCCAACAAAAAACATTTACCACATCGCCAACTCCTCCCCAAAACCCCAACAACAATAAACACATATCCATAACAAACACCATGAAACAACTATCCACCCTATACAAAACCTTTCCCATACAACTATTACTCTTACATTTCAAAAAAAACAAATCACTCCTTATATGGTGGTTATTATTGCTTGGCATCATCACTTTTGCCATAGCAGGAGGGTATGGAGGAGGCTACCTATTCCTCGACCCCGAATACCGCGAAAAAGTCAGTTTCTGGAGTTTCTTTTGGGTAGGCTTAGGATTTGGATTTTTTTTCATGGCTTGGAACATCGCCACATACCTCACCAACGCCTTCCGTTTTCCTTTCCTCGCAACCCTCAATGCCCCACTATATTGCTTCTGCATCAACAACAGCCTAATTCCCATCTTATTCCTCTCCACCTATTTCGTTGCACTTGTCCGACTACAATACTACTTTGAGTGGAGAAACATAACTACCATCATCACATACATCATTGGTTTTGCAGCAGGATTTGCCACACTCATCGCACTAACAGCCATCTATTTCCACTTCACCAACAAAGACATTGCTGCCATCATTGCACACATCAAATACAGACCATTACCCAAAACACGCATCGGCAGAAAAAAAAGACAACCATCACAACTTAGCCAACTCGAACAACGCTTAGAAAACACCATTGTACATCGTTGGGAACAAATAGAACACTACGCCAAAGCAATAAACATCTCATATTACATCAATAACCAATTCCAAATCAAAGTAGCACGACCCGCAGAACACTATCCCGAAACAGTCCTACAGGCAGTATTTCGCCAGCACCACATCAACGCCTTTGTCATTCAGCTCATCAGCCTTTTAGCACTATTAGCCCTAAGCCTACAAATAGACAACCCCTATCTACAAATTCCCGCCGCAACAAGCACTTTTTTGGTCTTATCCTTAGCAATGACCATTGTTGCAGCTTTTTCCTATTGGTTCACCGAATGGCGAACCGCCGTATTGGTTCTAATGTTCCTAACCGTCGACTATTCAACCACTTACAAATGGTATCAATACGACACCCCCGCCTATGGAATAGACTATACCACAACACCACAACCATACAACCTCACAACAATAACCCGAATCCACACAGCCGAACAAACCCAAAAAGACCAACAAAACACACTCGAAATACTCGAAAAATGGAAGCAAAAAGCCAAAGCCCAACAGCACAAACAAAAGCCAACAATGATACTACTACATTGCAGCGGCGGCGGACACTTAGCCAACAGATGGGCATTCCTTGCCATACAGCAAGCAGACAGCGCCCTAAATGGACAACTCATGCCCGCAACAGTCCTTATTAGCGGCGCATCGGGCGGCATGATTGGAGCAACCTATGCACGCGAATACTACTACCAACAACTAACCCAAAAAATACCCAATTGGCACAACCCACACTATGCCGAACAACTCTCCGAAGACCTATTCAACCCCATCGCATTCACACTTGTCACCAACGACATCTTTTACCCACTACAATACACCACAATAGGACAACACAAATACGTCAAAAACCGAGCAATGGCATTTGAAAACCGACTCCACCAAATGACCGACTCCCTACTCTACAACAAAACACTCGCCGACTACCAACCATTAGAAAAAAACGCCATAATACCACTACTAATATTCTCACCAACCATCACCAACGACAATCGCCGACTATACATCTCAACACAAGGAGTATCATACCTCATCAATCCACCACAAAAGTACACACTCGACAACCCATACAACGAACCCGACGGAATAGACTTCCAACTATACTTCAAAGACCACACACCAGACCAACTCCGAATCACAAGCGCCATACGAATGAGCGCAACCTACCCCTTCGTCCTACCTGCCACAGTCCTACCCACAGAACCCAAAATACAAATCATGGATGCAGGATTCATCGACAACTTTGGCTTCCAAACCAGCGAAAAATTCCTATCCATCTTTGCCGATTGGATAAACAAAAACATCGACCAAGTCATTATGATACGCATAGCAGGACAAGAAAAAGTAGAACAAAACCCAACATACACACCCGAATCCCTAACCAAACAACTAATCAGACCATTCACCGTTTTTATGTCAGGAAACATACAAGAATACACCGCCGACCGAGCCCTAATAAACCTAAACCAGCTATTACAAGGAAAAATAAAATTCATTAACTTCGAATACGAACCCCAAAAACAAGCCGCAAGAGCCTCCATGAGCTACCACCTCACCCAACGCGAAAAACAAGAAATAGCAGCCACATTCCACAACAAAACAAACCAACAAAACCTACAAAAACTAAAAAACCTACTCAACACACCAAACAACACTAAATAACAAACCTCAAAAAAACAAGCATCACACTCATTAACCAGCAACAATCAACCAGTAATAATTCCCCCATCAACCAGTAACAATTAATAACTAACAATTAAAAACCCCAACCTCTCCCAATTCACAAAAAAAAGCCGCCGATAGGAACATACCTATCGGCGGCTTCACACATTATACACAGCATAACCCAAAAAACAACAAAACAACAAGCCCTACACAACCCGCGAATCAGCCAAAAACTCCTGACAAACCCGCTTAATACTCAACTGAACAGGGCGAAACTCATAACCCAACAAATCAGCAACCTTCTGACTACTATAATAAGACCGTTTTTGTGCCTGACGAGCAGTTTCACGCGTCAACAAAGCCTTCTTACCCGTCAAACGACTTCGCACAGCCTCCAAACGCCATGCCAACTCACCCAAAATAGGAGCAGCACGCCACACAGGAGCCGAAACACCCAGCTCCGAAGCAACCATACCAAAAAATTCCTGATAACTCAAATTAGCAGCATTCAAAATAAACCGCTCATTACTAATCGGGCGTTCCATCAACAACTGCATCACCTCCACAACATCTAACACATCTACAAAACCAGTACCACCACTCGGATAAAACCGCAAACCATCTGCCACTCTTTGAATAAGACGCGGAGAACCATGCCGCCAATCACCCCTACCAAGCACCACAGACGGATTAACAATCACCGCCTCAAGACCTTCCTCAATACCACGCCACACTTCCCGTTCCGCCAACATCTTACTCTTAGCATAATGCGTCACACCAGCACCATTACCCCACGAACTACTTTCCGTCATAATAGGCAGCACACCCTTACGACCCAAAGCCGCAATAGAACTCACATGAAGCAACTTCCGAACACCCGCTTCCAGAGCCATATTCACCACATTAGCAGTCCCCTGAACATTAGCCTGTTGCAACAGCTCCACATCAGCAGGACTATACGACACCAAAGCCGCACAATGATACACCTCCTCAATCCCCTGCATCGCTTCATAAAGCGACTGCGGCTCCAACAAATCCGCACCCACCCATTCAATACTATCAACAACACCACCAAGAAACCTACGGTCACTACCAGCACGATAAATAGCCCGAACAGCCTTCTTACGCCCAACCAACTGCTGCAACAGATGAGACCCCACCAAACCAGTACCACCAGTAACTAAAATCATAAAAAAATTAGAAGTTTAAAAATTATAAAATACACCCAACTCCAAAAACATTTATTAGCACATCTTTGGGCGTTCCCATGCGGGTCGGGCTGCTACGGGCTTCGCTACGCTACGGTGCTTCGACAAGCTACGCACTGGCTAACGCCACCCTACGCATCCCTAACGCGCTTCGCCACTCCAAAAAATAACCCCAAAACAACCATTCAAACACACCCCACAATACCCCACAACCAACAAAATCCCAAAGCCCACTAATAGTAAAACAAACAACAAAACAACAACCCCCATCACCAAGTACACACAGCCATTCGACAAGTACACACAGCCATTCGACAAGTACACACAACCATTCGACAAGTACACACAACCATTCGACAAGTACACACAGCCATTCGACAAGTACACACAGCCATTCACCAAGTACACACAACCATTCGACAAGTACACACAACCATTCGACAAGTACACACAGCCATTCGACAAGTACACACAGCCATTCGACAAGTACACACAGTCATTCGACAAGTACACACAACCATTCGACAAGTACACACAACCATTCGACAAGTACACACAGGCATTCGACAAGTACACACAGGCATTCGACAAGTACACACAGGCATTCGACAAGTACACACAACCATTCGACAAGTACACACAACCATTCGACAAGTACACACAGCCATTCACCAAGTACACACAGCCATTAACAATTAACAATTAACAATTAACAATTGAAAAACCCCGAAGAGGTGACAAGTTTATAGCAAAACGCAGCAACAATATATTTAACATAAACCCCGAAGGGGTGACATAATTCAAGAAACAGCAAGAATAACAAAACACACCCCCAAAATCCCCCAAAACATTAAAAACCAAAAACAAAACATAATTCCACTCAAAACCACCCCGTTTATTAACCATTAACAATTAACCATTAACAATTAAAAATCAAACCACCTCTTTCCTTTCATTCAGCAACGACAGCAACAACAAACCCAAAAAAGTAATAGCACCATTAATAATCAGCAATGCAAAACCAATCTGAAAGCCATGTTTAGACATATAAACATTCAAAAAGTAGCACAAAACCGGCGAAACAACACACACCAACGGCACAAAACGGTCAATAGGGCGAAAACCCTTCAACAAAAAACCAAAACTATACAAACCCAACAAAGGCCCGTATGTATAACCCGCCAAACGGAAAATTTCATTAATAACAGCCTCATTATTAATCTCCTTAAACAAAAGCACCACCAACAAAAGCACCACACTAAAACCGATATGAACCCAATAGCGCGTGCGTTGCAACTGCTGCGGAGGCACATTTTGGCGTTTTTCAAAATTCAGAAAATCAATACAAAAAGAAGTCGTTAGCGACGTAATAGCAGAGTCAGCACTTGCGTAACATGCCGCAGTCAACCCAATCAAAAAGAACACCCCAATATAAGTAGGAAAATACTCAAAAGCCAAAGTAGGAAACAACAAATCAGTACGAGCAGGAAGAACAATACCTTTTGCGTTAGCATACAAATAAAGCATAGCACCGAGGCTAAGAAACAAAAAAATCACCACAAAATAAACCCCACTAAACACAAACATATTCAACTGAGCCTCCCCAATGTTTTTGCAACTATTATTTTTTTGCATCAAATCCTGGTCTAAGCCCGTCATAGTAATAGCAATAAATACCCCACTCAAAAACTGCTTCCAAAAATAATTATTCTTCTGCCAATCCCAGAAAAAAACTTGAGAATATTGACTATCTTGGATATTTCGCCACATATCACCAACACCCCAACCAAGCTCACTACCCATCCCATAAGTGATACTAATAACCGAAAGCAACATAAACGTCGTCTGCACAGTATCAGTCCATATAATCGACTTAATACCACCACGAATAGTATAAAGCCAAATCATAAAAAGCATACTTAAGGCATTATAAAAGAAAGGAACACCCAAAGGATCAAACAAAAAACGCTGCAACACCAACGCAACCAAATAAAGCCGAAACGCAGACCCAATAGTGCGCGACAACAAAAAATAACCCGCTCCCGTCTTATACGAAAACACCCCAAAACGCTGCTCAAGATAAGTATAAATAGACGTTAACTGCATCGCATAATAAGTAGGCATCAGCACCAAAGCCACAACAGCATAACCCACCAAATAACCCATTGCCAATTGCAGATAAGAAAAAGCCGTATTAACATTATTAGGGTCGCCAACAGCACCCGGAACCGAAATAAACGTAACACCCGACAGCGAAGCACCAATCATACCAAAAGCCACCACATACCACGGCGACTTTTTATGACCAATAAAAAACGCAGCATTACTAGCATCGCGACTAGTATAAATAGCAACCGCCAACAACACAGCAAAATAACACAGCATAACGCTGAGAATAAACATAGGAGTCATATAAAAAAAAGAATTTAAAATATCATAAACAATAAACAAACACCAAACCAAAACAACAATTCACCCCACCAAAAAACCCCGAAGGGGTGAAAAGTTTGTAACAAACCCCCGCAACAAAACACTTAACATAAACCTCGAAGAGGTGACATAATTCAAGAAACAACAAGGATAACAAAAAACACCCCCCAAATCCTTGAAAACTCTAAAAAACAA
>JAEUUX010000093.1 GCA_016787295.1 Chitinophagales bacterium
GTAGAACGAAAGCATTCGCGCAAAAGCATTGCAGATATTTTTGAATTTATTCGTCTTTTGATGTTACTACCCGAAGAACTCGAACAAAAATTAATCACCGAAATCTCCCCTACTATGAAATTTGTAAGTCAAGCTCGTATCGCATTTTTTAATGAACATGCAGTGGAAGTCTATGGCAAGACTTTCGAACAAATTATTGCCGAAAAAGAGCAACAGCAAGCTGAAAAAGAGCAAATCTTGGCGCAGCAGCAAGCTGAAAAAGAGCAAATCTTGGCACAGCAACAAGCCGAAAAAGAGCAAATCTTGGCACAGCAACAAGCTGAAATCGAACAACATATCCTCAGAATGCACACTACCCTGCATATCGATGCAGAAGGTATTGCCATAGCTTTGGATAAGTCTGTCAAGTTCGTGCAAAGCGTGTTGGATAAACACAAAAAATAAAATTTGTTGTATATTTACATCACTGAAATCTCCCCCTACTATGAAATTTGTAAGTCAAGCTCGTATCGCATTTTTTAATGAACACGCAGTGGAAGTCTATGGCAAGACTTTCGAACAAATTATTGCCGAAAAAGAGCAACAGCAAGCCGAAAAAGAGCAAATCTTGGCACAGCAGCAAACAATTTTGGCACAGCAACAAGCTGAAATCGAACAACATATCCTCAGAATGCACACTACCCTGCATATCGATGCAGAAGGTATTGCCATAGCTTTGGATAAGTCTGTCAAGTTTGTGCAAAGCGTGTTGGATAAACACAAAAAGTAGGGTTTGTTTCGCTTTTCCATGCTGTTTTTCTTAAAATTTGAACAAAATAATCTTCAAAACCGCTGCAAGTCAAGTTTGCTAAAATATCTTTTGTTGGGTATTGCAATTTGGCTTGTGGTTGTTGCGCAACAAATCACGCCTTTCTCTTGTCAAAAACACCATTTTGCATCATAAAAAAGAAATATGCCAGCTTTAGAAACCATTCAATTGCCTTTGGGCTTCTCTGCTCCCGATTTCAAACTGTGGAATCCCCACACACAAACTTTTGACACACTATATCAATGGCGCGGCGAAAAAGCTACTGTCATTCTTTTTTTGTGTAACCATTGTCCTTTTGTTAAACATGTTAATGCCCAACTTATGGCACTCGCCAACGAATATATGCCGCTTGGTGTAGGTTTCATTGGCATCAATAGCAACGACATCAGCCGTTATCCTGACGATGCACCCGAAAAAATGCTTGATGTTCCTTATCCGTTTCCTTATCTTTTTGACGAAACACAAGACATTGCCAAAGCCTATCAAGCCGCATGTACACCCGATTTCAATGTGTTTGATGCCGACCTTCGCTGTGTCTATCGCGGACAATTGGACGACTCGCGCCCCAATAATGGCAAAGTTTGCAATGGTAACGACCTCCGCCGCGCCTTAGACCACCTGCTACAAGGTAAAGAACCCATCTCGCCCCAACTGCCCAGCATAGGCTGTAGTGTGAAATGGAAAATCGGCAACGAACCCAATTGGTAACACAAAATAACCCATTATCACTATTATACTAAATTGAATACAATCTTCGGATTTTGTAAAATGTTGACAGTCGAATAATTGCGGTTACAAAAAACGAGCCTCCGCATACACTATTTTCGTCACCCGAAATAGTGCTGTTTCGGTCGTTGAGGCATGAAAGTCACGGCTAAACAGACAAAAAACGATAAAGTACCTCAACGATTGCCTACATTTTGTGGTAGCTAATAACACAAAACATACAATGTTCGCACCATTTTGCTTGCTACCACAAAATTAAGCAAAGACCACAGCATGAGGGACGAATCCACTCGAAAAAAACTCCTTTTTTTTCATCTTTTTTGCTCACCCAAAAAAGATGAAACACCATTTTTCGCTTACGAAAACAGCATTTGGAGGAATGACAAATCGTCGTTAATTTATATTTCATTAGGAGGTGAGTACGTAACTTCGTTCATTATCAAATCCGAAAAGTATTTTCAATTCAGTATAAATCCAAAACCCAAAATCTCTATCTATCATACATAGTTCTATTCCCAAATTTTATGGCAGCAAAAAAAGACAATAAACAAAACCCTATAAAGCAAACTACCTCCTCCCGCACCACATCTCCTGCTACCACCCAAGCCACTACTGCAACACCTCCAGCATCTAATGAGTCATTAAGGTGGTGGATAGGCTTATTGTTCTTGCTTGTTATCACAACAGTAGCGTTCTATCCCGGCTTAGACAACGAACTCAACAACTGGGACGATGACCGTTATGTGACCGACAACACTCTCCTCACCGACCTTTCTCCCCAAGCCATTAAGGATATTTTTACCACACCTGTCAATGCTGTTTATTGCCCGTTGGTGGTACTGTCGTTTGCCATAGAAAAACAAATTGTAGGTTTAAAGCCTTTTCTGTATCACTTCAATAACCTACTTTTGCATCTTATTTGTGTTGGTTTAGTTTTTTGGCTCATGCGGTTGCTTAAGTTTAGGATAGAGGGTGCTTTTTTGGTGGCATTGCTTTTCGGCATACACACCATGCGTGTCGAGTCGGTCACGTGGGTTACTGAACGGAAAGACGTTTTGTTTGGAGCATTTTATTTAGCTTCGATATGTTTTTATGTCTTAGCCGCCGAACGACCGAAGCAAAAAATGCTATATACAGTCATATCTATTCTCTTGTTTGTGCCTGCCTTATTCTCCAAAATCCAAGCTGTAGCATTGCCGTTATCGCTTTTGTGCATTGATTATTATCGCGGCACAATTAGTAGTGTAGGAGACATGATTAAGCGCGGATTAGAAAAAACGCCCTATTTCCTCCTTTCTTTGGCAATAGGTCTTTTGGGGATTTATTTCCTAAAACAAGACAACTTAATAGACGTTTCCAATACTTTCCCTGCTTATTATCGTCCATTTTTTGGTACGTATACTATAGCGGTATACCTACTCAAATTCATCATACCGTTGCCTTCTACTTTGGCGGCATGTTATCCCTATCCTGCTACACTTTCGGGACTGCACTATCTAAGTCCAATCGTATTGGCAATCATTGGTTTTTTGCTGTATGCCACGCGCCGCTATTCCATTGTTTTAGCAGGTATGGCGTTCTTTTTCTTTAATGTTATCTTTGTTATCCAAATCGTTGGAGCAGGACAAGCCTATTTAGCTGACCGTTTTACCTATATCCCTTATTTAGGTTTGTTCATGATTTTGGGTTGGTTCTTTAATCATTGGCTTACAACAAAAAAAGTAAGCGAAACTGTCCTCAAAGGCGGAGCGGCTTTTTACCTATTATTATTGTTTGCTTTTACATTCCAACGCACCGACGTTTGGCAAAACAGCGAAACCCTATGGACCGATGTTATTAGCAAATATGACAATGTAGATGTGGCATTCAATAACAGAGGTAATTATTACAAAGATAAAAAAGAAACCGACAAAGCTCTTGCCGATTTCAGTCAGGTGTTGCGCATCAAACCCGAAAATCATGATGTATATACCAATCGTGGCAATTTGTATTTCAATAACAACGACTTCGAAAAAGCCTTTATCGACTACGAAAAAGTGATAAGTATTCTCGAACCCAAAGGCAACAAACGCACCAAAGACGAAACCGAAACGCTTGGTAAAGCCTATAACAATCGCGGCTCGTGTTATTTCAATAAGCAAAATATAGAACAAGCCGCCAAAGATTATAACCGCGCCATCGAGCTATATTCCAACTATCCCGATGCGTTCCTCAATCGCGGTGTGTATCATGCTGTCAGGAAACAACACGAAAAAGCCGTTGCCGACTTTTCGGTGTATTTAGAATCTAAAAAAGAAAATCCTCAAGTCTTCAATTGGCGCGCCATTTCCTATAACGCTATTGGTCAATATGCCAAAGCCATCGAGGACGAAACAACAGCTTTGCGCCAAAAAGAAAGCGGCGAATACTACTATCATCGTGGAGTAGGGTTCAATGGTTTGGGTAAAAGCGCCGAAGCACAAACCGATTTTGCTAAAGCACAAAGCGCTGGATATAATCCTCCCAAGTAAATTATGCTATCATACCCCTTGCTTGTGCTTATTTGTTTTGTTTCTACAATATTTATTTATTTTTGTTACAAATTTTATTCTTTTTGCCTTTTTAACAACCAACCATGTCACAATCGACCTTTGTTTTCAAAGAAATTGACGCAGAAGGTTTAGCTACCCTCAATGCCATTGAGGAAGCCAAAACTTTTAACCATTGGATGTACGAAACCATTCTACCGCATTGTAGCGGCAAGGTATTAGAAATTGGCAGCGGCATTGGCAATATATCTGAATGCTTTATTGCTGATGGTTATGATATTACTTTGTCTGATGTGCGTGATAATTATTGTGATATTTTGCGCCAAAAATTTGGTAGTAGCGTAAAATCCGTCGAGAAACTCGATTTGGTTGACTCAAATTTTGAGCAAGAATATACCCATCTTCTCCAACAATTTGATACGGTATTTGCTCTCAATGTGGTTGAACATATCGAAAACGATACTTTGGCTATCAGCAATGCCTGTCGTTTATTGCGTCCCAATGGCAAATTAATTATCCTTGTGCCTGCCTATCAATGGCTGTATAACCGCTTTGATGAGGAGTTGGAACACTACCGCCGTTATACTCAAAGTAGCCTGAATCAACTGTTTTATAACAACGAAATACGTATTGTACACCAACAATACTTTAATGCTATGGCAATAATAGGTTGGTTTGTTTCGGGTAAATTGCAACATAACAGAACCATTCCCGCCGCACAAATGCACCTTTATGACCTATTAGTACCTATTTTTAAATGGGTAGACCGTTTGGTGTTTCGCAAAATTGGTTTGTCGGTCATTGCGGTAGGCAAAAACTAATCTACATGGATAACCTAATATATGGCAGACATCCTGTCGTGGAAGCCTTAGAAAATGGCAAACGATTCGATAAACTGTTTTTGCAAAAAGGCGTAGAAGCGGCTTTTTCGCGCCAAATCCAGCAATTGGCACATCAAAATAATGTTTTGGTGCAGGTGGTGCCTATAGAAAAAATGAACCGCCTTACGACCAAAAATCATCAAGGTATAGCAGGTTTTTTGTCGGTGGTGGTGTATTATGAATTGTCTGATTTGTTGATACAAGCCTTCGAAAAAGGAGAAACTCCTTTGTTTTTGTTGTGTGATGGCATTACAGATGTGGGCAATTTTGGTGCTATGGCTCGTAGCGCGGCTTGTATGGGCGTGCATGGCATTGTTATTACCGAAAAAGGCTCGGCGAGCATTGGTCCCGAAACAATTAAGGCATCGGCAGGTGCGCTCAACCAAATAGCGGTTTGCAAGGTGCGGTTCCTCGACCAAGCTATCCGATTGTTGCAAGACAATGGCGTACAGTTGGTAGTAACACATCTTGCTGCCACACAAACTATTGCCCAAGCTAAACTTTCGTTGCCTACTGCTATTTTGATGGGAGCAGAAGACCGTGGTGTGAGTCCTGCTTTTGTGAAAATGGCAGATGCTTTGGTGAAAATTCCTATGGCGGGTGATTTCGATTCGTTCAATGTGTCGGTGGCTACGGGCATTTTGTTGTATGAAGTTGTGCGACAACGAAATATGGAGGCGTAAGTGAGCTATCAGCAAAAAGATGCGGGCAATTGTTGAGGCAATAGTCTGTGTGTTGCTTCGTGATGGGATAAAATTTGTCATAATCTCAAGTTTATAAAATAAAAATTCTCCCAAAGGTTTCTTGTTCGAGTGGCGAAGCGCGTTAGGGATTGTAGAGGCAGCCGTTAGGCAGGTGCTTGCACCGAAGCGGTAGCGAAGCCTCGAAAAGCCCGACCGTAGGGAACGCCCAAAAAACAATTATCAATAAAAAATATCCGTCTCCTTGTTTTCTCAACAAAGGGACGGATATTGTAATTACTGTAATGATGTGTCTGATATAATAATAAATATTTTGTACATACAAAAAGTCAGCCGACTACAGTGTGTACAGAAATTAAGCTGTTTAAAACATATTGGGTTGAGTAACATAGGTTAAAGGATTTTGCGCAAATAGTTTGCTGTAAGAGAGTTTTTACTTACAGCAATCTTTTGAATAAACCTTCGAGATAGGCACGTTCTACCAGCTCGGTAGTGTTTTGTGCGTTGGTTTTCTGGATCATGTTTCGCCGATGTGTGTCCACTGTGTTTTTGCTAATCTGCAAGTCATTAGCAATTTGTTTGCTGGGTTTGCCGCTTGCAATGTGTTTTAGTATCTGCTTTTCGCGAAAACTCAACAATTGGGTGAGAAGTTGATGTTCCATAGTCACAAAATTTTGATAGTTATGAAAGAATATACGAATAAAGATGTTTTGTATTAGCTATAACTAAAAATGTAATGATATGCAGTAGATGATGATGTTCTGAACAAAAGTTTCAGTACTTTAGGGATTATATGTTTGTTATTCTTTGTAACTATTTTTGCTTTTTGAACTATGGGGTGTTGTTAGTTGGTTTTATAAAATGTTGGTTATTTTCATATTAGGTTGTATTTTGTGGCAAAGATAAGGCAAAAAAATGAGGATTTATATACCCATAAGTAGGTATTTTTTGTGTTACAAAAATAAATCTTTTTTTTTGAAGGAGAAGTTATTTTAGATGTTTCTATTTTATTATTTTTTACAATATCGTTTCGACACCCCAAAATACATCTATAGAGATTTATATTTCTTAACCATTAAAACAAATCAAACAAAATAACCGCAAAACGGCTTGAGGCGTTTTGCGGTTATTTTTTGGGGGAGATATGGAGAATATGTCCCGCAGATATTCAATACTCTTTCAATTTATTGCTATAAGGTGCGGTTAGTTGCTCACCGCCGCCGCCCAAGTATTAGCCAGCAGCGCCACCACCGTCATCACGCCCACACCACCCGGAACAGGCGTAATGTAGCTACATTTGGGAGACACAGCCTCAAAATCTACATCGCCCACCAAACGAAAACCGCTTTTTTTGCTCGCATCGGCTATCTGATTAATGCCCACATCAATCACGACCGCGCCCGTTTTGACCATATCGGCAGTCAAAAAGTGTGGCTTACCAATTGCCACCACCACAATATCTGCCTGTCGACTCCATTGGGCAATATTCACCGTGCGGCTATGACAAAGCGTGACTGTTGCATTGCCCGTTGGCGCATTGCGCGACAGTAGCAGCGACATAGGCGTACCCACAATATTGCTCCGCCCAATCACCACCACATGTTTACCTGCCGTTGGGATTTGGTAATGTTCTAGCATATACAAAATGCCCAAAGGTGTTGCAGGCACAAAAGCAGGTAAGCCCAACGCCAGCCGCCCGATGTTAATGGGGTGAAAACCATCGACATCTTTTTCGGGTGCTACCGCCAACAAAATTTTGGACGAATCGATGTGGTCGGGCAGCGGTAGTTGCACAATAAAACCGTCGATGAGTGGGTTTTCGTTCAGTGCTACCACTTCTGCCAACAGTTCGGTTTCTGTTGTCGTTTCGGGGAGCCGCACTAAGGTCGACTCAAAACCCACTTCGGAACAGGCTTTTACCTTATGTCCCACATACGCCTCACTTGCGGGATTGTTGCCTACTAAGATGGCTGCCAAATGCGGCGCTCGTCCACCTTCTTGTAAGCGGGCAGCTACCTTTTGTGCCAAATCTTGTTTCACGGCAGCCGCCACTATTTTTCCTTCTAATAAAACCATAAAAATAACTATATTTCGATGCCTTCGTAGTCGGCGATTCGAAGTTTAAGGTGAGGAGGGATAGCTAATGTTTGTTGTGTGGTGTAGTCATACATCACCTGCACACTTGTTGCTGTGCAAGCCGCCAGTATTTGCCCATGCCGTTCGACCGTTATGACATATTCCATCGTAAAACTTTTGTTGCCTACCTGCGAAATGCGCGTCAGGATAGTCGATTTGTCGGTCAACAAAATAGGCAGGCGATAATTAATACTCACATTGGCGAGTATCATACCATCATTGTCCCAGTCCCATTCATAGACATCGGTGAAATAGCGCCCACGCGCCATCTCCAAATAGGTCAAATATACCGCATTGTTCACATGTTGCAAAGCATCAACATCGCGCCAACGCAATTGGAGAGGTAAGTGATATTTGAATTCTTGTGCATCAAACTGCATGATGTTAGGCTATTTTTTTTAAGTAAATTTTATAGGTTGTATATTTTTACAATCAACTGCTTAATATTCCTCAAAATGTGGAAAATTTGCACCAATTGTTCGGTTTGTGTGGCATCGTAGGAACGGCTACAGCAATAGTTTTTGCCTTCCAAAGTGGTAAAATACCAATCCTTACCCAACAAATAACACCCAAAAATGGGGTAATCTGCTGCATTAAAACTTTGGGCAATCAACATAGCAATTAACATTTGTCCTTCGGCATCGTCTTTGGCTTTTTTACCTTTTTTGAATTCTTGCAGAAAAAAATAAGGTTGTTGTGGCGTATTGATACCCATCGGGCGGGCTAAAAGTGCATCACAAACCACCGATAAGGGTGTATTTTGCACCAAACCTGCCAGCGAACGTTCATAAAAAAGTTTGACTTTGTGCGGCACCTCAAAATCGCATAACACAAACACAAAAGACAAAAAGTGCATTTTTAGCTCTTCTTCGTTCCACAAATCGCCTTCTGTTTCCAGCTTTTGGCGTTGTTGTTCCAACAAAGGAGGCAATACAAAATCTTGTGCTATCTGCGCTGCTAACAAACTTTCTAATATCGCACCTTGTTTGTTTCGTGTCAGACCAAAGTGGTATAAAATAGGGTCTAATTCATACCGCATTTTTTTGATGTCTAATATATCTTGGTTCATGGCAAATACTTATTTTGTTTGTAAATTGAGCAAAAAGGCAAAAACAACACCCATCGCCTATAAGTTGTATTAATCCATCAAACGCTCCAAAATAATTTGGTTGAGTTGGCACAAAATAAAAGCAATATTCCACCCAATATTTGTCTGATAGTATCATCTGAATACTTTTTTTCGCGTTTATATTCGTGCAAAAAGAAGTAAGGTGTTTTTATCAGTTCTTTGATACCTTTTGACAGCATCATATCCGCTTACAGCTCAAAAAAATACCCTCCATCATTGCGAATATTTCGCGGTCATAGTAGCTTTTATAGGGTCTTGAAACTCGGCAAGGACAATTATCATGCCAATAAAGTTCATTTTCAGTTCTTCCTCGTTCCCAAAAGACATATTTTGATTAGTTTTTTGTGTGCCATATCGAGCATATAGTTTTCGGCATCGTTGAGTTTTTTATTGCTCATATCAATGCCTATCCACTCGCGTAACAGCGGCATATTAACAACTTCTAATTGTTCTAAACCAAAATTGTCTATCAATAACGACTCTAATAGGGCTAATGGTTTTTGTCTTTTTGCCATTTTTTTGTTTTTTTTGCAAAGATACGGTAAAAATTGTTTTATTTAAAGCTAATATGGGAAAATGGGAAGTTTTTTTGTGGCAAACGGAAAGCGGGAGCATAATAGGCGGAGCGGTTTTTTTGTTTGGTGTGGGAAGGCTTTTTTAGTTAGGGTTGGAATTATGTTCACTTATGGCAAAGCCAAACGAAAACCGAGGTAGTCGTAACGGTTGCCAGGCGTGCGGTCGTTGCGAATAGCCACACGACAGTACTGCGCGCTGCTGCTCCAACTGCCACCACGGATCACGCGATAAATGCCCGATGTAGGTCCCGTTGGGTTGTTAGCGGGGCTGTTGGCATAATAGTCCTCATCATACCAATCACTACACCACTCCCACACATTACCGCTCATATCACATATACCCAGTTCGTTAGCCTGTTTTTGCCCTACCGTATGCGTTTTACTGCCGCTATTATCGTCATACCACGCCACACTGCTTAAACTGTTACTACCCGCATATTTATAGCCTTGACTCTTATTGCCCCCACGCGCAGCATATTCCCATTCAGCTTCCGTCGGTAGGCGGTAGGTGTTGCCAGTAAGTTGCTGTAATTTTTGCAAAAATAACTGCACATCATGCCAACTTACCTGTTCTACCGGTAAATTATCTCCTTTAAAGTGGCTGGGGTTATTGCCCATTACTGCCTGCCATTCAGCTTGGGTTACAGGATATTTTCCAATATAGTAGCTGTCTAAATTTACCTCTATTTGTTGGTTCGTCTTACCTAAAATTCGTTGAAATAACCCAACCTCTATTAGCCTTTCTAACTTTCCTCGCTCTACGTATACCATATTAGATTCCAATTGATGTATAATAGGATTAGCTACTTTTATTGTAATCGTGGGCGGTTCGTTACTTTGCATTACCTCAAAGTCAGGGGTAGTTATAGTGGTGGATTCACTTGGGTTTTGTTGGCGGACGGGGTTAATAATGGTCTTTTCGTTGTTGAATTTGGATTGTTTAGCGGGAGAGATGGAACTATTACCCTGCAACATTCCTAACAACTCATCGGCACTTTTAACCCTTTCATTGGCATTGCTCACCAAGCAGCGCTCCACTATGGCGCGGTAAGGCTGTAGTATGTGGCTGTAGTCTAATGGGCGTTGTTGGTGGCTTAGTATGCGCTGTATAATTGCCCCCACATCGCTACTCGTCTGGCTACCAAAGGGTAGTTCTTGGGTAAAAAAGCGGTACAGCATCACGCCAAAAGCCCACAAATCGCAATTCGGGTGTATTTGTGGTGGCGAATTGGGTGTGGTGCGGTAGCCGTATTTGTCTAAATTGAGCTGTTCGGGGGCGGTGTATTCGGGTGTGCTAAAACTGCGGCTCGTGCTTTGCTCGCTGTTCGCAAGTTTCATTAAGCCAAAATCGCCTATCTTTGCCACTAATTTGCCATTGGGTTTGGTGTGCAAAAAGATATTGGCAGGTTTCATATCGCGGTGAACCACATTTTCATCGCCCAAATATGCCAAACCTTGTAGCACATCGTTGATTATCATGTTGCGAAATTCGCTGTCGGCGTATAGGCGCGGTAGTTGCTCCATTAGCGTGCTGCCGTTGGCATACTCTAACACGGCTACTTGCTCTTTAAAGGGATTACCAAAGCGGTCGGTAGTTTCGTAATAAAAGGCATCGTAATATTCAATAATATTGTCGTGCCGCAAGCGGTTGTTTATAAAACT
Source organism: Chitinophagales bacterium (assembly GCA_016787295.1). Lineage (GTDB taxonomy): Bacteria > Bacteroidota > Bacteroidia > Chitinophagales > UBA2359 > JAEUUX01. The sequence continues at coordinate 11,147 of JAEUUX010000093.1, forward strand.
GCTTACTTCGGTTATTACATCGCGGCTGCTATCTAAGTTGCGCGTAAAAAATTTGAGGGCAACAATGCGCCCCAATACAATGTCTTTGGCACGGAATACATCGCCAAAACCACCGCTGCCGAGTTTGTCGGTTTGTGGGTCAAATTGGTATTTGTTGTTGATGGTTTGTTGCATAAAAATAACGTTTTTATTGATACTGCGAACCACATAATCACATAAATTGAAAATACATTTTCGAAAAAAGCCTAAAATCAAAGTTTTTTCAATTAGGTGAAAAATCTGTTAAAGGCGCATCCAAATCGTGCGCTATTTGTACCGTAACACTACCACACCCAAAAGTAGGGATAGTATTGTTTAATAGTTGTTGTTCTTTGTTGGCATACTTGCTTTTGATATACTGCACATAATGTAGTATTTCGATTTGTGCCAAAGAAGGCAACAATCGTATTTCTTGTAAAAGTGCTTTTTCCAGCGTTTTTTGATTTTTCATGACCCAATGAATTAAGATTTAAAATTTTGTGTATCATGCTTTTTCCACCAACCCCCCAAACCCATAGGGCTTCCACAAACACCTCATAGGTTTGGGTTCTGTCTGTGTTGATGGTCTTAGGTTTGCAAAACCCCCAACCTAAATTCTTTCGTGATAGGTGCATGATTAGCTGCTGTAATACCCAACGAAATCACTTGGCGTGTGTGGGCGGGATCAATAATGGCATCAACCCAAAGGCGTGCCGCTGCATAATAAGGGGTAGTTTGTGCCTCGTAGCGGGCTGTGATAGTGCTTAATAATGTCGCTTCTTCTTCGGGAGTCACCTGCTCGCCGCGTCCTTTTTTGCTCGCCACTTGTATTTGCAGCAAAGTTTTGGCAGCTTGAGCGCCGCCCATAACCGCCATTTTTGCGGAGGGCCACGCCACAATCAAACGCGGGTCATAAGCCTTGCCACACATCGCATAGTTGCCTGCGCCATACGAATTGCCGACAATGACCGTAAATTTTGGCACCACACAATTCGACATTACGTTCACCATTTTGGCACCGTCCTTAATAATACCGCTTTGTTCCGATTTGCTGCCCACCATAAAACCCGTTACGTCTTGCAAAAACACCAAAGGGATTTTCTTTTGGTTGCAATTCATCATAAAACGCGCGGCTTTATCAGCAGCATCGCCAAAAATCACGCCTCCAAACTGCATTTCGCCTTTAGCATTTTTCACCACTTTTCGCTGATTTGCCACAATACCCACCGCCCAACCATCGATGCGAGCATACGTACAAATCAATGATTTTCCGTAAGTAGCCTTGTATTCGGTCAAAGAATCGGCATCGACAATACAACGGAGAAGGTCAAACATATCATAAGGTTTAGCTCCTTTTTCGGGATAATAACCATAGATTTGTGAAGGGTCTATTTCGGGTACTTTTGGCTCAATGCGGTCAAAGCCTGCTGTTTCGCGGCTGCCAATTTTGTCTACCAACTTGCGAATAGTTGCTATACAAACCGTATCGTTAGGCATTTTATAGTCGGTCACACCCGACAAGTCACAGTGCATATCGGCACCGCCAAGTGTTTCGCTATCCACTTTTTCGCCAATAGCTGCCTGCACCAGCGCGGGACCTGCCAAAAACACCGAGCCTGTTTTTTCAACAATCAATATTTCGTCCGACAAAATGGGCAGATAAGCACCACCTGCGACACAGCTACCCATGATTGCCGCAATTTGTGGAATGCCCATTGCTGACATTTGAGAATTGTTGCGAAATATGCGACCAAAATCTTCTTTGTCCGGAAAAATTTCGTCTTGTAAAGGCAAAAATACACCCGCACTATCTACCAAATAAATGATAGGCAAACGGTTTTCTATCGAAATTTCTTGGGCGCGCAAATTTTTCTTTGCCGCAATCGGAAACCAAGCACCTGCTTTGACAGTCGCATCGTTCGCCACAATAACGCACAAACGCTGGCACACATAGCCCAAAACAACAATAACGCCGCCCGCGGGGCAACCGCCATACTCTTGGTACATTTCGTAGCCCGCAAATTCGCCAATTTCGAATGCTACACTATCAGGATCCAACAACAAACTAACCCGCTCGCGCGCTGTCAATTTACCTTGTGCGTGCTGCTTTTCTATGTTTTTGCTGCCGCCACCTTTGCGAATCTTGTACAACAATTGACGCACATTGGAGGTCGCTAATTTTAGCGCGTCTTCATTTTGGTTAAAAGTTAAATCTTTTGACATGAACATTTTTTTTGTAAACCAACAAGAATTTGGCTGTAAATGTAGGCATTTTTGGGCAAAACTCTATGTTTTGGGTAAATTTTTAGGCTTTTTTTGGCACAACAATTTTTTTTTGAAAAAAAAATGAAAAAAAGATACAAAAATGTTTGTAGAACCAAAAAATCGCCGTACCTTTGCAGCGGCGAGTCTTACACAATCAGCTCCTGATGAACCTCCCCAGGATCGGAAGGCAGCAAGGATAAGTTAGTTGAGCGATGTGATGTGAGGTGCTCGCCTTTTTTATTTTATTTTTCATAGCCGTTCATTTGGCTTTGTTGGCAGACACAATAGGCTTTTCTATTGCGTCTGTTTTTGTTATATAGTCTCCTAATAGACACCTAATATATTTCACTTTCAAAATCCCCTTATCATGCGTTCTAATATTCTGCTATATTTTCTCACTATCTTCTTAGTTACCTTTTGTTTTGTTAGTTGTGGCAAAAAAGATGATGCTTGTGACACTATTGTCTGCCTTAACAACGGCACTTGTAATAATGGTGTTTGTGACTGCGCTGCCGGTTTTGTGGGAGACCATTGCGAAAACCAAGTATGTGGTAGTGCTTTTTGTCAAAATGATGGTGTTTGTGTCAATGGCGTATGCGATTGCCCTGAAGGTTATTTGGGTGATTTTTGCGAAACAGTAACTCCTTGTGCTGCGCTCAATTGTCCTGAACATGCGTCTTGTGTTATGCAACCTAACCAAGTGTTAGCTTGTGAATGTGATGATTGGTATAGTGGTTCCCAATGCACAGAAGCTCGCAAAGCCTATTATTATTCCGCCTATTCAGCAACAGAATCATGTGGTTCGGGTTTGTTTACCAACTTTGTGTCAATAGACAGTGGTACCGGCGGTGTTGCAACTTTTAACCTTATCGGTCCAACTCCTTTTGGTTCTAATAATGTTGCTGTAAGTGCCCAATTGGTAGCTACGGATTATAATAAATTTACTATTCCTGAACAAACTGTATCACTAAATCCTACCGCAACAATAGTAAGCACCTCAACAGGGACACGCGACCCTGCCACAGGCAGCCTTAGCATCAGTTATAAACTTACCCTTAATGGTGCTATTGAAAACTGTAATTTAACTTTGAGTAAGTAGACAAAAAATGATACACCAAATTGTTATCCAAAACTATAAATCTATCACCCATTTGGAACTCGAATTGGGGAGGCTGAATGTTTTTATAGGTGAAAATGGTTGTGGAAAAACTAATGTTTTAGAAGCTATTACTTGTAGTAGTGTGGGGGTTGTATCATACAAAAGTCTGCCAGAGACCTTATTGAGTTTAAAAGGTGTTAGAATAACAGACCCTTTATTGATGCAACCAGTTTTTGAACAAAAGAATGCAACTACTGAAATAATTATTACGGATCATCTTAAGAATAAATTCACCTTAGAACTCAAAGATTTCCAAGAAAATACTACCATAAAACATCATATAGACCTCACTCCTGAATCGAAAGAAGGCAAAGATTACTTGGATTTATCAGATACAGATTATTTTTTGGTACAAACACACTTGTCTCAGTTTCTCAACTACGCCCCCGAAAACTATTTTTTGCGCCGCTTTGAAGAAGAAGGACAAATCAGACCAATAGGCATTCGTGGCGAAGGTTTGTTTAAACATTTGGTACAGTTATACAAAAATCAGCCGGATCTGTTGTCCAAAATCCGTGATAAATTGCGCCTCATCGGTTGGTTCGAGGGTTTTGAGATTCCGTCAGATTTAATGTTTACTGAACGTCGCATTAATATTAAGGACAAATACCTCCAAGAAATAGACTTTTTTGACCAACGCAGCGCCAACGAAGGTTTTTTATACCTATTGTTCTACTTCACGCTGTTCATTAGCCCCTATACGCCCGCTTTTTTCGCTATAGACAATATCGACAACGCGCTAAACCCCAAATTGTGTTCTGAACTTATTCGACAATTAGCTTCTCTTTGTACAGAACACAATAAACAAGTCATTTTAACAACCCATAATCCCGCTATCTTAGACGGTTTAGATTTGCACGACGACAACCAACGTTTGTTCACTATCTACCGCAATGCTGACGGACATACCATCGCCCGACGTATCAAACCACTAAAGGAGGTAAAAGGAGTGGAAAAAGTGCGCCTGTCCGAAGCCTTTATTAGAGGTTATTTGGGCGGTTTACCTAAAAATTTTTAGTAATGGACAATCAGTATAGTATCGGAATCATTAGCGAAGGTGTTACCGACCAAATTATTTTGGAAGCCATTTTGGTTACATATTTGGGCAATAAAGATTTACCCATTACTCGACTACAACCCAAAGAAAATGAATCGGGGAATTGGGACAAAGTATTTAAATATTGCAAATCCGATGACTTTAAACAAGCATTTCATTTTTTACATTGGGTGATTATTCAGGTGGATACCGATTTTATGCGCCGAAAAGATGTACCCAAAGAATACCTTATAGATATAGAAAATTTATCTACTACCAAAATTATCGAAGCCTTCCGAACCTTATTGATAGACTTAATCGGTGATGATTTTTATGAACAATATGCCCAACAAATCATCTTTGCTATTGCTGTTGATGCAATAGAATGTTGGTTGCTTCCTATTTACTATCAAGATAACAAAGCAAAAAAAACTACTAATTGTTTGGGTACTTTGAATCAAATACTTCCTCAAACAGAAGGGTTTGCAATCGATGAAAAAAAAGCAAATTACTACGAGAAAATAGCCAAACACTTCAAAAAGCGAGATACCGTAGTAAAATGCTCCGCTAAAAATGAAAGTTTTAAGCATTTTTTAGACCAATTATCCATCATTCTTTCCCCTCCCTCCCACTAAAAAAAAATAACTATCAGGCAAGTTTGACACTCAAACAAGCCTCACATTTGATTATGAAAAACAATAATATCCGCAATATTGCGATTATTGCGCACGTCGACCATGGCAAAACAACGCTGGTCGACAAAATTTTGCACCAGTGTAAACTGTTCCGCAACAACCAAGAAATGGGCGAACTCATCTTGGATAACAACGACTTGGAGCGCGAGCGCGGCATTACCATCCTTGCCAAAAACGTATCGGTCAACTACAAAGGCGTGAAAATCAATATCATCGACACGCCCGGTCACGCCGACTTTGGTGGTGAGGTGGAGCGCGTATTGAACATGGCAGACGGCGTTTTGCTGCTTGTCGATGCCTTCGAAGGTCCCATGCCACAAACCCGTTATGTATTGCAAAAAGCTATACAATGTGGTCTCAAGCCGATTGTCGTTATCAACAAAGTTGACAAAGAAAACTGCCGCCCCGAAGAAGTTCACGAATTGGTGTTCGACCTGATGTTCAACCTCGAAGCTGATGAAAATCAATTAGACTTCCCAACTGCCTACGGCTCGGCAAAACATGGCTGGATGAGTACCGACTACCGTCAACCCACCACCGACGTAACACCTTTGTTAGACCTCATTTTGGAGCATATTCCTGCTCCTGTATTCCGCGAAGGCACCGTCCAATTGCAAATCACCTCCATCGACTATTCTCCCTACATCGGACGAATCGCCGTAGGACGTGTATCGCGTGGCAACCTCTCCGCAGGACAAAACATTTCGCTTGTTAAACGCGATGGTAAAATAGAGAAAGGCAAAATCCGCGATTTGTATGTATTTGACGGCTTAGGAAAAGTCAAAACCGAAACAGTTGCAGCAGGTGACATCTGTGCCATAGCTGGTATCGAAAACTTTGACATCGGTGACACCATTGCTGACTTCGAAAACCCCGAAGGACTACAGCCTATTGCCATCGACGAACCTACTATGAGCATGTTGTTTACTATCAACAATTCTCCTTTCTTTGGTAAAGAAGGCAAATTTGTTACCTCTCGCCAAGTGCGCGATCGTTTGTTCAAAGAAACAGAAAAAAACTTAGCTTTACGTGTCGAAGAAACCGATTCTGCGGACTCCTTTATGGTTTATGGACGTGGTGTATTGCATCTTTCTGTTCTCATCGAAACTATGCGACGCGAAGGCTACGAACTACAAGTAGGCAAACCGCGTGTCATTGTTAAAAACATCAACGGACAACGTTGCGAACCCATCGAAACGCTTTCTATTGATGTTCCAGAAAACAAAGCAGGGCGCGTTATCGAACTTGTCACCAAACGTATGGGTGAAATGTTGGTTATGGAACCTAAAGGTGATTTGATGCACTTAGAGTTTGAAATCCCTTCGCGCGGAATCATCGGTTTACGAACCCTCGTGCTTAACCAAACACAAGGAGAAGTCGTTATGGCACACCGTTTCAAAGAATATGCTCCTTGGCGCGGCGAAATTCAAGGCAGACTCGAAGGCACACTCATCGCCCTTGAAGGTGGCACATCTATTGCTTATGCCCTTGATAAATTGCAAGATCGTGGTTTCTTTTTCATCGAACCCGGTGAAGAAGTGTATATGGGACAAGTGTTAGGACAACACAACCGCCAAAACGATTTGGTGGTTAATGTCACTAAAACAAAAAAACTGACCAATATGCGTGCTTCTGGTTCTGATGATAAAACAAAATTGGCTCCTGCTGTTAAATTTTCGTTGGAAGAAGCTATGGAATACATCGAGGACGATGAATATGTAGAACTTACTCCCAAAAGTATTCGCTTGCGAAAAATCTTTTTGTATGAACACGAACGCAAACGTGCCGAAAACGCAGGTACTTTTGCTATGGCAGAATAAAAACAACAAACGCGGCTACTGCACCATGCAACAGCCGCGTTTGTTGTTCGATATGCTCACGCGTGATATTTCTCAAACTCCTGTATTACATCAGAAGCCATTTATGGTTTACTATGCCATTCAAAAAACAAACCCGATGGGTCTCTTTCTGCCCTAATTTGTTGTACTTTGCGCAAATTGTCTTCCGACATAAATTGGGCAGGACGTTTGTGTAGTCCTTCGTCAGCTAACTGAATACCCGTAGAAAGGTGTTCCATTTTTTTCATCATATTAGCTGCCCAGTTGCCATACAAATCTGTGTGTTTTTTGCTTTTCCAACAACCGTATAAAGCCAGATATATTTTATCTTCTCGGCTGTATGCCATATCTGCTCCTATTTCGTCGGGGTGCCAATTTAGCCAAAGAAAATGCGCTGGTGCTGGTGGCAAACTTTGCGCTATTTCATAGATATAAGGCAATAGGTCTTCTATTGGAGCGTGTGTCCACATATTATCTACTCCCCAATGATAGTTGGTGGGATAGTGTGTCATTACGGATCTATAAAAGACTTCTATACCCGGATTAAAAAATGGTGTGGCAATAGTTGCTTTATGGCGGAGAGGACTATTGTGCATAAAGGCTTTAGCTTCTTCAAACTCTTCTTCCGTGTCTGCAAATATCGGAGCCAAAACCTCTATACCAGGGCCTAAAAGGTTCAGCATATTTTTGTTCATTAGCATTTGAAATTCTATTGCCTTTGGAACATTTGCACCTGATTCGTATGCCCAACGATAAACTGATTCGAGATGTTCTATCCCAAAATTATGGGCAATAATGCCACGATATGGCGGCAAAGGATATACTTTTAGGTAAAAAGCTACTACTATTCCAAAAAATCCAGGTCCTGTTCCGCGAGCTGCCCAAAATAAATCGGCGTTTTGTTGTTCATTTGCATGTACTAATTCACCATCGGCAGTCACAATATCCATGCCTATAATGCTTTGGCAAGCAATACCTAATTTGCGTCCATTCCAACCATAGCCGCCTTGTAATAAGTATCCACCAATACAAACACCTTTGCAGTGACCCGCCGGAAAAAATAATTTTTCTTTGTATAGGGCTTTCATCAAAACACTACCACCAACGCCTGGCCCTGCTTTTGCGGTCATCTCCTCTTTATTTACTTCGTATTGATTGAAGTTTTTCATCAACATCAAAATGGCATCGTCGCGCATAAAATTAGCACTAAAACTATGACCACCAGAGCTAATAGTTATTCGTTTACCAACTTTTTTGGCATATCTAACGATGTTAATAACGTCTTCTACTGTTTGAGGTTCAACAATACTTGATGGAGATTGTGGTGGAACTATTTTATTGAACAAAGTACTCATCTTTTTTTGTTCAAAACCCTTGTCTCCCATCTGCATCATTGTTCCGCTAATCACCAATTGTTCGGTGGCAGAGGGTGTATTATATTGTGCAAATAAGTTTGGCAATATTGCTGCCAAATGACTCATCTCTTCGGAGCAATGACGCAACAAATCTTGTGCAAAATTGGCAGGTAATGACCTGATTTTTTGTAAAAAACCCGTCGCAATATCTGCAATTCTGCCTCTTTTTCTGGCACTCACATAGCGTCCGCCCAGCCAAAAGCGCGAACGCATTTCGGCACCTTTCTCTGTACGACGAACATGATGCACTAAATAGCCATAATCTATAGGTAGGTCGGGGTGTCCTATTTTAGCACAAATATACACCGCTTTTGCTGTTTCATTAACGGCTGTATAGGAAAAACCAAAAGACAATGGCGATACAAACTGAATGGCTGCATCTAATACATTAGTGCCAATATACTCTTTGATAATGGATACCCTACCAACATAGCAATTATCTTTGCGTCCATCTTGCCAATGTGCGCTTAGATGTGCCAAAGGATGCCAAAGTTTGTAGCGCAAATCTTCTGAACCATGCCAAGCAAACCACCAATCCCACATTTGCGGACTTACTCCTTCCATTTGTGTGATAACAGCAACCGCTATGCTTCCATCATTTGCCACAGAATATCCTGTTTCGACGGGCATATAGCCTTCTTTTTCTAATAAAACCATGTCTGAAACATCGGGTAATGTTCCCCACGCCAAAGGTGGATTATGGAGTGCTTCCTCAACATAATTAGGAATGGTTTTTAATTCGTTGCGGTAATATGCCGCATATTCGGTTTCCATATCCGAATGATTATACCCTACATAAGATTTTGCCATTGTTTTTCCTTTTTATGGATTTAATGGGGCAAAGGTAGGGAACTTTTTTTGTCCTATCGCTTGAATTAATTCAATAAATACGCGTGTGGGAGTGGGTTATTTTCTGATTTTTTTTAACTTACTAAGCCATTCTGCCGTGATACCCATAAATTCTGCGATATATTTTGAGGGTACATTTTGGATAACCGACGAAAAATGATGCAATAGGTAATCGTATAATTTTTCGGAGGAATAGGAAATGATTTTTAATTTAAGGTCATTTTCTTCTACCAAAGCCGTAATGACTACCAAATCATAAAATTGTTTTAGGGCTGCACTTTCTGCTAATAATGCATCTATTTGTTTTTTGGGCATAGACAATACTACTGAATGACTAACCGCACGCAATTCGCATTGTGTTGGGGTTTGGTTAAAATAACTATCCACACAAGCCATAAAAGGGTGTAAATCGTTGAGGTAGAAATTGATTGTTTTGGCATTTCCTGACTCTTCATCGATGTATCTACACACAAAACCACCTTCTAAAACATAATAGGTATTTTGGCATACTTCGCCCGCAGATACTAACACGGTATTGGGCTTAAGTTTGAGTACTTTTACATTTTCTCGAATCGTTGTCAGCAATGTTGTGTCTATTTGTAGGGAGCTTAGTTGATTCAAAAAAGTGTCTATGTGTTCATTATTACTATACATAGTTTGGTTGGTTTGTTTGGTGGGTCAATTGTCCAAACTTTGTTGATTTGGTGTTTATTTAGTTCGTTTTTCATTGCCATAATATCGCTCTGCTGCGGCAACTAAGGCTTCGTAATAGGCTTCACCATATTTTCGAATCAAAGGAGTTTTCAAAAATTTGTATAATGGCACTTGTAGTTGTTTGCCCAATTTGCAAGCAGCTTTGCAAATCGACCATTGTTCATATGCTAATCTGTCCATGCCATTGACTTTGCCGTGTATTCGGATAGGATATAGGTGACACGAAATTGGTTTAGGGAAATCTGTTTTTCCTTCTTCAAAAGCGCGTTGCATGGCACAATATGCCACGCCTTGTTCGTCAAAATTGGCATAAGCACAAGCTCCTCCATTCACCAAAGGGGCAACCTGCAAACCATCTTCGGCTATCCAAACGCCTTGCTCTTCTATTACACGAATGCCTCGCTCGGTCATATAGGGTTGTATGGTGGGATATAGGGTTTCTAAAAGGGCTGCTTCTTGGGGTTCTAAGGGTGCGCCGCCGTCGCCCGCCACACAACAATTACCTTTGCAGCGCGCTAAGTCGCATACAAAGGCTACTGCAAAAATATCGTCGCTTAATAGGGTATTTTCGATTACAAACATGTTGTATTAGAGTGGTTTTTAGTAAATGAAATTGTTATTGTATTGGGTTATCGTTTGTTGTTGTGTGGCGATTGCAATGTTTTTTGTGGGATTTGCGAAAATTGTTTTTGGTGTAGGCGTAAATTAGGTAGCAGCAATATTTATACCGTTGAATGGTGGAAGTTGCGAAAACAACGTTTTTATTTCAGCATAAGCACCAACATTATTCATCAAACACCCCCAACCCTGAAAGGGTGATAAGTTTATAGCAAAACCAAATGAAAAATTATCAATAAAACCTCAACAGAGTGATATTTTATTAGTGCTTAGATTTGTGTCACCCTTTCAGGGTTTTTGTGAAAATGGGGCTGTTACCATTTTCTATAAACTTGTCACCCCGTTGGGGTTTATTTTTATTGTTTTTGGTGTAGGCGTAAATTAGGTAGCAGCAATATTTATACCGTTGAATGGTGGAAGTTGCGAAAACAGGGGGGGTGTATCGGTATAAGTAGCGGGCTTATCTATTTTTGCAGTACAAAGATACGGCTTTTGGGCGAAAATAGTAGGCATTGAACGGAAATGTTTGGTGTTTGGGGAAATAAGATGGGGAATTTGTGCCTAAATAAGTGTTTTTGTACAACTTTTATGGGTCTAATGCCCGATGAATGGCAATATTTGCTCAAAAGGTCTTACTTTTGCAACGCACATTGGAGCAAGGGCGTTAGCCCGCTATAAAAAAACAATAAGGTGTCTTGTTCGGGTGGCGAAGCGCGTTAGTGATGTGGCGGGTGGCGTTAGCCAGTGCGTAGCTTGTCGAAGCACCGCAGCGAAGCGAAGCCCAGAACAGCACGACCCGCAGGGGAACGCCCAAATAATTATTAAAAAAAAGTGGCTTTTTTAGCAATATTCGCAAAATGTTTGTGTCAAAACCTATTGTTGTTGTTGAACAACTGACTTACCAAATCGGTTCGCACGCTTCTCCTCTACTTGATGGTATTTCGTTTCGGCTGGAGGAGGCTTCGTTTACGGTTTTGTGCGGGGCAAATGGCTGTGGGAAGTCGTTGTTGCTGCGACATCTGAACGGTTTGCTTCGTCCCACAAGTGGGAATATTTATTTGCATGGACGCAATATCTGGGACGACATCTGGGATACGCGCCAGCAAGTTGGTTTGGTGTTTCAAGACCCCGAATGGCAGCTTATTGGCGAAACGGTGCGCGAAGATATTGGCTTTGGGTTGGAAAATATGGGGGTTTCGATGGATATGCGCAACGAAAAAATAAGCCTCATCGCTCAACAGTTGCAAATTATGCACCTTCTTGACCGTTATCAATACCAACTTTCGGGCGGAGAAAAGCATTTGGTTGCTTTGGCGGGCGTGTTGGTGATGGGGGCAAAGGTGGTGGTGCTGGACGAGCCTTTTAATGCGCTCGATTTCCACGCTACGCAAAATCTGCTCTTGCGGCTTTTGGAACTTCAGGAGCAACAGCAAACAACTATTTTGTTGGTAACGCACGATTTGGAGAAGGTTTTGGCACACACAAACCACCTTATTGTGATGAGCAAAGGGCAAATAGCACTGCAAGGCACGCCTGAACAAATACTACCGCAAGTGGCACAATTTGGCATTAAAGTTCCTACTTTGAACGCCCGAAAAATGAATGATTTATCATGGTTAACATAGGTTTTTGGTCTTATCAGCCACGCCTCTCACCGCTGCATTGCATTGATAGCCGTGTGAAATTGCTTCTTTTGACGTTGCACAATTATGCACTATTACAACTGCATGGCGCTGGCTTGTGTGTTGTTGCGGTTGGGATTTTGTTGTTATTTTGGGTCAGTCATATTGGTTGGACAGCCTTATTGTCGAGCTTCAAAATGGGTGTTTATTTGGCGCTTTTTGTGTTGTTGTTGCAAGTGTTTAGCGTGCCGCGCGACCCCAGCGATGTGTTGTGGCAAGTGTCTTTTTTTTGGCTAAGTTACTCGCAATTGACCTATATTTTTCGCTTATTTTTGTTGCTCCTAAGCGGACAATGGTTGATTAGCACCAGCACTTTGGCACAAATCAGCCAAGCTGTTGATAGCTTTTTGCAATATATTCCGTTGCTTCGCCGTGTTCCTTTGGGGTGGCTGCTTCGCCTAAGTTGGGGATTTTTTCCTAATTTATACCACAATGCCCTGCAAATCCAAGCGGCTCAAAAGTCGCGTTTGCTCGTACCACAAAACAATTTTCGTCGCTATCTTCGCTATTTTAGCCAAGCGTTTATGACCAAAGCCATCAAAAAAACGTACTATATCACGCTGGCTATGCAAAGCCGTTCGTTTATAGGCAAACCGCAACCCAGTAATGCGCCATTGCAGTTTTGTGATATGGTGGCGGTCTTGGTGTTTGTTGTTTGGCATATTGCTGCTCGATATAGTCCCCAGATGCTTGCAGTTTTGCTGCTGCAAAAACAATAAATGCCCACTATTCATCAATAACTGAACAAGAAAAAACCCTCAATAAACAACAATTTTATGAACAATAATGCTCCTATAGGTATTTTTGATTCGGGTGTGGGCGGTTTGACGGTTGCTCATGCCATCGCCGACCTGCTTCCTCATGAAAATATTATCTACTTTGGCGATACAGCTCACCTTCCTTATGGCGATAAATCTGCCGAAGCTATTCAGCACTATTCTACTAAAATAACCGACTTTTTGTTGCAAAGACAATGCAAACTTATTGTGATTGCTTGCAATACGGCTGCTTCGGTGGCTTTTCGTTTGCTAAAAAATTATCTTGCTGATAAAAAAGTTCCGCTTATCAATGTTATTGAGCCTGTTGTGCGTGAAGTTGTGGAGGCTTCTTTTCAACATGTGGGCATTATTGCTACAAAAAGAACCATACAAACAGGGATTTATCCCGCTACACTTCAATATCTACAGCCGCAACTGCAAACTACTGCAAAAGCTACGCACGCTTTGGTCACGCTTATTGAGGAAGGGCTGCACCATAACAAAAAAGTTTTAGAGGCTATGATAGAACACTACCTCTCTGACCCAGATTTTGACACCATCGAAGGTTTGATACTCGGCTGTACGCATTATCCGATTATTAAACAAGATATTGCCCGCTATTTTGAAGTGCATCGCCCCAATAGTCTTGTACCCAAAATTTATGATTCGACAGAAACAGTGGCACGACGGGTAAAAGTGGTTTTGGAAACGCAAAATTTGCTCAACACACAGCAACAAACGCCACAACATCATTTTTATGTGTCTGATTATACGGCAGCTTTTGAGCAAATAACAGCTACTTTTTTTGGTCAAAAAATTAATTTGGCACATTTTCCTATTTGGGAAATGCCTATTTTAGATAATTAAGGCTGATAATTGTGGGTTTTGCACGGCATTTTTGTTAGGTGACAACGGTGTTTGTGCTGCTGAATGGTGAAAGTTGCGAAAACAGCGTTTTTATTTCAATAAAAGTACCAACATTATCCATCAAACACCACCAAGCCTGAAAGGGTGAAATGTTTATAGCAAATCCAAATGAAAAATTATCAACAAAACCTCAACAGAGTGATATTTTATTAGTGCTTAGATTTGTGTCACCCTTTCAGGGTTTTTCTGAAAATAGGGCTGTTGTCATTTTCTATAAACTTGTCACCCCGTTGGGGTTTATTTTTATTGTTTTTGCTAAAGGCTTAAAATAGGTAACAACGGTACTTGTACCGTTGAATGGTGGAAGTTGCGAAAACAACGTTTTTATTTCAGCATAAGCACCAATATTATTCATCAAACACCCTCAACCCTGAAAGGGTGATAAGTTTATAGCAAAACCAAATGAACACAAATTTTAAAAACCCCGAAGGGGTGACACATTGCTTGTTACGTTATGTCTATGGCAAAAATAAACGTTTGACAATTGTTAATGAAATGCAGCCTTGTCACCCTTTCAGGCTTAATTGTTTTGTTGCATTTGTCAATGACAAAAATCATAACCACTATTGTATGATATAAGCAAACAACCTAACCAAACACCCATTAACAATTGATAATTAACCATTAACAATTACCCTCAACCCTGAAAGGGTGAAACGTTTATAGCAAAACCAAATGAACAGATATTTTAAAAACCCCGAAGGGGTGATATTGTATCGCTTAATGTATTTGTGTCACCCTTTCAGGGTTTTTGTGAAAATGGGGCTGTTACCATTTTCTATAAACTTGTCACCCCGTTGGGGTTTATTTTT
>JAEUUX010000118.1 GCA_016787295.1 Chitinophagales bacterium
TATGGCAAACCTGCTGCGCAACGTGCTATGCAGTTGTTCCACTGAGTATCGTCTATCTCATGGCGCTGTAGATAGTATAATTGCATATTATTTTGGGAAAACCTATAATAAAATGGAAATGTTGTACTGGTTTTTTGAAGGGATTTTTTATTAATTCCTTCTCGAAAGATGGATTTTTTTTGTTGTGGGTTGCGAGTTTTAACGTTAAGGTTGTGAGTTTTAACGTTAGGGTTGCGAGTTTTAACATTAGGCTTGTGAGTTTTAACGTTAAGGTTGCGAGTTTTAACGTTAAGGTTGCGAGTTTTAACGTTAGGCTTGTGAGTTTTAACGTTAGGGTTGTGAGTTTTAACGTTAGGGTTGCGAGTTTTAACGTTAAGGTTGTGAGTTTTAATGTTAAGGTTGTGAGTTTTAATGTTAAGGTTGTGAGTTTTAACGTGGTAACGACATTAAAAAGGGTTTTAGCTTGTGTTGGTATAAAAAAAATGACAAATGCGGAATGATATTTTGATAATGACAATTTGATAACGACCTTATCAAGGTGTTATTTGTTATTATTAAAACAAACGATTAGCTGACAAGATTACAAAGCTCAAAATAATAAAAACCCCGATGGGGTGGCAAGTTTATAGCCTCAAAATAATAGAATAATTAACATAAACCCCGATGGGGTGAAATGATACAAAAAACATGACCTAATGCCACCTCATCGGGGTTTATGCCTTTTTTTGTTCCGTTTTTTTGCTATAAACCTATCACCCTTTCAGGGTTTGTTTGAATGTTTTACCATTGTTGTCATTTTCTGAAATACCACCTAATAAGGTCGTTATCGAAACGTTAGGGTTGCGAGTTTTAACGCAAAACTATATTTACCTTGCTATTTTTTTAGTTTAGCTAATTTTTAATTTAGTTTTAGCAAGTTGATGCAACCTTTTTCTGTGGATATACGTCTACGGTGTGTATTTCTTTTATTATCAAAAACAATAAAAATGAAAAAAAGTCTATTGCTAATGTTTTGTATAGGCTGTGCTTTGCGTCTTTATGCACAGCCTATTTGCGATGCCGAAGCAGGCACGCTCATGCCTTCAGCTACTTTTTCTGCTATACATTGTGGAAGAGGGGCTAACGAACCTTTGCTATTAAGCAATAATAGTACTAATGCTGACTATCAAAGCATCTTTATCCTAACAAATGCAGATAGTATAGTACAAAAAATTAATCCTTATACGGACAGTCAATTTGACTTAGATAATTTTCCTGCGGGTGAGTATCGCATATTTTCGCTTAACCTTCCTATCGTTAGTATTCGTTCGTTGAATGAGTGGGCGGCAAGTGTTGTAGGTGTTGATATTGCGGCTATACAAACATGGTTAGATGCCCATGCTATTTGTTCTGATTGGTGTGATGTGGCGATTGGTTTTTGGCGGTATGAT
>JAEUUX010000157.1 GCA_016787295.1 Chitinophagales bacterium
CCTATGCTTAGTCCTTATCAGTTTGCTAGCAATACACCCATACAAGCTATTGACTTGGATGGGTTGGAGCAATATGTAAAAATAATGGATATGTGGCTTGTTGGAGAAGGGACTTCTAATCCAAGAATAATAACTAATACATATATTATTTTAGATAGAAATAATTTACGTACAAGAGAAGAAGCTCTTCTTTTTGCATCATATTCTGATCCTGATAAGTATGGATATGTAGGTACGCTTGAAATATATAATGTGCGAGACTCTGGGGACTCTCCATATTTAGGAGAAAAACCTTGGGTATTCTATACATCAACGCCAGAAGATGAACGACATCGCGTCCTTGCTAAATTGGAACATAGTGGTGGTGGATATGTTATATATGGAAAAGGCGGTCAAGGAGGCCCTGTTTTAGAAGGGAGAAAAGCCAGTGGTAGAGTAACTTCGATAGACCTTTCTGATTTATTAGACTTATATGGCATGATTCGTCCGGATGCTACTCCACACGATTTTATAGATGAGGCTGCGGCATCATTAAAAAAAGAAAACTTTTTACTATGGAATGAAAAACTTCTAGAGATATTTGTCAGATTGGGACAAGTTCTTGAAGCGCAGGGAGATTACTATGATCCTTTAAAAGAAGTATACGGAATTCCTGACATAAAAAGTTCTGCGGATACGGGAATTTGTAAAGAATGCGGCGGTACAATACTTTACAATCCAGATAATACTGAAGACCGCCCTCAACATCTTAAAAATGTTCCTCCCAAACCCTGGTACCTCAGAGAGGAAGAGTTAATAAAGAAACACAATAAAGAAAAAAAATAGGTATTTTAAGTAATTGGCACTATGACAAATGGGTATATGTTACAGTATATTATGGTAGATAACTAAACTATTATTCACAAAATTTGTCGTAGTGTCCAATTAACATAGAATGCTTGGCTCATTAATGCAATTTATAAAAAAATACCATTAAAAACATTTTATAAAATTACAATAAAATAATAATTACAATTTAATCAAAATGAAACCGTTAAATAATTTACATTTACTATTATTATATTTTTTTATTATATCATGTAGTAACTCCGATTCTACATATATAGATACTTTTTATGGGTATAAAGAATTTATATATAGAAATGATACTATTGTGGAAATAAATTATTATTCTCAACGTGGATTTGGGACTCCAAAGAATCTTGTTTGTGCTAAATACTTTGATTATGATACTGATGTAGTTTGGGTTTCTGAGTATAATAATAATTTTGAATATACTTATTATATCCCACTTTCCATACAACTACAAAGACAAGCTAATAATATTGAAAATGGATTTCCTTTTGAATGGCATCCATATTCTGAAGATATGGTTGATGCAAAAAAAACTTACAATTATAAAAGAGTAATTACGAAATATGAATTAATAGGTTTGGATAATTGTATAATATATGGAGTCTCTTGTGACGAAAGTGGCAATATAATTGGGCAAAAAGACAATAATTATAGTGTGAAATGTTACTTGATAGATAAATGGCAACAAGAACTTGCAGATACTGTTTACTTAAATCCTTGTGATACTGTAAAATTATTAGAGTTACATATAAACAGTTTTAGTAATTATAATTTCGGTACAAATGTATATGTATTCAACCGTTTGGGTAAAGATATTCCTCGTGGGGTAAATTTTATCGATAGCAAGCATATTTCTAATAACAGAGAATTACATACGATTACTTTTTGCGAAAAAGGTGTTTTTTATCTTGAGGTAAGAGGCACCTTGGAGAAAAACAATAAGGTGATAGAACTTTGTCATTCATATTCCCCAATTATAGTGGTAAAGTGATATACTAAAGCCAACCACCTCGGCAAACCTTCTTCGCCATCAAACAACAAACCAACCTGCACCATCTCCTAAAAAATTTGGTGCAACTTTTAGCGCCCATAATCCAATAAAAAGCAGTACATTTGCAGTATATTTCCCCTCCTCGCCACCCAAGAACGCGGACAAAAACAATACGAACTAACCGACCACCTCGGCAACGTCCGCACCACCTTCTCCGACATCAAACAAGCCAAAGCTACAGATATACCCAAGTTAGGCAACTACACAGCCCAAGGCAACCCTGACGTAACTGTCCCCTACAACCTCCTAACCGACAACGACAACTTTAAAGCCCGCAGCCTCACGCTGAATAACTATTACCCTTATGGTATGTTGCAGAGTGCGCGGAGTGTGAGTACGGGGGATTATAGGTTTGGGTTTAATGGGATGGAGCAAACCAAAGGCGTACAAGGTAACGGACAAGGTAATTTTTATGACTACAAAAACCGTGATTATGATTCTTGGGGGATACGGTTTAAACGTTTAGACCCTATTGCAGCGCAATATCCTATGCTTAGTCCTTATCAGTTTGCTAGTAATCGTCCTATTGATGGTATTGATTTAGATGGAAAAGAATGGGCTATAAAATCTGTAGAGGATGGCGTAGTGACCTTATCTCTTACAGCAAGTGTATATGTACCTAACAATATAGGGAAAATACCTGAAAAGTTTATCGAGGAAACCAAAGTGGCTATGGAAGAATTAGCCAATAACAGTCAATGGGTGACTAATGACGGACAAAAGGTGCGGTTGGAAGTCACATTAAATCCAGTTGACAAACAAAAAAAATCAACTGATGAATCCGAGGGGTATTACATCAATGTAGTAGCATCTCATCATGCTGCTAACGGAAATACAGAATCGGGAGCTACAACCCAAAAAGCATATATAAACTTGTATTTGAACGGAAGGGAAAGCAACTTAGTAGCTAGAACGCTTTTGCATGAAACTATAGCTCATGGATGGTCATTAGAACATCCCTATGTCTCTACTAGTGACTTATACAACGATTATAAAGTTGCTGCTACTCAGGTATTTGAAAATATGGGTAAAAGAGGGGCTAAGTGCGATAAATGCAATGCTATTAATCAAAACTTATCTACAACTGTGCAAATCCCGCCTATTTCTTTTAATGGAATTCCTACAGAAGGGGATGAAGAAAATACTGACTATGGCAATGCGTTACTGTATAATATCCATTTTCCATCAAATACTGGTCCTCAAGGAACGCAATTATTGCCCGTTCAATTGAACAAAGGTATAAACCAAATTAATAGACAGGCAACTCCACCTTCCATTCCTTCTATTTCTATTAACCAAGTAAAAGCAAATAATTAAATTTAATGAAAAGAATATATTTACTATTTATTATAGCATTTTTTTCTTCTTGTACAATATCTAAACGAGTTCACTTTTTAGATAAAAAAATCGACCAATGTGGTTTGTCTACTACAGAAAAAAGACAGGATATTAAAGAAATACCTAGTTTAAATAAATCTGGTTACATGTTAAATATATATATGAATGAAATAAAAACAATGTCGAATCCGTATTCAAATCATATATTAATTAGGGTAGGGCGCAAAAAACCAATAGCCTATTGGATAAGATTTTATGATAGTGTTACAGATTCATTAGGTAATGAGTTTACACTTGAAACGCGCTTAAAATATCTGGCAAATGCAAGGCGTGATATAATAGTGTTACATCCATCAAAAAAACAAATAAAAGAAATACTTGATTTTATAATAAAAAACAAAATGTATTTAACTCATGGAATGCAAGAATTACATGAAAAATGCAACGCATCTGTTTATGACCCTATGGAGAAATGGAGAATTTCTGTTTCAAAACAAGGTAAGGCTAGTATTGTATCTTATGACAATCCTGATATGTATTTAGATATGTGTCCAGATTCTGAGGAACTTAAAACCTTTATAAAGGGCATACAGTTAATTCGTCGTGCAGTAGGTGCTAATCCTGTACCGAGGTTAGAGCGGTATTTGTTTGATAATTCTCTTATCCCAAAACAGGAATAACACATCTATAAGTTAAAAAACGTTGTTGAGTGCGGAAAGCAGAGCAGGACAACTCCTCCCGCTCTGCTATGTTGCGCCCATGAAAAAACTAATTACCTTTACACCTAAATTCTCGCCACCCAAGAACGCGGACAAAAACAATACGAACTAACCACCCACCTCAACAACCTCCGCACCACCTTCTCCGACATCAAACGAAACAAAACCACAGACACACCCAAGTTAGGTAACTATATTATACAAGGAACCCATGGTTCCCCATACCCTCCCGCGCCTACACTTGCAGGACAACCTTACACCTTAGACAACGTCCCCTACAACCTCCTAACCGACAATGACAACTTTAAAGCCCCCGCAGCCTCACGCTCAATAATTACTACCCTTATGGTATGTTGCAAAGTGCGCGGAGTGTGAGTACGGGGGATTATAGGTTTGGCTACCAAGGGCAGGAACAGGATAATAAAATGGGTGGGCTGGGGCAGCATACTACTGCTCGGTTTTGGGAGTATGATACGTGGGCGGTTAAGCGGTGGAATATGGATCCTTTAGCTGGCAAATTTCCTACGCAAAGTCCTTTTGTGAATTTTAATGACAACCCGATTATACTTAACGACATAACTGGACAATCAGGAGAGCCAAGCTTTGCAAACGGAACAATTACTATTACAATTAATCTCAATTTTTATG
Organism: Chitinophagales bacterium; assembly: GCA_016787295.1. GTDB lineage: Bacteria > Bacteroidota > Bacteroidia > Chitinophagales > UBA2359 > JAEUUX01. The sequence goes on from JAEUUX010000157.1 coordinate 4,612, forward strand.
GAAACTCTAAGCTATTAAATGAAGGGACACGAGAAGAGACTATAGGTAAAGAAGCAGCATATTTACAAGCAGCTTTAAATAAACATCCATCAGATGCAATGGGTCCAGATGGCAATATGCATCCTGTTGTATTTGTTATAACAGGGGAATTTGTTACATATCAAGATGCTTTAACTAAAGCGAGAAATAATGTGGGCGAAAATTATGACGCTAAACAAAACTTTATTCGTCTTGATGATATAGCTGAAGGTGGAAAAACAATAAGACAGAATTCAATAATGTCGAATTTAATTTTTTCTGAAGAAGGAATTCCAGACGGTACGAGATCTGGATACAAACGTTCTCCAGATAACTCGATTTGGTTATCGAGTGATAACTTAGGTACCACATCTTCTGTGCATGAAATCGCTGCTCATCAATTATGGTCAAGACATAACGGTTCTCATCTGCTTGATTGGTCTGAAAACCCCGATGAAAGTATACCATCGATACGGACTAATGTATTAACAACTAATATTCCTAATTCTTTAAGTGTATTAAGTAAAGAGGGTAACCCCATTTTAGATATTACGCGTCGCGAGGTATTAAAGTCCGATAAAGAAAATATGTTTATTAGCTGGAAAGGGAAAGCTCGAATGGGAAATTCTACTAATACTATTTTTACAGAAGAAGGTAATCAAATAATCTATAATAAATCAAAAATAAAAGAAGAGTATGATAAAAATGGCAATAAAGTACCTAACCGTGATTAGCATAATACTATGTGTTAGTATCGTTGGTTGCAAAACTGAACGTTTGTATCATAATAGAAAAGATATTAACATTGATTATGAATTAATTAATGTTATAAATGAATACATAAATTATAGTGTCAATAATAAAAAATGCAACATACTAACTGATAATAATATTAGAGCTTCACTTTTTCTTGTTATAAATGGTGGTATTTTTAACAATAAATATAGTGATGTTATTTCAATCTTTGGGAGTCCATTACAAATACGTATTTTCAAAGATGGTAGTAAGTCAATATATTATCCATTGTCTTATTATGTAAAAGGTGAAAATAGGTTTTCAATGTTATATGTATTGTTTTTTAATAATAAAGATATTGTTATACCCAATAAAGGATTCACATTATTGATAGAAACAGAAGAAGATGCTGATTATTGGTATAGTGAATCTTTACCAAATTTAATAAAATTTTAGTATATTCTTAAATTCTCTCAGAGCAGGACAACCCCTCCTGTTCTGCTATGTTGCGCCCATAAAAAATCAATTTATCCCTACCCCCCAAGCTCACCAACAAACACTACGAACTAACCGACCACCTCAACAACGTCCGCACCACCTTCTCCGACATCAAACGAAACAAAACCACAGACACACCTCCATTAAATAGCAACTACACCGCCCAAGGCAACTCTGACGTAACCGTACCCTACAACCTCCTAACCGACAACGACAACTTTAAAGCCCGCAGCCTCACGCTCAATAATTACTACCCTTATGGCATGTTGCAGAGTGCGCGGAGTGTGAGTACGGGGGATTATAGGTTTGGGTTTAATGGGATGGAGCAAACCAAAGGCGTACAAGGTAACGGACAAGGTAATTTTTATGACTACAAAAACCGTGATTATGATGCGTGGGGGATACGGTTTAAACGTTTAGACCCTATTGCAGCTAAATTCCCTATGCTTAGTCCTTATCAGTTTGCTAGCAATACACCCATACAAGCTATTGACTTGGATGGGTTGGAGCAATATGTAAAAATAATGGATATGTGGCTTGTTGGAGAAGGGACTTCTAATCCAAGAATAATAACTAATACA
>JAEUUX010000208.1 GCA_016787295.1 Chitinophagales bacterium
TTGCAAAAAATAGTGCTGAAATAAGGGTTTTGTATTCCATTTTGGGAAAAACAATACTCACAAATGCTCTTGTCTTTATGTTGTTTGCAAAAAATAGTGCTGAAATAAGGGTTTTGTATTCCATTTTGGGAAAAACAATACGCACGAATGCTCTTCCTGTTACTGCATTAACTTAAGGCATTCTTGGCGCAGCTTTTCGCACAAAAAAAGCAAATCCACCTTTATCTTCTAACAAAACAGCGTTTGGACAAATTTCTGTGACTAATTTTTTGCGGTGAGTTTTGGTAATTAGGTAAGCATCTTTGTCTATTTTGTCGGTCAATAGCCATTCATCGCTGTAATTTGGGGGTAGATGGTTTGGTGGTAGCTGAAAATAGAAATATTTGGCGTAACTTTTAAAACCAACGGTCTCTATATACACGTCTTGCCCTGCTTTTGAGCGACAAAAATCGATAAATGTTCGTTGCGAATGCGCTTCTATTTTGGGGACAATGTGTGTCGTAAAAGTAAAAAGCGTTATAGCAGTAGTTGCGAGCAGTAGCTGAATTGCTCCAACAGTTTTTGTTTTTAGTTGGACACTTGCTACCCATACTGCCACCAAATAAGCCACGCCAATTATGGCATCTGTGGCATACCAAGGTACTTCTACGCTTAGATTCCCGACTGCAAAAGGGTCTTTGATATAGGGTATAATGGCATTTTTGTACATTCCCACCAACGGAACGGCTATCAACAATAATGCAAAGACTGTTCCGATAGCAGCAATCATTATTTGCGTAGCTCTTCTCATCTTTACTTTTTGGGAATATAGTGCGGCACAATGGCGCGCGGCTATGTAGGAAAGGGGAAAGTATGACAGGGAAGAATAATGTACTATTTTGGTTTTTACAATGCTAAACACCACCAAAACCACCAATAACAAGGACATCATTAGCCAATGTAGGTGACGGTCGTTGGTGTCTGGCGTGTGCTTTGGCTGGAAACATTGGGGCAAAGCCAATATCGAAAGCGGAAAACAACCTATCAACACCACCACCCAATGGTAGTAGAAAGGCTGTTGGTGTCCTGCGTCGGGTGTGCTGAATAAGCGAATTTGGTACTCGATAAATTGGAAAAGTACGTTCGTTCCGTGCTGTTGGATTTCGCTAATTACCCAGAGGGAAGCCACTAAAAGCATCGTCAGGAGTGCGGCTATGCAGGGCAGTAGCTGTTGTTGGATTTGCTGTGCAATGTGTTGCACAGCAGGTCGTTCGTAGTAGTATCGCACCGTCCAATAACTTCCGATACTAAGGCATAACAGCAGAAGGGCTACGGGTCCTTTGGTGAGCAGGGCTAATCCCGCCATTGCTCCGCCCATTATCCAATATAGGAATCGCATTTGTGTTGTTTGCTGTTGTGTGGAAGGAAGTAGTACTTTCGACAAAAAGAATAGGCTGACAAAAATAAAATAGTTGAAAACAGGGTCAATAATGCCCGATTTGAAGTAGAGATGTGGCAAAAAGCTACCCATGTATAGCATTGCCCACCAGCGTCCTGTGTTTTCGTTGTGCCAATTTCGCCCGATGTGGTATAGTGTGAACAGGCTCATGCACCCAAAAAGAGCGTTGGGTAATCGAGCTGCCATTTCGTTGATGCCAAAAAGGTGCATCGAAAGGCTTTGTAGCCAGAAGAAAAGCGGCGGTTTCTCCCAAAAAGCTTTAAATGCAACTTGGACAGTATGAAAATTTTGGGTTAATATCATTTCGCGCGCCGACTCTGCAAAGTTTATCTCGTCCCAATCAAACAAATGGACGCTACCCAAATATGGCAGAAATAACAACAACCCAAGCAGTAGCAGCAAAAGAGAAAATTGGAGCGGCGATTCTAAGTATTTAATTGGTCTATGTTCCATAAGAAGTGAATAAAAAATAGGGCGAAAATGGCATCACCTATTGCGCCAAGTAGTAATAATTTTGTACCAATACCTATGCAGTAGAGGTATGTCCAAGAGCAAGCGATGGCGAGTTTTCCTATGGCACCAATCAAGGCAACTGCCCAATTCTGCTGGAGGTTGCGCGAAACGAGGTAATAACCCACACCCATCATCAAGACAATTAGCCAGAAATTGTAGTGGTATAACCACAAGAGGAAGTGTGGATTTTTGTTGATAGTGACGTTGTAAAATAGAACAAAATGTTTTTTAAACGACCCAAAAACTGTTATTGCGGCAATGATGTTCCATGCGGCGGCAACCTGAAATAAGCGGGTATAGAAGGACATACTTGGAATTTTGCTGCAAAGGTAGTGCTTTTTTGGGGAGTTGTTGGTGGTTTTGGCAGTGATTTTTGTTGGTATTTTTATTAATTTCATGTAGTTTGTCAAAGGTTAATTATTTGGGCGTTTCCCCGCTGGGGTCGGGCTTTGCAGGGCTTCGCTTTGCTTCGGTGCAAGCACCAGCCTAACGGCTGCCCTTCCAATCCCTAACGCGCTTCGCCGTTTGCAATATCTTGCTCTTTTTTCATATCATTTCGCTTTTTTTTAAGATTCTATAGCACAAAAACGCCGCAGTGCTTACAATTAGCACTGCGGCGTTTAACAGAGATAGTTAGGAGATTTTATTGACACTTTAGAAACGTGGACAATAAGTTGGCACTTCGCGTTTGCATTCTGCCATTTTGCCTGTAAAGCTCAACGCCAATTCTACTGCACCTTGACTCAAAGTGGCTTGGCGCAAACCAGATACGTTGATGTCGTATGAGAAACCAAATTTGAAACTTTGGTAGTCAATGCCCAAAAGGAGAATAACTGCATCATTCATACGATACCAGCTACCAAGGTATAAAGCAGAACCTTGCTCGGAGTTGCCTCTGCTGCTACGTCCGCCACGACCACGTGAATAACGACGGGCGCGTTCTTGGAAACTATAGCCAAATGCCGTACCAACAACAATGTTTCTACTACCCGATTGGCTCATATAAATCATACTTGGCGACAAGTTGAAACGTGTGCCTAAGTTGAATGAACCACCTCCGTGGAATACCAAACGTGGGTCTAACAAGTTTTTCTCGGCGCTGGAGGCTTCGGGAGTAAGGAAAGTCTCTTGTGGTTTGGTGAGGTGATAGAAAGAACCACCTAAGTATACATTGGCATTTTCATTAAGGGCACCCGTGAACATACCGCCTGCGCGTAGGTCGATATAGTCAAAACGGTTGTTTTGGAAAGGCTCGCCATTAGGAAGAGCAGAATTAAGTTCTAAATTTGGGTCGATTTGACGTTCGAACAACAATTTAGTAATATCAATACTTTTTTGGGTATAGCCTACCTGACCGCCCAATGACAGCATGTAGCGGCGTTCGGGGTCTAATCCTTTGTGATACGCCAAAGACAACATTGAGGTAAAATCATTGAGCAAACCATCACCTGAACGGTCGTTGGAGATAGCCAGACCTACTCCAACGTGATCAACGCCCAACTGACAACCCAATAAGGAAGCATCGACCGATGCTGCAACGGTTGAATACGGAGCGGGAATAGATGCCCACTGGTTGCGATAGGACAAGGCAACACGATAGCTTTCTGCCACATTACCTGTCATGGCAGGATTCAATAGAAGCGGAGCAGAATAAAACTGAGAAAAGTGTATATCCTGTGCTTGTGCTGTTAGGCTAAGAATTAGCGGCACAGCAAATAAAAGTCTTGTAAACAATCTGCGCATAAGATTAGGTGTTTAATAATGACTAAGATTTTTTTGGTTTGTTCAGAAAACGTCCAAAGGTAAATAGATATTGTGAAAAGTTGGTAAAAATTGTACTTTTTTTTTATTTTTTGTGTAAAAAAAATATTTTAACCCTCATCATGGTAGGGATAGAACAAGAAATTGGCATTTTCGTTGCCAAATACTACAAAGATACACAAAAAACGTTGGACATCTTGGTAGGCATTTTTGAAGGTTTCTATTTTGTTGTCTTGCAACAATTTTCGTTTGACAAATTCTTCGAGGAAAGATACATTGACCGCCCATTCGCTTGTTTGTTCGGTGTTGGGTATTGGTTTGCCTATGACAAGTTGTGGTTCGCGATGAATAACGAAAATGGGATATTGCGAGATATTTTCGGTAACAACGGTGGTTGCGATTCGCCTAAAATAGTCTTCGTTATGGCGGATGTAGCGTTCAATATTTTCTAAAATTTCCTCTGGGAGGGCTGTTTTCATTAGGTTGACGATTGGTAAAACAAAAAGGTTGCTTTGTCAAAAAAATTTTTTAGGGCAAAGCTATGCGATTTTTTTGGATTTTAGGTTATTTAAGTGTTTTTTTCAGAAAAAAAAATTTTGGTGCAACAAAAAAGCTATGCAAGTTATTCCCCAAAGTGTTCTTTATCGCAACAAATTTCGCACAAAGGTAGATATTTTCATTGGGTTATACAAAAACATTTTTAGGAGACTTCCTAAATAGTGTTTTAGGCATTTGTATTGGTTTGTAGTCCAAAAATCGCCCTATAGTAACGTTTTGGATAAGTTATTGAGCTAATTAGTATACTTACATTGGTAGGCGATGGTCGGTTAATGGGTTGAGCATAATAGTTGTATTTAAATGGCATAGGAGTGCGAGAGACTTATATTTTGACAAACATAGCAAGTTTTAGTGTTTTTTTTTGTTAATTTTGTCACAGAATAGTAAAAAAAATAAAAAAACGTTGTAACTTGCACCCGTTTTCAGGCATGTATGAAGCTAAGGCATCGGTTCACAGTATTTTGTAGTTGTTCAAACTATATTGAGTTGAGGTATGTTGCTCTCAATATAGTGCAATTTCTACATTTTGTTGTACTATGTTCTTATTTTTCATCAATTCTTCATCTATTCTATTGCGCTACTAATGGTTTGTTTCTTGGTAGTGTTAAGTGTTTGTTTAGTATTTTACACCCTTTTTTTAATTCCTATTGTTTCGTCTTCTATTCCTATTTTTTTCTTTAATTAACTTAAACCTGTTTGTATGAAAATTAATAGTCTAAGTAAGCATCGCATAAAAAAAATCATTGGTTGCTTTGCGTCTGAATTAACGGCTATCGATACTGCCCAAAAACTGAAAATACACCGCAATACGGTTAATAAGTATTATCGTTTTATTCGTGAAAGTATTGCTAGCTATCAACATAGTCAGTATGAAATTTTTTTGGCAGAACATCCTTCGCCTGAAAAATTTTATATTGGCTGGCATCGTAATTTGGGTTTGACACTCAATCCACAACCCGACACCATTCATTATCATTTGTCAGTAGAAGGAAGACATGTTTTTGTTGGTGCAGAAGTTGAAGGACAAACTCCCACCGGCACTGTTTTATCCGAAGGACAACAACAAGAAGCTGCTAATAACCTCAGCAACGATAATGTTGTAAGTTATTTTTATAACTATGCCAAATCTAAACTTACCAAATTCTATGGTGTTCGTCCGCAGTATGTGGATTTGTATATTAGAGAGTTGGAGTTTCGTTTCAACAACCAAGAGACAACTTTAGCTCCTTTGATTTGGAAAATCGTATCCCAAAAACCTATTAGTCTCGAAGAAGGCAGCGAAACCACTGCCATCCACTAATTGTTTTATGTCTCGATAATTTATATCCATAAAGTGTTTTACAAACTCCTAAACCTATTGCCAACGCAGTAGGTTTTTTTGGCGTTTGGGTTTTGTCGATAATGAATTTCCTGACAGCAAAAAATTAATTATTGTGCTGTTTGTTGGTTAAATTAGGTTATTTTGTGCTATTTTGCATGATTTTGGTATTTTTTTGCTAAAATGTGCGTATCTTTCGCCCGTTAAATGTAGTATCTATGGCTCAATATGTCATTTCGGACATACATGGTTGTGCGAAAACTTTCTACGCCCTATTGTTTGACCGTCTTCATCTTACTCACACCGACCAATTGTATTTGTTGGGTGATTATATAGATAGAGGACCCGACAGTAAGGGTGTGTTAGACATTATACAACAATTGTATGACAACGGCTATCAAGTGCAATGTTTGCGCGGCAATCATGAAGTTATGCTGTTACAAAGTTATACAACCTCTAATGAGGCAATTTGGTTGCGGAATGGAGGTGATGAAACTTTATATAGTTTTGGTGTCGATTCGGTGCGAAAAATCCCTTATTCATACATTTCGCTGTTGCTAAAAATGGACTATTATGTCAAAACGCGCACCCATTATTTGGTTCATGCTGGTTTTAATTTCTCAAATCCCAATTTTTTAGAAGATTATCATGCCATGATATGGATACGACAATGGTATGATACTATTCCATATCAATGGTTGCAAGATTATAGAATTGTACATGGACATACGCCCTTGCCACGTCGCAATATTGAAGAGCAATTGCAGTATTATCGCACAAGTATATTGCCACTCAACATAGACGCGGGTTGCGCCTATAAGGGACATCACCCCGAATTGGGCAATTTGTGCGCCTTGAATTTGGATACAGATGAATTGATTTTTCAAGAAAATATAGATATTAACGAATAGCCTTATAATTAATAAATAGCCCTACACAACATTCGGTTCTGTAGGGCTATTTTTATTGTTTTTTGCATTGACAAGGCTATGGCGTATATTTGGGATTCGGTGTGGTATCGAATTTTTTGACTGGCATAATCTCTTCTAATGGCAATCCAATCATTTCTTCGACCATAAGTTTGGTTAGCTTGACATTGTTTTCTGCCAATGCCTTGGCTTCGGCGGCTTGGTTATAGGCTTTTAGAGCTTCGGTATATTCTTCGACAGTAGACAAACCTTGTTCGAACTTTTGTACAACCAAAGTTTGCAAAGTGCGCATATCCTCAACAGCTTGGGTTCTTATCGTTAGGATTTCTATGGCAGAAAGATAGTTTTCATAGCGTTGAAGTACTTCAGCACGAATTTTTAGTTTTTGTTGATTAACTTTGTTTTCTGCCATTTTAACTTGTTCTTTGGCTATCTTCACCTTTTTGGGAGTGGCTAAAAGTGTTCCCACACTCATGGAGATATTGAAGTTGTAGCGCGGAAAAAAAGAATTGGATTGTTGCGAAATATTGCCTTCATTGACATTGAAAGAGCCTGTTAGGTTGTTGAGCCAGTTCTGTTTTTCCAGACCCACTCGTTCTCTTTCTATGGTGACGGCATTAGTAAGATTTTCGTTATCGGGGTTGTTGAGCCATGCCAATTGTACCAGCAATTCGCGGTAATCTTTGGCACGAACGTCTGTTGGTTGTACAATTTTGTCAAAATTGGTTTTTTGTGCCATAGCAGAAAAGCTATAACTTACCAATAGGAAAAATAAAACTACTATTTTTGTATAGGAAAATTGCATAAAAGCGCTGATTTAGGAATAGTTGTCCAATGGATATACCAAAGATAGTTTTCTATATCAAAAATCGTGCAAATTGTTTCGGAATAGGCTTTTTTGTATACAAAATTGCTTTTTTTTCTGCTTTTTAGCAGTTTTGTGACAATAATGAAGCTTTTTAAAAGGTTTTATTGACATAATAAAGACAAACGTTTTTTCATCGTTACTATCAATATAGTCATGTTTAAACAAAAATAGGCATAGTTTTTTTGCGCTTTATGTAGTAAAAAAATAGTACCTTTGCGCCAAAAACACATGCAATATTCGATGATTGACCTAAGAAGTGACACCGTAACACGACCTACCGCAGCTATGTTAGCCGCTATGCAGTCGGCACCGGTGGGTGATGATGTTTTTGGCGAAGACCCCAGCATTTTGGCATTGGAACAGCAAGCCGCCGCTTTGTTTGGAAAAGAAGCCGCTTTGTTTTGTCCATCAGGAACAATGTGCAACCAAATTGCCCTAAAAGTGCATACTCAAGCCCTAGATGAAGTGATTACGCACGATTTCTCGCACATCAACCAATACGAAAGCACGGGTTTTGCCTTGTTTTCGGGCATCAAATTGCGACTGACCAATGGAGCTGAAGGCAAAGTGGCTGCCGACGAAATTGCGAGTCTGATAAACCCTCCTTTTGATTGGCTCGCACATACGCGCATGGTTTGGTTAGAAAATACCTGTAACAAGGCAGGTGGTAGTTGCTATACTTTAGCCGAACTACAAAATCTTTATGCAGCCTGCCAACAAAATGGTTTGTTGTTGCATATCGATGGGGCGCGAATTTTTAATGCTATTGTGGCACAAGGCTATACCACACAGGACATTGGCAAGGTGTGCGATTCGCTCAATTTTTGTTTGTCCAAAGGATTAGGTTGTCCTGTGGGTTCTTTGATGGTGGGCAGTGGCAGCGTCATTCGTCAAGCGCGGCGCGTTCGCAAGGTAATGGGCGGTGGTATGCGACAAGCAGGTTACTTAGCAGCAGCAGGTAGTTACGCCTTGGAACACCACATCGAACGTTTGGCAAGCGACCATCATCGAGCAAAAACACTGGCAACAGCCTTACAGCAATATCCATATATTAGCACAGTAAGCACGCCCGAAACCAATATCATTATGTTGCAAATCGACCCGAAAGTGGGTGCCACAGCTTGGGTGAATGCTATGGCAACACACCACATCAAAACAGTCACTTTTGGAAATAATATGGTGCGTTTGGTCACACACTTGGATTTTACCGATGCCATGTTGGAACGAGTATTGACGGTCTTGGACTCGCTCCGATTTTGATTATTGGGTGTCTTGGGTGTTTTTGAAGAGCATTATACTCTATAACAAAAGGCTATCTCTATAGTTGGAGAGATAGCCTTTTGTTATTTTATACTAAACTTGCAATTCCTTGTTCATATTGAGTTTAATGCTGCACCACCAATTTCTGCACAGCAGTTTTGCCTTTGGGTGTTTGTATATAATAGGTATACGTTCCGTTGGGCAAGTGGGCGGTGGAAAGGTTTAATTGGCTTTGTTGTGTTGGCAGTTTATGGCTTATAACAGTTTGTCCTACAATATTATGCAAATACAAAGTGGCTTCGGAAGCCTCGAGTAGCTGGTATCGGATAGTAACTTCTTTGTTAGCAGGATTGGGTTGTGCTGTTATGTGAGTATTTGGTAAGATAACATTTTGTGTACCAACACCCAACAAAGTGGTATATACTTCCAAATCATCAAAATAAAAACCATCACCAGTCACAAATCCGTCAGACCCAAAAGTCCATTCCAACTGAATAGTTTGCCCAATGAACTCGCTGAGGTCTATGGTTTCTTTGACCCATTCGGCTTGTATGCCGTCATAAATAGGCTCGTCGAAAGGTTGATCATTAACACCTGCATTGGTGTATTTGCCACACAAAGGAAAATAATTTTCTGCTACAGGGCTATAAGCTCGCAACTGTACATAGTCGTAATCGTTTTCGATGTCCCATTTCGCCCAAAAATCCAATTTGGCAGTTTCGATATTGGTATTGCTCAAGTCGATAACATCGCTCAACAATAAAGTGGAATAGGTATTGTCTGCATACTCGCCAAAAGGAGAGTCCGTAATGGAGGCAGGTGCGGTATAGTAGTCGTCAATGGTGGCAGCCCAAACGCTATTTTCAAAACTTAGCATATTGTCGCAAGTATTGGCATAAATGGTATTCGCAGAACCATAATATTGTTTGATCAGATATTTTTGGACTAAGCCTTCATTGTTATCGACAACCAAATTGTAGCTAAATTCGCCTGCATAATCGGTCATTAATGAATAGGTTAAAGCAGCCGTAGCACTTTCCAACAAATCTAAATCGGTAAAAGTAATAGGGTCGGTCATGGAGGCAATACCCGTCAATGGCTCGATGGAAACAGTAAACGTTCCATTGTCTTTTAACCCTAAACGCTGTATCTTAAATGTTGCAGATGCTATAGGTTGCTGAATAAAGTAAGGCAAATTATCAGTGGTCAATTGTGCATAATGATGTACAAAACGCAAAAGATGAAGATTCTGCCACACATTTTCTTTGCATTGTGGAATGATACGGTCGGGAGAAGCCCAAAATCCGTCTCCCTGTGTGCCAACTTCGGGAGTCATGGATAGGATTTTGTTTTTGGTATCTTGTTCGCCATACATCCAATCGTCGGAGTCGCCGTTGGTTACATAGCCTACCGTTTGGTCGCCTGTGCCGTAGATATAGTTATTTTCGTAGGTCATCACCTTCGCCAAATTCACAAACAAGGCAGAGTCGGGCGTATAAAATGATGGAATATGTCCCCAAGGATAGATGAGCAAGTTGCTATAGGTGTGGTAATTGAGGGCGATTTGGAATTGGTGTTGTTCGCAAAACGATTTCATAGCTTGGGTTTCGGGTTCAGAAAAACCTTCGGTGCCACGATAAGTAGCGCTACTTGGGCTGGGTGAGGAGCCATTGTCGTCATAGCCCCAGAAATGCCCATAATTGCGGTTAAGGTCTACACCATCGTTGTTTTCCGAAAAACTGCCATCATTGTTATTGTCACGCTTGTTTTTGCGCCAAAATCCACCACCGTTGGGGTTAGTTGTTTGGTTATAAATATAGCCATCAGGGTTTAGAATCGGAACAAGATAGAGTTCTGTGTGGTCTAACAAAAACTTAAATTCAGGATTAGTATCTTTGTTTTCGAGCAAATAATACAGGAAAAATATCATTTGCGACAAACCGCCCGGCTCGCGAGCATGATGTACAGCGGTCATCAACACTTCGGGTTCATCGGCTTCGTCGGTAGCAGGATTGTCCGACACTCTAAGCCAATAAATACGGCGTTGTTCGTGTGTCAAAAAATCGCCTATAGGTGCTTGCGAACTCACATAATCGGGATACAGATTGGATAAATCGTCCAAACGTTGCATAGCTTCTTCGTAGGTAAAATAACCACCCATGCTACCCAATTGAAAGTTGGCAGGCACAGGATAGTCGGGATTTGCTACGTTAGTTTCCACACAAGAATAGGCACTACTTCGAGCTGTTTCGGAGGGCAAAGTGCCTTGTCTAACTTGCTCAAAATAAGTGGCGGCTCGCTCTTGGTAGTAGGTCACCAAATCGTCTATCAACACCTCACATTGAAAACCCGCTTCACGCACACGCTGCAATTCAGTAGTGGATAGCTCAACAGTAAAATAAACATCAGGACGATAGTAGCCATGGTCAACAGCAACGCCCAAACGCTCCAAACGTTCCAATCCCTCGCGGTCGGTAAAAATACGCACACGTGCATAACGCTCACTATTGGCTACCCCTGTGGTGGGTGTTTGTGCCAAAATATGGCTGCCCACACCGCCCCAAAGTAAGCAAATAGCGGCAATAATAATCAGTTGTTTCATGGTTTTTGTTTGTTTAGGACTAAGCGGCAAAGGTACAACAATTTTGTTGTTTAGTAGTGTATCGTTGCATGCTTATGTTCAAAAAATTAGGAAAAAAAGCAGATATACTAAATTGAATACAGTATTCGGATTTTGTAAAATGTTGACAGCCGAATAATTGTGGTCACAAAAACGTGCCTCTACCTACACTATTTTCGCTGTGCGAAATAGTGCTGTTTCGGTCGTTGAGGCATGAAAGTCGCTGACAAGTGAACGAATACGATAAACTGCCTCAACGATTGCCTACATTTTGTGGTAGCTAATACGATAAAACAGACAAAATACTTACTAATTTGCTTGCTACCACAAAATTAAGCAAAGACCACAGCACGCCGGACGAATCCACTCGAAAAAGAACACCTTTTTTTGCTAATTTTTGGGTGAGCAAAAAAGATGAATCACCATTTGATGCTTACGATAATAGTATTTCGAGGAATGGTAAATTGCCGTTAATTGATGTTGCATTTTGAGACGAGTACGTAACATCGTTCATTATCAAATCTGAAAAGTAATTTCAATTCAGTATAAATACTATAACATACCCCCAAGATAGCGCAAAATAAATCCGCCTCTCTCCTACCCTATTGTAAAAAAGCGTACTTTTGCACCGCTAATCCATCGCAAATTATTGTTTAAATAGTGCCAAACACATGAATTATTCCATTATTTTAGCCTCTCAATCGCCACGCCGCCAACAGTTGTTGCAATTATTGGATTGGAAATTTGAAGTGCTTGTAGCCAATACCGATGAAAATTTCCCTGCTGACCTACCGCTTATGCAAATTCCTATTTATATTGCACAACAAAAAGCAGCCACCGTTAAAACACAAGTATTGCAAAAAAAATTCCCTAATCCGCTTATCATCGCCGCAGATACCATTGTACATCTCAACGGGCAAATACTCGGCAAACCCACCAACCGCCAAGAAGCTATTGATATGCTTTCGCAACTTTCTAACCAAACACATGATGTTGTGACCGGTGTTTGTTTGATGAACGAAACGCAACAACATTCTTTTTCTGTTTTGACCAAAGTGCATTTTCTACCATTGAGCAACGAACAAATTATTTATTATATTGACAACTATCAACCGTATGACAAAGCAGGCAGTTATGGCGTGCAGGAATGGATAGGTTTAGTCGCCATCAAAGGTATTGAGGGTTGTTATTTCAATGTTATGGGTTTGCCTGTCAGTGCCTTATACCAAGCTGTAGAACAATTTGGGTAAAAATCTGTAGAAAAGCTATCAACTTATTATACCATATCGCTGTATTTTCTTTAGGAATGTGGCTGTTTCAAAATTTGGGGCAGCCATATCATTTTTGGAAGGCTACGGTAAATTTTGTAACTCATTATGTGGATATTGCTCCACATCTTTGCCCCCAAACCCAATATCAATCGTAATAAAAACTAATATATTGACCTTTGAGGTTTTTTTTACATAAAATTCAATAAACCTATTGCACCATTAACCAAATAATCCTACCTTAGCCCACAAAAAGACAACAAAAAAGCAATGCGCTACCTTCACGCCCATTAACAATAACAAAACATTCCTTCTACGCCACCCAAACTACCTTCCGCCTGACCAAAAACACCTTCCGCCTAACCAAAAACACCTTCCGCCTGACCAAAAACACCTTCCGCCCAACCAAAAACACCTTCCGCCCAACCCAAACTACCTTCCGCCCGACCAAAATCATTAACAATTAACAATTGATAATTAACAATTTTAAAAAAAGTTCTCATGCGAAACACATTTCCCCCCTTCCGCCCTTGGCTACACCTTTACTGTAGTCTGTTTGTCCTATTGTTTTGGAGTGCTGCTGTTTTTGGGCAGACTTCGTTTGCGCCTGCGAAGATTGTAAATAATCCTATACAACCTGTATACGTCTTAGCTACGGATATAGACAATGATGGTTACAATGACATAATATGCAGTAAAATTTCATACGAAGGACTTGTTTGGATTAAAAATAACGGTAATGGCAATTTTGATTCATCACGAACTATTGCTAATACAAATTATTTTGGAACTATTCATACTGCCGATCTAGATAATGATGGTGACAAGGACGTGATAGCTGCCTCCAACGATGATAATATAGTAGCTTGGTTCGAAAATGATGGTATTGGAAATTTTACAGAACACATTATTAGCACTAACTTAAATATTCTATTTGCTGTATATGCTACAGATATAGACAATGATGGAGATAATGATGTATTATTAAATTTTTCTCATTATATTGCTTGGTTCGAAAACGATGGTATTGGAAATTTTGGTACAGAACAAATTATTTTAGGATATTTTGTTGGATACTCACTTCCTACAGATATAGACAATGATGGGGATAATGATATAGTTACTTTACCTTTTACTGATTCACCTAACTTGGCTTGGTTAAAAAATAACGGATATGGAAATTTCAACGAAGAACAAATTATAGATACGGTACAGGCTTACAATTTTCTTTCTACTGACTTAGACAATGATGGAGATAATGATGTAGTTTCATTATTTTACCCTGAACAAAAACCAATGTGGTATGAAAATAATGGCAATGGGGATTTCGGTGAGATTCAAATTATCGACACCAATATTGATTCAGAAGCACCGAATTTGTCTTTTGTTGATTTAGACAATGATGGGGATAACGACATCATGGCTATTTTATTGCAGGATAATGGTTTGTATTATGATATGGTTTGGTATGAAAACGATGGCACAGCCAATTTTAGTGAAAAAAAGATTATTGGTGAATGTTATTGGATTAGCTCCATTATTTGCACTGCTGATTTAGACAATGATGGCGATAATGACATCATTACATCTAACCAATACAACCAATTAGGTTGGTTCGAAAACCTATTATATACTGTAGCTCCACCACCTCCACTTTCCTCTTCTATCGCCGCCTTCACCACCACACCCAGTCCACAAACCATCGACACTCTCCGCATCTGCAAAGGGCAAAGTGTCTCTTTCCTCAACCAATCCGAAAACGCCAATGCTTACGTATGGAACTTCGGAGACGGCACCACTACGACACAAAACAGTCCGCAACATAGTTTCCAAGAAACAGGTACTTATACTGTTAGTTTGGTAACAAAGCAAAACAACATCGTTGAATGTAAAGCTGATGCAGGAAACCTAATACAACTAATAAATGACCCTACCTATTATATTACAAACTACAACGATAGTCCCAATTACAACCAAACATATCTATATTTTGATAGCAATGGAGCGCGGATATCAAGTAACAACTGGTGGTGGTGGCTATCTATTGGGGCAACAACGGTAGCAGCTATCAATTATCCCACAACAATCACCCTGGATATTAATACCCTTGATGAACTCAACAATTTCGCTAACAATACAGGCTGCATTGATATGAATATTTATGATGCTTGCGAATTACATGGTATACACGTCAGCTCTTATTATAGTACCGACTATGGTGGTTATGTTATTGATGTATTGGTAGACTATATATCGCCACTACCTTTTCTCCACATTGAAACCAACAACGGCAACGAAAACATAGGATTATTAGCCTCATACGATACAGGAGTAGCTTATAATGTTATACTTGGCAATGAAGCAGGAACAGCCTTTGCTCCTGGTGAAACAGCTACTGTTTGCCCTTTTAGATACGAAGAAACTGATACTACAGCTTATTATCTCAGCTCCTGCTGCAAAACCTTCATCTTCCCCGACACCATTCCCGGCGGCGGCAACCAAGACCACCGCATATTCCCTAAATCACAAAACCAAATACCCTCAAAAACACCCGCCAAACCCAAACTACCATCTAACAGTCCTGCAACTTTGCCTACTATTCGCAATAAAAACTAATATATTGACCTTTGAGGTTTTTTTACATAAAACTTAATTAACCTATTGCACCATTAACCAAATAATCCTACCTTAGCCCGCAAAAAGACAACAAAAAAGCAATGAGTTACACTCACACCCATTAACAATTAAAAAAGTAACATGCGAAACACATTTCCCCCCTTCCGCCCTTGGCTACACCTTTGCTGTAGTCTGTTTATCCTATTGTTTGGGAGTACTGCTGCTTTGGGGCAGACTTCGTTTGCACCTGCGCAGGATTTTCCATATCTCTATAACCCCAACTTATACTATCTACCAATCATGTATTCCGCCGATGTAGATGCAGACAACAAAAAAGACGTTATTATACTTGATGATAATGGAATAGTTTGGTATAAGAACGAAGGCAATGGCAATTTTAGTGATGGAACACAAATTGTCGACTTTGCTCAATACAGCAAAATGTTTCCAAACGACATAGACCAAGATGGAGATATCGACCTTGTTGGAGCAAATAGTTTCGATGGCAATGTGGATTATTATGCCAATGATGGCAGTGGTAATTTCAGTAATGCCCAAACTATTTTTGTGGTAGACAACGAACCTCCGCTTTCCTTTGAACCAGAGTTTATCTATATAAACATGACAGATTTTGACAATGATGGTGATGACGACGTGGTGTATCATCAAAAAACAAATGGCATATTGACGTGGCGCTCCAACAATGGTAATGGTAACTTTAGCGAGGAATTTCCTATCGATACTATATCATCATGGCTTAATATTCCTATCATCATCATTGATTTCGACAACAATGGCAGCAAAGATATTATAGCTATTCTATCGTCCGAAGGTTTAGCCTATGTCTATACAAATGATGGAAGCGTCAACTTTACCGAAGTTCAGCTAAACAATTCTAATCTGTTATCCATCAATGCTGATGCTAAAATATTAACTACTGACATCAATAACGATGGAAGAGAGGATATAGTTATGAGTAATTTGGGAGACAATTTATTATGGTTCGAAAACCAAGGTAATGGGAATTTTGGTAGCGCCCAAATAATAGAAAATGGTAATCTTGGAGCAACAAGTTTTGATTTAATAGCTGCTGATATAGATAATGATGGTGATGCTGATTTGGTAAGTTTGGGCAGTCTATATACTGATGATGCTGTTTTTCCATTTCAAACTATATCTTGGTATGAAAACAATGACGGTTCGTTTAATCAACACCTTATAGACATTATGCTATTATTTTTAGCTCCTATAGAAAATCCCTACTATAACTATAATGATCTTTTTTTAGTAGAAGATTTTGACAATGACGGGGATTTTGACGTTTTGTCCTATATTTTCGATGATATGGATGTAAATTTATACGAAAACCTCTTAGACATCCCAACACCTGCCCCACCCCCCATCGCAATGTCATTAAGTTAGGGTAAGCACTTACGCCACCCGTTTATAGTTTACAAGGGTGTAGTTATTAACTGCTCTATATGGCTTTTTTTTGCGTTTGTTAGAACGCCCTGGTCGCACGGATTGTGTATGTTTAGCAAAAGT
>JAEUUX010000169.1 GCA_016787295.1 Chitinophagales bacterium
TTGTGCAAAGCCGCTAGGATTAGAATCTCCAATATTTAATAGTTTCTTTAATTGTTCAGAGAAACTAAAGTGGTCAGATTCTTCCGTAATGATAAAAATATAAACACTATTCATTCATTATGTGTGTTTTTTAGGAGTGACGGCTTGTTTGATGTCGGAGAAGGTGGTGCGGACGTTGCCGAGGTGGTCGGTTAGTTCGTATTGTTTTTGTCCGCGTTCGTGGGTGGCGAGGAGGGGAATTATAATGCAAATATACTGCTTTTTATTGGATTATGGGCGCTAAAACCTGCACCAAATTTTTTGAGGAGATGGTGCAGGTTTAGTTTGTTACGGATGTGGTCGGTTAGTTCGTATTGTTTTTGTCCGCGTTCGTGGGTGGCGAGGATTGAGGTGCGACGGTAGTGGGAAATTGGGAATAATAATAGCAGAATAGAAGGTTCAATGTAATTTAAGTTAAACCTTCAGAAAGGT
Source organism: Chitinophagales bacterium (assembly GCA_016787295.1). Taxonomy (GTDB): domain Bacteria; phylum Bacteroidota; class Bacteroidia; order Chitinophagales; family UBA2359; genus JAEUUX01. The sequence continues at coordinate 472 of JAEUUX010000169.1, forward strand.
GGGTCAAAGAAAAACCTTACCTACACCTGTCAAACGATGTTAATGCTAATGTATGGTATTGAATAAGATGGTCATAAAGTCGGAAACTCAACAAAGCCGAGACGAGTATGGCATATGACTGGGTAGAGCAATTGTCCCATGACTCGCTGCATTCGTTTGTCTGTGGATTTGGTAGTTTTTTGCTATTTGGGTTGATGCAAAAACACCAAAAACGCTTTGTTGTGCGCCTAAAACTGGGCTTCAATGCTTTGTTTTTCGGGTATTAAACCTTATACGCACCCAAAGCAAAGGGTAGACAAGCATTTTTTACTGTGGTACATCTCCAAACATTATCGCGGTATTTCCAAATTTTTTAGTAAGCCATTCACCAAATCATCAGCGCTAATGCCTTCCATTTCTTTTTCAGGACTTAGCATAATGCGGTGCCGCAAGACGGGCAAGGCTACCTTTTGAATGTCTTCGGGTGTTACGAAATCACGCCCGCGCATGGCAGCAACGGCTTTGGCGGTGTTCATCAACGAAAGAGAAGCACGCGGCGAAGCACCCAAATAGATAGCTGCATTGTTGCGGGTTTGTTGCACCAAATGGGCAATGTATTTCAATAGGTGGGCTTCGACATGCACCTGCTTGACCTGTTGGCGATAGTGCAACAACTGTTCGGGAGCCAGCACACTGTTGATGCTCATAATGGCGTTGGGTTGATGAAAACGCTCCAAAATTTCGATTTCCTCGTCCAAACTTGGATAGCCGACCTCTATTTTGAACAAAAAACGGTCTAATTGTGCTTCGGGTAGGCGATAGGTTCCCTCTTGCTCGATGGGGTTTTGGGTGGCAATGACCATGAAAGGCGGCGGCAATAGGCGTGCTTTGCCGTCGGTGGTTACTTGCCGTTCTTCCATCACCTCAAAAAGGGCGGCTTGTGTCTTGGCAGGCGAGCGGTTGATTTCGTCTATCAAGACCATATTGGCAAAGATGGGTCCTTGCTTGAACTCAAAATCGGATGTTTTGAAGTTAAAAATAGCTGTCCCCAATACGTCGGACGGCATTAGGTCGGGCGTAAACTGGATACGCGAAAAGTGCGTATCGAGGGTTTGTGCCAATAGTTTGGCGGTCAAGGTTTTGGCTACGCCCGGCACACCTTCTATCAGAACGTGTCCATCGGCGAGCAGGGCTGCAATTAGCAAATCTATCATTTCGTTTTGACCGACAATGACTTTGCCAATTTCTTGTTTGATTTGTTCGACTGTTTCGCGCAGTTCGGTAAGCGGGAGGCGGGTTTCAAATTCCATGATGAATAAAATGGGCGTATGTAAGATAAGGAATAGCCGGTGTTGGCGTACTGTTGAACTATGATTTTGGGTGATGCAATGTCTTTTGGAAGATTGAGGTACAAAGGTAGGATATTTTTTTCGAAAATAAGTTTATTTCTGTTCGAATAATTTAGGGTGTGGTAGAGAAACGCTATTTCTTCCTCGCCCAATATTCTAACAATGCTTCTTCGGGACATTCTCTTTCGCATTGGTAACAAGGCAGGCGAATAGGATCGCAAGGATGGCGGTCATGAGGGCGGTCACAAGTTGTAGTGGGATAGGTCAGTGCTTTATACTCCAAATATTGGCAAGTTTTTGTGGGCAGGCTTGGTTGTATGTATATCTTACCTGCTGCCGTTGCCCAGCCGCATTTGCTATCTCTGTCTTTGTAGAGCCTGACAATGTCGTTACAAGCAAAACTTACTGCATCGTATTCAATAGGAATGGTGATTTCGCCTTTGGCATTGACAACACCTGCTTTTCCATCTTTAACGACTGCATAGTAGTTGGCTTTGTAGTTATAGGGATAATAGTTGGGGGTAAATGATTGAGGTAGTATTTGGTCATAAATGGCAGGCAAGACATAATGCCCATCGGTGTCTATAATGCCATATTTGAGGTCTTGCCTAATACAGGCAACGGGGCTTGGAAGACTTCCACCTTCTTTGTTGGCATAATAAAAAGCTATGGGTTGGTCTGCTACACACGGAAATATCTCTTTACCATTGGCATCAATAAGACCAAATCTGCCTTTTCTTTGAACTTGCATCCGTGAAGAAATAATGCCATCTGACAGATAATAAGGCAAGGATAGTATTTCGTGCCCAAGGCTATCAATGACAAAGGTATGGTCGTTTTCAGCATAACAACACCAATATCCAGCTTTGGTAACAAACGTATTTGGGTAGCGAATAGGGACTAATACTGTATTGTCAAGACGCACTACGCCCCACAAACCTTGATTTTTTACCATAATTTTATCATCGTCGAAACTCAACTTTCCATAGTCAACACCGATATCCTCATACATAATAGGTAGGATTTCTTTGCCGTCAATATCAATTAATCCATACAAACCGCCATCTTTTTGGACTTTTAACCATCTATCGTTATGCCAATAAATATAGGTGTACATGAACGGTACGACAAGTTCGCCTTCTGTGTTTATTAAACCATGTTTTTCCTCGTGAATAATGATAAACCTATTGCCGTTTTCTGCATGAATGACGATATTTGGGGGATAATTATGTAGGGTTTTGTTTTTGAGTGAATACACAGCAATACTATCGTTGGGTAGCACTAATACAAGGGTTTCTTTTCCAAGCACTTCAATACTTTTTGAGGTAAATTGGTTTTGTCCATTCACGTCTGTGACTATGCTTTGTTCATTGCTTCTTAGTAACCAGTTTTTAGGTAGTGCTTGGATGCTCGAATAGTTGGGAGGCTGTATTATGTTGCCTTTGGTGTCTATCAAACCATACTGTTGAGTAATGTCATCTTGATAGGCTGCCACGCCATTACTGAACTCGGTAGAAATGCTGTTGATCCGCTTTACTTTCATACCTTCTTTACTTCTGTCTGTTTTGATATTAAAACTGTTAGAGTCATCGGTTTGGTAAATAGGGCGCGGTGGTTGAATAGTTACATTGTCGCGCTGGTTGCTGAACAAGATATGGGAATAAGGCAGTTTTTTTAGCACCAAATCGGCATAAACGCGCGATTCCATCAAAAAGTTAATGGTCAAACCCATCGTATCGGCGTGGATTTGGCTAATTTGGCAATCACCAATAAATTGTTTATCGATAGTCATATTGCTCCGCTGCTTGTCGTGGGTATCTAAGTACAGCGTTTGCAGTATTTTTTCGTTCTGCTGAATGACTAACTTTGCTTTATCGGGAGCCGTTTGTTCAAAGATTAGTTGTAATGCTATGGTACTTTGACCATATTGGGCACAAGCCGTCAGGTAACAGCATACCTGAAAAAACAAGAGACATAAGTTTTTGAAAGTTGTCATGGTAGGAGGGTTTATAAGGTGATGTTATTGTTTTAGAGAGCTAGAACACATATAGCGTAGGGTTGATGCCCTACGCTATATGTGCTATTGTTATGTTGGTTATTTTTGAGGCAGGACAAGCGGAGATTATACCATGCTATTTATACCCCATTTTCTTTAATTTTTTAATGCTTAACAAGGATTCATAACCCTCTTTGGTATAAGCAACAACTTTGGTTTTGCCTCCCAATGCTTTGACTTTTTGGGTCATATCTTCAGCTTCGGCAATAGTTGGATAGGGTCCCAGCAAAATAAAATTGTCATTGCCTACCTGATTGGTACTAATTGGGGTGTTTAGTTCTGCAAAGGTGTAATAGGTGGTATTGTCGATGGTGCTATATGGACCAATAATGATTTTGAACTGCATTGGCGGCAGGGTGTCGGCGGGTGTTGGCAGTATGACAGTGGTAGTATCGAGCGGAGTCATGGGTGGCGGTGGAACAGTGCTACCGTCAGGCAAGGGGAACTCTTGGATAGCGGGTGTGTTTTTGATGGGTTCGGCTATGCTTTCGTAGGGCGGCGGATTCGTCACAGTCACTGCTGTGCCTTTCACCGTGAGAACTTTCACATTCAAACGGTTGTTTTGTTGGTGTTGGGCATCGGTGCAAGTGACATTGTTATAACATTCGTTCAAAATTTCGTTTTCGCCATAGCCTTTCGTAACGATTTGGTTGGCAGGCACACCTTCCAAGAAAATGTATTCGCGGGCAGCTTCGGCACGTTTTTGCGAAATTTCATAGTTCACAAAATCATCGCCACGAGCATCGGTATGTGCGCCCAGCTCGACACTCACTTCGGGATTTTCTTTCAAAAACTTTACTACCTTATCCAACTCCAATTGCGCTTCGGCATTGAGTTTCCAATCGCCGCTTTTGAAGCTGACTTTGTTCATGCCGATGGTTTTGTTAATAATCGGATTATCTATCACAGGTTGGTCGATGATAAACACCTTTTCTACATTTGTATCAACGGGCGGTGCTATATTCACTGTATCTATTACCACAGCAAGGGCTTCCATATAGCCCGGAATTTGGAATCGGTACACATCGTCAAAGCCCATGCCGCCCGGTCTGTTGGAGGCGAAATAGCCATATTCTTTGGTGTTGTCTATCCAAAAGCTAAAATCGTCATATGCTGAATTGAAGGGCAAACCCATATTGTTTACATTGCTCCATTTGCCTTGTTGACGTTGGCACATAAAAATATCATATCCGCCAATAGTAGCTTGTCCGTCGGAGGCGAAATAGAGTGTGCCGTCGTTGGCGATATAAGGGAAAACTTCGTTGCCGGGGGTATTGACCTCTGCTCCCAAGTTGATAGGTTGACTCCAAAAAGTATCGATTTTGGCACACACATACAAGTCCATGCCACCTATGCCACCGGGCATATCAGACGCAAAATAAAGCGTTTGACCGTCGGGCGCAATGGCGGGATAGGAGAAGGAATAATCGGGATTGTTGAACGGGAAAGGCTGTATATCATTGAATCGCCCCAAAGCATCGTAGCGGGCAGTGTACAGCGTGGTTTTGAGTGTTGCATTATTAGCAGTTTTCACCTTTTTGCCGTTACTGGTGGCACTGTTGCGCGAAAAATAAAACATACTATCTGCCTTACAAAAACTGGCAGGACCGTCATTAAAGTCACCATTGACTTTGCTTTTGATGCGTTGCGGCACACCAAAAACAAAACCGGGTTGTTTGCTTACTTCATAAAAATCCAAGAAGCCGTTATAGTGCGCAGCAGGACTCACCGAACCACTCAATTTGCTGCGGTTGCTCACAAAAATTAGTTGGTTGTCCAAGGCAATGGGCGAAAAATCGGCGGCATTGGAATTGAACGAAGGAATGGATATTTCATAATTAGCCACTTTTTGGCGCAAATTGGGGATAAGGTCACAATTTTTGGCTAATTTTTCGCCCCAAACGTCATATTTGGCATAATCTAAATACCATTTTTTGGCTTCGCTATAGTTGCCAATACGTTGCAAGACTTGTGCATACGCTAATTTGTAGTCATAATTATTGGTCTGTTGGGCAGTGAGCAGTTTATACCAATAAGCAGTTTGTTCAAAATTGCCCAAAAGTAGATAGCATTGTGCCAATCGCAATTTGGCTTCTTCTGAATTGTCTTCTATCAACACATCTTTATACAATTCGATGGCACGTTCATAGTCAAAATTGTCATAAAGGGTATTGGCGGCTTTTAGCAAACGTCCTCCTTCTTGTGCCGACACATCAATGCCCATCATCAATACAAAGACTACCCAACATACACAATATAGGCTTAATTTCATAGAGAGAAAAAATTTTTGTGGCAAAGGTACAGGTTTTTAACGGATTTTTTTGTATATTGCATAGATTTTGCTGTATCAAAGTATTATCATCATATTTCCCCAATGCTTTGGCTATTCATGTTTCTTTATACTATCTTTCGTCCTTGTTTTTGCTGTTCCTATTTTTGCCCTTTCTAACAAATGGCACAAGTCTTGCATACAGTTTGTGTAGTTATTTTTGCTTACACTTGGGGCGGCTTATATAGGCAATTTTCCTGTTATGGTGATAGGCTATGGCATAACTCCGATTGTGGGTTATTTATGGTATAGCAATAATGGGGTGTTTGCTGTATGATGATAAAAAGATGGGATAGAAGAAACAACGGTCAGTTATACTAACCCATGTTACGCATTCGTCCAAAAATATAGTGTAACTGAACACCAATTTATTGTTATTCGAAATACTGTTATCATAAAGGACAAATGGTGATTCTCTAAGTAGAAAAGATTCTTCGATGATTTTGGCGAAGCGTCTTGTGTTGGGGTGTGGAGTGTTAATTACTCTTTCCACGTAAAACTTTACGTTCCTAACCTAAAATTTTACGTCCACCTACGTAAAACTTTACGTTCCCGACCTAAACTTTTACGTCCACCTACGTAAAATTTTAGGTTCTCGACCTAAAGTTTTACGTCCACCTACGTAAAACTTTACGTTCTCGACCTAAACTTTTACGTCCACCTACGTAAAACTTTACGTTCCTGACCTAAACTTTTACGTCCACCTACGTAAAACTTTACGTTCCTGACCTAAACTTTTACGTCCACCCACGTAAAACTTTACGTTCCTGACCTAAACTTTTACGTCCACCCACGTAAAATTTTACGTTCCTGACCTAAAATTTAGGTTACTGATGCCCTTCGATAGGAGGATATAACATTTCTAAAAAGCATAATTTTCTTTCATGCCTCTCCAAAAATATCGTAAAACAAAAAAATATCCACTAACCATACTCAAAAACGAATAATTTCACCTACCTTTGACAGTCCAAAAACCCTCTTGGTCTTGCCTTGTTTTCCTAATCAAAATAACCCCATTTTTGTATGAAACTACCCAATTATTCCACAAAAGAAGAACGACTCAACTATCTTACCCATGCCTTTGGTGTGGTGCTTTCGGTAGGAGCCTTATTGCTTCTTGGCTATTCCTTAGCCCGTTTTAATGACAATGCCGTATGGTGGGGAGGCATTATCTTTGGCTTATCTGCCACTGCCGCCCTCCTGTGTTCCACCATATACCACGGCTTGACCCACACCAAAGCCAAAAAAATATTCCGCTTTATCGACCACGCTGCCATATACACCCTCATAGCTGGCTCCTACACCCCTTTTGCATTGGGCAACTTGCGGAACGGTTCGGGCAAAACAGTGTTTATCGTCGTGTGGATATTAGCAGGACTTGGCATTTTGTTTAAGTGGGCAATTCGTCACCATTTAGACCGTTTTGAGAAATTAGATGCCATTTTGTACCTCATCTTCGGCTTTTTAGCCATGTTCTATCTCAACGAAATTGTTACCTTCATTCCCAAGCATGGTGTCACTTTATTAGCTATTGGTGGTTTGTTCTATGTGGTAGGTGTATTTTTTTATCTCAACAAAAACATCAATTACAACCATGCCATTTGGCACTTGTTTGTACTCGGCGGCGTGGGAGCGCATTATATAGCAGTACTCCTTTATGCAGCACCGCCCAAATAAATATTCCTTGTTGTAGCTTCGTAGTAAGTAATTTGGGCTTACTGCGAAGCTATTTTTTTTGTCAACTTCAATATGGTTACATTGTTACAAGATGTGTGAAAAAACCGTATTTTTGACCCCAAAACAGTACAGTAACTTGATAACGACATTATTAGGTGGTATTTCAGAAAACGGCAACAATGATAAAACATTCAAACAAACCCTGAAAGGGTGATAGGTTTATAGCAAAAAAACGAAACAAAAAAGGTATAAACCCCGACGGGGTGAAATGATGTCATGTTTTGTCGAATAATGTCACCCCGTCGGGGTTTATGTTAATTATTCTATTGTTTCTGGGCTATAAACGTGTCACCCCGACGGGGTTTTTATTATTTTGAGCTGGTAATCTTGTCAGCTAATTGGTTTGTTTGGATAATAAAATAACACCTTGATAAGGTCGTTATCAAATTGTTATTATCAAATATCAGGCATTTGTCATTTTTTTAGAACAACACAAGCTAAAACTACTTTTTAATGTCGTTATCAAGTTATAGCAATAATTCCACCTCAAAACCAACTATTTTTCAAAAGATGTTAGACACTTTTTACGAACTATTGGAGCAAATCCACAAAGACGAAGTTGTATTATTTCTTGGGTCGGGCAGTTCCCGCCTATGTGTCCGCAACGATGGCACCAGCGGACTTTCGGGACAAGAGTTAGCTATGGAAATACTGATGGAACTCAATCGTGGAGAAAAACCCGATTTCAGCGTATCCCTCACCGAAGCTGCCGAATTTTACTCTGCTTGCAAAGCCTCGGCTCGCGGCGGACTCGACCGTTTTATCGAAACACGCCTCAAAGGTTTGCAGCCCAGCATGGGACACTTCATCGCCACTGCCTTTCCGTGGCGAGCCGTTATCACTACCAACTATAGCACCGAAGCAGAGGAAGCCTACGCCGAAGCACAACAAGACGGTTTTGCAGCGCAACACATACACGTCATTCGCCACGATGCCGACTATGACTACTATGTGGAACACCCTCAAACTGTACCTTTCTACAAACCTCATGGCTGTATCACCATTCCTAACGACATTAGCAGCCGCATGGTCATTACTTCGCAAGATTATTTTGAATCGATGCGCATTCGGTCGCGCATCTATCAAGAAATAGAGCATCTTTGCACCAACTACAATACTTTGTTTATTGGATACAGTCTCAACGACTTCACTTTTCGCAATATTTTCTACGACCTCCACAAAAATTTGGGTATGTGGAACAAAATGTCGTTTAGTGTGGGACCATGGAGAAACGAACTCTTGTTTAAGTGGACGCAACGCGCCATGGACAAAAACTTCAACACCTTACTCATCAACGACAATTTTGATACTTTTATGCTCCGTTTATTGCAAGAGCAAAACTATCCCATTCCGAACAGTCTGGCACAAAAAATAGAAAATTTGTGGGATTTCGCCAAAGGAATGAACAAAAACTATTTTGAGGGCTTTGATTTGCAGCAGTTTATTCACAAAAACAGATAAACCACCACGCTCCACCAAGCAATAATTCACCGTTGTTTTCGTATTGGAAGCCCAAATACCTTGTTTATAAACGTTTTATGTGTTACCGATAAAAAAATGTGTTAAAAAACAACACCTATAGCAACACTTTTGGCAGATATTGGCTATCTTTGTCATAGAAATCGTTGTTACATTGGTTGTTTCACTACTGACCATAAATAAAATTCAAATTTTGGGCGGTGCATACAGACCGTAGAAAACTATCAATAAGCCAACATTTCGCCCCACACATTATTCATCTCTTAAAAAATCAAGTATGAACACTAAATTATTGCTCCTTTTGTATGCTTGTTTGTTTTGGGGTTTATCCTCACCAAATGTTTGCGGACAAGTCAAAGACAACAAAAAACATCGTCCTTTATCCAAAAAAGCATTAAAAGGTTTTCTGAAACACTACAACCAACTGCCCGACACACTCAACGATGGTAAATACTATTCTGAGGAGGCGATCGTCACCGAACAAATTATGTTGAAAGATGGCAGCACACGTACAGAGGTTGTACCTGCGGTCTTTGATACGATTACAGCAAAAATACTTATCAAAGAAGCCTACAATGGGTATCAACAGCCTGTGTACCAAACTATCGAAGAAACCGTTGTGGTGGCAGCGGCTTATGAACATATTAGCATTCAGCGCAAAATGGGTATTGTCGAAGAACAGGAATTGGATAAACCTGCTTATATCGCAATGATTAAACGCAAAGATTATCATGGCAAAATCACCGATGCTTGTTATGACCCTGTTCGTGAAATAGATACTTGTTTTTGGAATTTAGTAAGATCTCCTGCAACTTATAAAAAAGTTGCAAAACAAAAGTATATCGATTCGATAAGTAGGCAAATGATACCCACAGTGTATAAAACTTTTCGGGTACAACGCGTAGACAAAATAGCTACGCAGAAAAACCCCATGCAAACGCAGCGCATAATTATTACGGCTGAATATCAGACTTACCAAGCAATAAAAATTAAAGCTCCCGCAACAGTTCGTGAAATTGAAGAGCCAGTTAGTTATAGTACTATCCTAACTAAAAAAACTATCACTGTCGGTAAAACACCGACTTTGAACGAAGCAGGGCTACCTAATTATGTGCCGCCTTATGCCAATGCTCAACCTATACAACCAGCGGCAAAAGTTGTTCCTATAAGAGAGGGGAGTTCGGGTATTAATCCAGTAAATACTTCAGCCAGCTATTTTCAGAACGGACGCTACAATTATGTATCTTCTGTTCCTCCGTCTCAAAGTGCGTCCATGATGTACAACAGTCCTAGCTCATTCGCTTCAAGCAAAATGCCGAGTGTAGCACCGTCACGGTCAGCGCCGCCGCCGCCAGAATATGTTGAACTGCATGAAAAACTTATTACTGCTCCTTTAACAGATTCCAAAGCAACACCATCTAAAGTAGCAGAAATTCAACAAGCCCTACTTAATAAAGGATATGATACTGGTCCTATTGACAATGTTTTGGGGGCTAAAACGCGCGCCGCCTTGCTACAGTTTCAAAAAGATAACAATATACCTGTGGGCAATCTCAATTTAGAAACGATGCGGTTGCTGGGTATAGAAAGAGATGGATATGGTTATACTGGCAATCTTAACAATAACTTGACAATAGAAAGCATTAATGCCATTCAAACGCCCGATGAATTGGAAAAAACACGCATCAGCTTAGGGTTGATGTTTGACCAACAACAAGGTTCTCAAGACGATTTGGTGTTATTGAGAGAAGCATTAACCGCTAAAGAGGCAGACCTCAAAAAGGCATATCATAATGCTACCTTCGTGGGCGGCGAAACGGCTTTGGCTGCTTATTTACAACAGTCTTTGGTGTATCCTGCTGAGGCGCAGCAAAACGACATAACAGGTACAGTGGTGCTTGGTTTTACCATAGATAAACAAGGCAAAGTTACGCAACCACATATCCAAAAAGGTGTTTCGTGGGACATCAATAAAGCTGCTTTGCAATGGGTAGAAAATATGCCCAACTGGGAACCGCAAGTTGCCAATAGAGATTCTATAGAGGTTTCCAAACAATTTGCTTTACAATTCGCTTGGAACGATTCGATAGATCGCTACGAAACACGCCTCGCCGATTCGCAACGCTATAGTACCATCAACGAAAATGAATTTTTATCTACCAAAGACAATCCCATTTCTACTTTTTCCATAGATGTAGATAATGCTGCCTATAGCCAAATTCGGCAATACCTTAATAGCAGTGCTTTGCCCTCTCCCAATATGGTTCGGACGGAGGAAATGATTAACTATTTTTCGTATGACTATCCACAACCCAGCAAAGAACATCCTTTTTCTATTACCACCGAAATGCAATTGTGTCCATGGAACAAAAAACATGGCTTGTTGCTCATTGGTTTGCAGGGAAAACAGATAGATTTCTCCAAAGCACCGTCCAACAATTTGGTATTTTTGGTAGATGTATCGGGTTCTATGAGCGAAGAACTGCCATTGGTTGTTCAATCCCTCAAAAAACTAACTGCCCAAATGCGTCCCGAAGATAAAATAGCTATAGTGGTGTATGCTGGAGCAGCAGGCGAGGTGTTGCCTGCCACATCGGGCAACGACAAGGCGAGCATCTTGGCGGCATTAGACCGTTTGCAAGCAGGTGGCTCAACAGCAGGCGGACAAGGCATCAATTTGGCATACCAAATCGCACAGCAAAACTTTTTGCCCAACGGCAACAACCGCATTATTTTGGTGACCGATGGTGATTTTAATGTGGGTGTGTCTTCGACCAAAGAACTCCAAACATTGGTAGAAGAAAAACGGAAAGGTAGCGTTTTCTTGAGCTGTATTGGCATAGGAGGCAACAACTACCGCGACAATATGTTGGAAACTTTGGCAGATAAAGGCAATGGCAATTATTCCTATATCGACACACCGCAAGAGGCAGACAAAATTTTTGTGCATCAATTGACTGGTACGCTCTATGTTATTGCCAAAGATGTCAAATTGCAATTGGAGTTTAATCCCGAACACATCAAAGGCTACCGACTAATAGGGTATGAAAACAGAATGTTGGCAACAGAAGATTTTGATAATGATCAAAAAGATGCAGGCGAATTGGGTGCTAATCACACCGTAACAGCGCTGTATGAAGTCATTGGTAAAGATTTTGATACCGACCTTCCACAGGAGCCTGCTAAAAAACCTGAAAAAAGTAAAATCTATACTCAAAAAAACAACCCCGAATTATTGACCGTAAAATTCCGCTACAAAGAACCCAACGAAACCCAAAGCCGTTTGATAGAAAAACCTTTGCAACGCTTGGATATGCAAAAATCCATGTCTAACAATTTTGCATGGGCGAGTTGTGTGGCTGAATTTGCTTTGCTTTTGCGCGATTCGCAGTTCAAAGGCAAAGCTAAGTATGCCGATTTGTTGGTGCGCTCCCAAAAAGCTAAAGGCACAGACACTTCAGGCTACAGACAAGAGTGTATTTCGTTGATGGAAAAAGCAAGTAGTTTGAGCAAATAGTTTGGGCTAATGTACCCAAATCAAATTGGGGCGCGTGTACGATGTACACGCGCCCCAGTTTGTTCTTTTTTCGCTATTGCGTTTTTTGGAAAAAAAACGTTTATTGGATATTGATATTGATTCCCGACTGTTGAATAAACTCGTCCTTTTTGCCCAAGGTAACGAACAAAATACCTTCGCGATAACTTGCATCAATTTTATTAGTATCTACAGCTTTGGGTAAATTAAATGAACGTTCAAAATTTTCTACCGAAAATTCTTGGCGCAGATATTGTTCTGTATTGTTTTGTTGGTTCATAATTTTTTCGCCTTTGATGGTGATGATGCCATTATCAATGCTCAAACGAAAATTTTCTTTTGCAAAGCCCGGTGCGGCTATTTCCACACGATAGCTATTGCCTGTTTCCACTATATTGACACTCGCGCTCGCAGCATTTTTGTTGGTGTTATTCTCTACCTTAGAAATAACCGTTTTGATGCTTTGGTTAAGGTCTTTCATGCCTTTGTTAATGAAATCGTCGAAAAGTTCTGAAAAATTTGCCATTGTATATATAAATTAGGTGATTAAAAATGCTTGGTTCTACTGACCCACATCAATACCAGCGAATTTGATACCAAACTTTATAAACAGCCCTTTTGTCTATATTCGGCTGTCAAAAAGTCATGTTTTTGTTCAATACTGTATTATATCTGCACAAATTGGCAGTTACAATAGCTTTTCAATTGCTTGCAAACAGAAATTATAGCGCAAAACCACTATTTTTACCAAGATTTGCGTATCTTTGCCCAAATTTTCCTGTTTTATTACTATTTGGCACAATATCCGCTCTTTTTTTGCGTTTCTTGCAACCATAGTGCTGGTTTTGGAGTCTACGGTAAGGTTGAGTATTTGGGTTCATCTGTGATTTTGACAAAAAACCTATATTGTTTCAAAATAGAGAATATGTACTAATAGTAATCAATTATTTGAATCCTACAACAATTAGCGCTTCCATTATAAAAACAGCATATCTCCAAACATTTTTTATCATTTATCCCCCAAAAAAACTTCCATTATTTGACCGATATCTACTTTTTATTGATTTTATTCGTTCGGTTTAAATAGTTTCTATATCATGTTAAAACCCATTTATTTGCTTGGTCTTTTGGTGGCGATAGGTTTCGCCCCAAGACTTTTTGCCCAACAAACCATCGACTCCGAATTAGGAATCGCAGTTGGGATAAGTAGTTATCACGGCGACCTCAATCCCGGTAATCGGTTAGCCAAATCGCGTCCTGCGCTTAGTTTGCTCTATCGCCACAGGCTCAACGACTATGTAATGGTGCGCGGAGCGGTATCGTTTGGCATGTTGGCGGCTGCCGATTCTGTTTCCAAAAACACTTATCAACAATACCGAAATTTGAGTTTCCGCAGCAATATTTTTGAGGTATCGGGACAATTTGATTGGCATTTCAAAAGATTTGTCATTGGCGATATTAAGCACTATTTGACTCCTTATCTAACTTCTGGCATATCCGTTTTTTACTTCAATCCCAAAGCTAAATTAGGGGACGAAGTATACAAATTGCGCGACTATGGCACCGAAGGACAGCTATCTGATTTTACAGGACGCAAAAAATACAAATTGTTTCAACCTGCCATTATTTTGGGTGGCGGTATCAAGTATTGGGCGTTTGACAAATACTCCTTTTTTGCAGAAGCTGCCTATCGCACCACTTTCACCGATTATTTGGACGATGTAAGCAAAACGTATGTCGACCCTGCTTTGTTGGGCGACCCTGTTACACGCGCCCTATCCGACCGTTCGCCCGAAGTGGGTGTCGAACCTATCGGAATCGAAGGCAAGCAACGCGGCGACAGCAGCACGCGCGACGGCTACCTATTCATCACCGCAGGCATTACGTATACTATACAGAAAAAACAATGCCCAAGGTCTAAATAGTGCAACATAAAACACCGCACATACCGCTTCATCATTAACCAGAAAACCCACACCATGAGTTTACAACAGCAAATAGACCTATCGCGCCTACCCCAACACATCGCCATTATTATGGACGGTAACGGACGATGGGCAAAAGCACAAGGCAAAAACCGCGTCTTTGGACACACCGAAGGCGTGAAATCGGTGCGCCGAATCACCGAAACCTGCGCCCATTTGGGTATCCCATACCTCACCCTCTATGCTTTTTCGACCGAAAATTGGGGACGACCACCTGCCGAAGTAGCTGCCTTGATGGAACTATTGGTGAGCAGTTTGCGCAAAGAAATCAAATCACTCAACGAACAAGGCATTCGCCTCAATACCATTGGCGACCTGCAAGCCCTTCCGCCCGCTTGTGTGCGCGAATTGCAAGCAGGTATAGCCACCACACACCAAAACCAACGCCTTACGCTTAGTTTGGCACTTAGCTATAGCTCTCGATGGGAAATCACCAAGGCCGTTCAACAAATCGCGCGCGATGCCCTAAAAGGCAAAATTCACCCCAACGAAATCAATGAACAATTGATTAGCCAATACCTTACCACACACAACCTGCCCGACCCCGAACTCCTCATCAGAACCAGCGGCGAACAGCGAATCAGTAACTACCTTTTGTGGCAAATAGCCTATACCGAGCTTTATTTTACCGATAAGTATTGGCCCGAATTTGATGAAGAGGAACTATACAAAGCCATTATCGACTACCAACAAAGAGATCGTCGATTTGGCAAGTTAGCTACGCCATAATATAACGCTAAAATTTTATTTTTTGGGCGTTCCCTGGCGGTCGGACTGTTCTGGGCTTCGCAAGCTACGCACTGCCTAACGCCACCCGCCACATCGCTAACGAGCTTCGCCCTTCGAAATAGTGTCCCAAATTGAAAATACTACTGTTGCCAGCATTTCCAACGCTCGCAACAGTAGCTTGCATGAAAACCCCAAAAAGCGTATTCAACTCAGCGTACAACAACTTTGCATACCCACGAAACCCACCTAAAACCTACCTACCTATGAAACCTATCTACTACCTTTTGACAAGCCTATTATGGTTGATTTTCACTCAAACAACAACCGCACAACCATCTTTCACCCAAAGTCATTTTATTTCTTGCGACTCTACTTTTGTGTCCGACACTTTGGGGTACCCGACATGGAATCCGCCCAGCATTGTCCAAGCACCCACACACGGAACGGTGCAATTTTTGGGTGACATCAACTTTTTTCCTACATTCCAATACACTCCCAACAGCAATTTCGAAGGCATAGATACCGTTATTGTAGCCTGCGCACAAGCCACCCAAATCAGTTGCACAACAGGTATCTATGTGTTTTATGTCGACTGCGGCATCAATAGCACCCCCATTGCTCAGAGCGACACACTTTGCAGCGTAGGCGGTCTACAAGCTCAATCTTTCCCTGCTTTTGACCCTGATGGCGACCCTTTGAGCTATTTCATTGTCCAACCACCCACAGCGGGCAATGTCACCATCAATGCCAACGGCACATTTGACTATGAACAACAAGGCATAGGTTTTTGGGACTCTTTTTCCTTCAAAGCATGCGACCCCAGCGGTACGTGCGGCAACGCCACTATCCACATCGTTTTGGCAGACATAGATACCATACAAACACCACAACCCACCCAATTTTTCTTCGAAACAAGCGATACCCTGCAATTGTGTGGTGGTTTGGGCTATGCTTTGCAACACAATGGCGAACCTAATCTTTTTACTGTTTTCTTGACTCACAATGCGTCGGCAGCCACCCTTACCTACCTCAATGACGACTGCATTATTTATACGCCTTTGGACAACCTAAGCACCGACATCATTACGGTAACAGGTTGTGGTGATGCTCCGCCACCTACTTTCTATACGTGTCAAGGTATGGTGCAACTTAGCAACTGTTCCACCACCGAATATATCATCACCAACACAAATGCCAATGCTACTACCCACAGCATTCGCCCCAAAGTACAACTTTTGCCCAATCCCGCTGCTCAACGTTGTCAAATTGTGGGAATTGAGCAGTTCCAACAGCCGACCATTCAGCTATTTTATGCCAATGGACAACTCATAGATACCTATCATTCTCTCAACGACCGCACCATCGACCTGCAAAATCTGCCGAATGGTTTATATTGGGTACAAATTACTGACAATACCCACCACCTTTCGCTTTCTCTTATCAAACAATAACCCATCAATTTCCCCAAATTTCTTAACCCAATGCCACTAAAAACATACCGATTCCTATTACTACTACAATGTTGCCTTTTGTGGTATGGTTGTGCCAAATTGTTCCAATCACCCATAGATGCAGACACCGCTTTTCGCACCAAACAATACAACACCGCCGCCGAATTGCTAACCAAACAATATGGTGACGAAAAAAATCCACTCAAGCGCTCCAATATCGCCGCCCGAATTGCTGAATGTTATCGGCTTTCGAACCAAAATCAAGCTGCCGAAATTTGGTATAACAAAGCATTAGAATACAGCGACGACCCCGAATTGACTTTCAAATACGCCAAAATGCTGCAATCGAATGGCAAATACGAAGCAGCTATGAAATTGTTCAAAGAATACTCTTTGGGCAAACCAACAGAGCGCGCCAAAGCCTCTGCACAAATACAAGCCTGTCGCCAAGCCTTGGAATGGCTCAAGCAACCCGCTAACTACAAAGTCCGTAACCTACAAGGCATCAATTCCCCTAACTCCGACTTTGCACCCATGCCTTATATGGACGACCAATTAGTGTTCACCTCCGACCGAAAAGAGGCACGCGGCGAAACCACCTACGGCTGGACAGGCAAAGAGTATTCCGACCTTTTTGTTGCCAAGCGCCAGCGCGACAACTCTTATGTCAATCCTGTGCAGTTTGGTGATTCTATCAATACCGAATACAACGAAGGCGTAGTGACTTTTACAAGTGACTACCAACTCATCTATTTCACTGCTTGTGGTAGTCCTTCTGTTGACCAAGACGATTATTGTCAAATCTATTTGACCCACAAAAACGAAAATGGAAAATGGGTTTTGCCTTCCATTTTGATGCTGTATGATACTGATACCATCAATGTTGGACAACCTTATTTGGCTTTTGGTGGCAACCAACTCTTTTTCTCTTGCGATGCTCCCGGTGGATTCGGAGGAAAAGATCTTTATTATGTCGAAATGCAGCAAAACGGCAAATGGAGTGACCCGCGCAATTTGGGTCCCGAAATCAACACCGATGGCTACGAAGGCTTCCCCTATATCAGTCCCGACGGCAAACTCTATTTTGCCTCCAACGGACATTTGGGCATGGGAGGTTTAGATATTTTTGTTGCCACACAAGACAAAGATGATAAAAAATGGCATAATCCACAAAACCTCAAAAGTCCTATCAATTCGCCCGCCGATGATTTTTCTTTGGTGTTTGAGCCTTTTTTGCGTCCCGAAATCATAGATAGTATCGAACAAATTGGTTATTTCAGTTCTACGCGTGCAGGAGGCAAAGGCAGCGATGATATTTACCAATTTATTGTTCCTATTGTCAAAAAAATAGATACACCCATTACGGTTGTCACTATTCCGCTGCCACCCGCCAAAGCACCCGAAACGGTGTATATGCTCAAAGTGGCAGTTAAACAAAAGCTATTAGCCGACTCCGAAAACCCCGCAAGTGCCATAATAGGCATGGGCGCTGTTCCTGATGCTATCGTGCAAGTGTTGGGTTTGGATAATGAAAGCCTTATTTCCAAACGTTTGGTAGCCAACAGTAAAGGCATTGTCACTTTGCAGGTCGAAAAAGAAACCGATTACCGACTCGCAGCCTCACAAGCCAACTATTTTACACAAACTAACCAAGTTAGCACCAAAGGCAAAGCCAATACCGCCAAAAATGACACCGTTTGGGTGCAAACGGAATTAGTGTTGGACAAAATTTTCCAGCGCAAAGAAATTGTTTTGCAAAACATCTACTACGACTTGGATAAATATGACATTCGCGAAGATGCCAAACCAACCCTCAATACCTTAGCCAAAACTTTGCGCGAAAATCCCAATATCCGCATAGAGTTGGCATCACACACCGATGCACGCGGTAGCGACAAATATAACCTAACCCTATCACAGCAACGCGCACAAGCCGCCGTGAATTATCTCGTTTCGCAAGGCATAGAAAGCGACCGCATGGTGGCGCGCGGCTATGGCGAAACACAATTAGTGAACCGTTGCGCCAATGGTGTTGAGTGTCCCGAAGAAGAACACCAACAAAACCGCCGCACAACGTTCAAAGTCATTAGCACTTCCTACCAAAGTCCGCAATAAAATATGCTTGGCAACGACCTCATCGACCTTTCGCTGCCCGACAATCAGGGTAAAGCGCAACAGCCGCGCCTATTACAGAAAATCTGCACACCAAGCGAACAAGATTATATCCGCCAACAAAAAGACCCACACCGAGCCTTGTGGCAAGTATGGTCTTGCAAAGAAAGTGCCTATAAGGTAGCCATAAAAAACGACTATCCGCCTTGCTATCGTCCGTTAGATTTGTGTGTTCTGCCATATAACGAACAGTCCGCTATCGTCCAAACGCCCATAGGAATGCTACATACGCGCACTTTTTTTGCCGACCAATATCTACACACCATAGCTACGCTTCACCCCGCACAACTTGATAAAGTGCCATACAAAATTTGGGAATTACCAACAAACAACGAACAGTATCCGCCCGAAGTATTGCGAAAATACTATCATACTTTTATTGGCGAAGAACTGCAATTGCCTGTCGAGCAGTTGCAAATTCGCAAAAACGCGCTACATATTCCGCAAGTATACTGTCAAGAACAACTCTTGCCTTGCGATATATCCATTTCAGATGATGGAAACTTTATAGCTGTGGCATTGCTACAGCTATAATTTTTTTGTACCCAAACATGCCTAACAATAAACATGCAAACCCAAAAAATTTCATACGCCCAAACTAATTATTTCAGTCAACTTGTCTTAGATTATTTAGCAGAAACGGACAAAGTTCGTCCTTTCTACGAATTTCCTTGCAATTTACAAGGTATCGGAAAAGCCGTCAGACAGATGCAAACCCACTACACCGCCGATATGCGACAAAGCCTTTGTCAAATATTGGCAAAACAATACCACAGTTTATTGCCCAATGCAACGGTCGAACAACAACTCCAACTTTTGGCAAAGTCCAACACGCTAACCGTCACCACTGCGCATCAGCCAAATATTTTTGGAGGACCATTGTATATTGTATACAAAATTTTGGCAACCATTCGCCTTTGTCAACAACTCAACCAACATTTTCCTGACCACCATTTTGTGCCTATTTATTGGATGGGTAGCGAAGACCATGATTTTGAGGAAATTAATCATATCCACCTTTTTAACCAAAAACTACAGTGGCAGCAAACAAAAGGTGGATCCGTGGGACGTTTGGGTTTGGAGACACTGGACAATACCGTTCAACAACTATTGCAATTGTTGGGCGATGGCGATAATGCACAACAAATCCAAGACTATATCGAGCAATCATACAGTGCAGCAGACAATTTGGCAACAGCAACCCAATTGTTTTTGCACCAACTTTTTGGTGAATATGGTCTGTTGATAATACAGCAAGACGACTCACAACTCAAACAACATTTTGCGCCAATCATGGAAACCGAATTGTTGGACAAAGCAAGTTTCTTTTTGGCACAACAAACTAACCAACAATTAGCAGCACAACAGTATCATCAACAAGCCTTTGCTCGTCCTATCAATCTGTTTTATTTGACCGATGGCAAGCGTGAAAGGATAGTGTGGAACGAAGAACAGCAGCATTATAGCGCCGAGCAAAAACAGTGGCAAAAAAACGAAATAGTGAACGAGGTTCGCCAATTTCCTGAACGTTTTAGCCCCAATGTCTTTTTACGCCCAACTTACCAACAAACCGTTTTGCCCAACGTCGTCTATATTGGCGGCGGCGGAGAGTTGGCTTATTGGTTGCAGCAAAAACCAATTATACAACATTATGGCGCTTTTTATCCTATATTGCTCTTGCGTCCTTCTGTCTTGTGGATAGATGCTACAACTGCCAACAAACTCCAAAAATTGGACATCACACCCACCAAACTTTTTCAACCCATACAGCAAATCATTACCGATTATGTAGCGCAAAATTCGCCACACGAACTCGATTTGAGTCGCGAAAAAGCACAATTGGAGCAGTTATTTACACAAATACAAACAAAAGCTACCACTATAGAGCCAAGTTTGCAAGACTCTGTGGCAGCAGAAGCAAGTAAAATGTTCAAATCGCTAGAAAATTTGGAGCAAAAATTGCGCCGCGCCGAAAAACGCAAACATGACACTGCTATTGAGCAAATACAACACATACAGCAAAAACTGTTTCCTAATAATAGCCTGCAAGAGCGCCACGACAATTTTATTCCTTTTTATCTGAAATATGGTAAGGACTTTTTCGATACCTTACTCCAATACTTTGAACCATTAGAAAAACAGTTTTTGTTGGTAATAGATGGTTCAAAATTGCCTAATTATTAGGTAGCACAAAATAAATTATTGGCGATGTACGTTTATTTAAATCGTTGCTCAATTCACTTGTTGTTCAACTAATGAAACAATGTATGAAACAACCAAATCTTTAAAAAATACTATTCTTATTATTGCTGTTTAATATCCTGCCACTATTAGCACAGGATTGTGTTGTTGCTAAAACCATACCACGAGGAAAAGATACGCTTAGTTTTTGTTTACAACGTTATCCTTCATTAGTGTTACATCGCGACAGAAAAGAAATTGTACTATGGGATAGCACAATGAGCAAGAAAATTAAACACATAAACTTTATGAATATTGCACTTAGCGGTGATCATTGTTCTTTTATCGGATATACTAGTGTGGATAAGGGACCCTTAGTTTTTATCTATATAAGGATGAATCGTAATACAGGAAAATGGGGATTAGCTGGTTTTTACCAATTTAATATAATTAGTATGAGTGGGTATTACCATAAATTAGAAATCCTGCCAGAGGGAGTGATGTTTTTGTGTCAAAACTCAAGAAATACATTAGGTGTCTCAGCTCCCCAAATATATCGTTTTAACGAATGGGGGGATATGGAAATTTATAACCTTCAAAATGTGCAACTAAGGGATTTAAACCTTCCACATCAGGGTTTATGGATTCCGTCTACTATAACAGACTCGCTACGTCGCAAAAATTTCCCTCCTTACTATGAACACGTAGAAATACTACCTCCATCCGTCAAATAAACTGTAATGTCATTCTATCACCCCAAAATAAGAATACCATTCTTCATGAAAAATAAAATTGCCTTTGTTTTTTGGCTATGTATAGCCATGCTCTATTTTGTGTCTACACATAGCCTTTGGGCTCAGTTCGCGCCGCCACCGCCTGCCATTATAGTACCTGCTTGCGGCGAGTCGGGAGGCTATATCGATGTGGAGATAGGAAACTATCCTGCAATAGATATTCAATGGGAGAATAGTAGCCATGTTGTTATTTCCTCTGGTAACATTGACATTTGGGATATACCCGCTGGAGATTACACTGTTAGTATTAGTCGTAAAGGTTTTTGCTATCCAGCTTTCCACACCTATACTATCCCTCAACAAACGACCACTAATCAACTAAAATTTGTGCCAGGATATGGTGCTGTCAAAGTAAAAGTAATAAATGGCACGGCACTTGGCTATCGCTTAGAAGTACAATTAGTACAAGGCGGTTCTATCATAACCAACGAATGGCAAACACTAAGTTCCTCAATAACGGGGCATGGACAAGAAACCATAGAAGAGGTTTTGGGAATAGAGAAGCAGGAAAAACAACAGTACTTTATCGTTCCTATTGGTAGTTATTCAGCCAACTATTTCCGTATTTGGGTAAAAATGCTAGATGGGTGCGTACATTTTTATACGTTTAGTCCTGTCGATAATTTCCAACCTCTTAACATAGGCTGTACAGAATGGAATAAAAAGTTCCCCCGACTTTCAATCAAAAAATCAAGCGACTTTTTCGCGTTTTTTGGATAGCTTTATGTCTTTTAATTTGATGGTTTCTAATGCTTTTTTCGTTTCCTCTACCGAAAAA
>JAEUUX010000171.1 GCA_016787295.1 Chitinophagales bacterium
TTTTTCGGTAGAGGAAACGAAAAAAGCATTAGAAACCATCAAATTAAAAGACATAAAGCTATCCAAAAAACGCGAAAAAGTCGCTTGATTTTTTGATTGAAAGTCGGGGGAACTTTTTATTCCATTCTGTACAGCCTATATTTAATTAATCTTTGAGTAATTTTTAACATTTATGACCGATATAATAACTGTTATCGAAGAAACAAAAAAAGAATGGACAGTACCTAAATATCCTCTTAACAAGGATGGGCAGTTAGGTACATTTTTATTACGCTGTTCATTTTTTCCTGCCACACCTTCCGAAGTTACTTTTAACCCCCAAATAACCATCGCTAATGACCTGCAAAGATTTTGGAAAGTCTTTGACAGAGCCGAATTGTTTAGAGATATTATGTATGGACAATGGGGACTCGACATCTTATCGCCTGAAGATGCAATCTTATACACTAAAGGGGAAATAGAATGCCGACCCCGTGATTTTGTAATTACAGACTTAATAATTGGACAGTTTCGCGGCGATTCTGATATATTAATGGTTAACTGTAATTCTCAAGCAAATAATTATGGGCAAATTATGGTAGTCACTCCGTTTGATGATCGCCATGATTGGGTAGTGGTTGCTGACAACTTTACTAACTTTTTAAAACTTTATGCTCAATATAATGGAGATAAGTTTTGGGAGTAGCTTATTAACGAGTTAGTTGACAAAGATGGAGCAAAGTTTTAGGCAAGGAGCATACTTTCTGCTTATCAAACACCATCTCAAATATCATAACAAGATTTACCCCATTGCAAGCAAACACAGTAACCCTGCAAACCCCGTGTGGTAATTGTATTATTTAACGCCAAGAATTTTAAAATGAAAGCAAAAAAATCTTTTTTCGTTGCATTGTTTATTTTAGTTAACAGCACATTTGTTGTAAAGGTATTTGGTCAAAATGCGGCGCTTATGTCTTTTAACATTTCTATGGTTAACAATTCCGACAGTATCGAACTGTCACTGACTAATCATTTTGACTTTCCGATACTGGTTAGCAATCCCAAATTTTGGCTTAATGCTACTCCCAATTTAATGGATAATGGCTATCCAGTACAAATTGGGTTTCGAGTAAAAGCAGATGTGCGTAATTACGATAAGTTTGTTGAAATACTTCCTCAACAAACATACTCAACTAAGTATGGGTATTCTCTTAAACGGCTATACGGTCATGCTCCAGATGGTGAGTTGTCGTTTAGTTTCAATGGAAAAATTAAAGATGATAAGGGACAGTTGCTGTTCTTTAGTCCTCCTAACATTCCCCGAAAACTACTTTACGATAAACCAATAATAAGCAATGTGGTAGTAATACCTTAAAGTAAAAATGTTTTTTTAAGGCACATATTTTGAGGCTACATTTAGCATAGTATTGGCATACGATTTTGATCCCTATTGCAACAGATAGATCAAAAGTAACAGAATTTTACCTATCCACACATTATTTTACATATTTGAGACGTAAAATAGAGCTTTGGACTAAGTATTTTAATTCGTTTTTTGCCCATATTTTTTAGCGAAAGCCAAGTTTTACTGAAGAAAAAGTAACAATTTATGACGATGTCTTTTCTGAAGAAGGGTCATTTAGTATTCAATTAGAGCATTTTTTAGAAGTATTATTAAATCGGTCAGAATAACAAAAACACCAAGCCACGGCTCGGCGTTTTCAAATGCCAAATATTTCATGGAAGAAAAAATAAAAACACATATTGCCAACAAAGAATGGTCGATGGCAGTTGGTTTGTTATACGATTTAGTATTAGCCAATCCCACAGATTCGAGGTATACAATAAACCTGATGTATCTTCTTCATGATATTCTTTTAGAACAAGAATATTCTGACGATGAAAATATATACTTTGCAGGTTTATTAGAGTATCTTTTCTGCAAAAGTTATCCATTATTCAATAATAATGCGGTATATCTATTTTTTATAGGTAAAATACTCCACATTGCAGAGTGGTATTTGGGCATAGACGAACAAAATAATGTTCCTACTAATACACTTGCCTATAGAATGCAACTTGCTGCTTGGCAAAAAGAGCCTAACAATATTTTGTATGAATGGGCGTGTCGGCTTACGCAAGGTGAGGAACAAGAAACGCTTAATTTGGCTAAACAAATTTTGTCTGATGATAATTATATCACTTGGATAAAATCTATACTTTTTGTGAACGATTACATTACAGAGAACCTTGAAACTACGGTATCGTTATAATTCTTAGTAAATCTTGATATCAAACGCACCATTGTTTCTATGTTTAACGTATATAATAAATAATTTTTCCAAAAATGAGATTTTGCTGTTCTAGTTTTCAATTATTCTGCACGGCTGACAAAAGAACCATGTTTAATATTCGCATAGTAAAATATCACGAAAAAATAGTTACGAGTAAGTTAACTTTTAAACCCAAAACTATAACCCCTCAAATGAAAACAACATCAGCATACCGTTTTTTTGTTACAGGTGGTTATACAGGTTCTTTTGATGCGAGTGCTAGGCCTCCTCAATATTTCTTTTTGTCCATTTTGTGGTGTGAATCTATTCGACTATTATTCGGAGGAAGAATGGAAGGATTATGTGCATGAAATTCAAGCAGAAGATCTTAAATTCTATCCTACAAAGTAATTAACTGCACGATAAAATCTGTTTCATACAAAGTCCGCAAATCCACCCCAAATTTGCGGACTTTGTTTTATTCTTCTTTCCCAATTCCCAAATTTTCCATAACTTTTCGCCATAAAACCAACTTATTTCGTATGGAAGCCTTATTAGTTACAGTTAAAAACAATCAACAAGTTGTTGCCTCACTTGTCGAGATATTGCAAGCCATGAACTTCGTAGAGTCTGTTACTAGCCCAAAGGTGAATGAAAAGTAGCTTCACAAGATATTAGCGTTTGCTCCATATTGCAATTTGGTTAGTAGTATTTAACGATTTTTATTTTGTATGAAAATCACCTTCGTGTATTGCAAAACTATGTAGCGTGCCATTTGCTAAATGGTGTAGGTTTGGGCTAAGGTTCCACTCCAATAACATTTTATAGCCGAAATCTATGTCGTATTGAATACGCAAATATTGTTCAGCATCAAAGCCGTAAGTGGAAAACTGAACGCCGTTGTCTTGAGGGATTCGTTTGTCGTAAATCATATTTTGACCCGACGTGGAAATGGCAATTTTAACACCCAACTGTGGTGTTCCATATTTAAAATGGTGTGTTTCTGTCCAATTTTCGGCAGTATCGCCTGGTCCTGCCCCAATTGAAGATTCGGTAAAATTTACATCAAATTTTTGTGGCGTTGGTTTTATGGGTAAATGATGCGTGATAATATTCCAAGCCCATTGCGCCAAATCTTCGGCGAATTCGTCTTGTGTTTTTCCTTTTGGTATTTTTATGTATGTTTTATGGTACATGTTGTTATACAATGGTGTTATTTATACTTTATTAGCTTAAAGTCTATTATAAAAAAAATATCGCCTTTGTGGTCGCTAAGAAACATTGATCCTGGAAATTCAATATGACCAGGTTCGGCTGATTTTAATTTTTTGCCGTTAATATAAAGTACCGAATATTGAATACACGGGTCATTATTCAAATCCAAAAAACCTTTATCGCAATTTCCCTTACGGAGTATTCCTAATTTTATTTTTTCAGGATTTTTATGTTCAATACGAGTGGTACTATTATTTAGTCTGCCATCTTCCCGTTGGTTTACCTCATGGCTTGCCGACAATATTATTCTTTTATAAATAAAATATGCGGACTTATTTTGGGTAAAGTTTTCATGAATTTCGCTATCAATATTAGCATTGTAAAGTTTGCCATCTGACATTGGGAGTAGATAAATTTGCTCATTAGAATACTTGCCAAAATTCCTTAAAACAGTAATGGGCTTAGTTGGCGATGATTGAGCAGCATAGTATTCTTTTAGTTTTTGCTTTTGTTCTTGCATTAATGTTGGGCTTCGCCAATCCTCTATGTTGTTCACAGCGTTAGAATTGAAATACTCATATATGGATACTTTGTTGTCAACAATTTCAAGAATACTTGCATTGGGCAAATTCACATAACAAGTACCATCTTCGGCAAACCTTATAGGTATTGAGTTGGCTTCTACCCTTAATTCGTTTCTGTGTTCATACAATTTCGTTTTTTTTAAGTCGTCTGTATTCAACTTCCATATTTGAAGAAGTTTTTCAGGTGAGCGTTTTATGTAGTATATATGGTCTCTTTCTTTGTTATATTCAAAAGTGATGACCTGTTCATCTATGGTAGTTAATTCCTGCGCCGGGATACTATGACAACCATAGAAAAAATTTGATAAAAAACCCATAGTTGAAAAAATTATTATTAGCTTTATTATCATATTGCAAGCATTTTAAAACAAAAAGAATTGAATAGTTCGCTTGAAATTATTGCATTGCTTGTGTGTGGTCATTGCGATATATTATTTTAAAGACAAAATATAAAGCCACTAAGCAATGTGGAACAGTATATACTCTAATGCCAACTTATTTACTACAAAATGAAGGTGTTTTTATATGCACAAAAAAGTATTTTTTAACATTTCGTAAGTTTCTGGTAGTAGTGTTGCCTTAATTTGCACCATTTTTTTATCGGCATAAATGCTCAATGTTTGCTTACTTTCCCAATTTATGCTATTGGCTTTTAGCAACAAATAAGTGGCGACAGTACCACCTTTGCAATGCTCCTATGACTGAATGGTATGTGCATAACAAATTTGCCGCATTGAATAGTACTAAAAAGGTCGTATTCACAGCATTGCACTAAGTCATCAATATAAAAAGGGCAATTTTGTTCATCAATAACATTTTGGTGGGTGCTGTTATTGGTAAATTGATGTTGTAGCGTTTGATGGGGTTGAAGTTGAGCAAAAAAACAGGATAAATATTGGTCTTGTATTGTTTTAAAAATGACTTTCGATATGTGGTACAAACTGCAACTCGTAATCAAGCAATTTAATCATTGGTAAAAATATTGTAGTTATTAGAATTTGATTGTTTTAGCATTAATTGGGTTTGTGTTGAAGTAATCATATCATCAGTAACAAATATTTTGGGTGTGGCATATTCGGGTTTCACCCATACCTCGTCAATGGCAACATAGTCCAAATTTTCGCGGTTAATGCGAATATGTAGGCTGTTGTGTGGAAAAACTTTTTTCAGTTCGGGGTCGTTAATGATGCTTTTACAGAAGTTTTTTAGGGTTTGTGTGTCGTTGGCGGCAGTAGAAGTAGCTTTCCATTCCACTTCTATAAATATACCAAAACTTTGAGGATATTGTTCAAAAAAAGCATCGGCAGTAGTATTTGGTGCAAGGTTTTGGTAGGTACCAAGTTCGGTAGGCAGGCACAATACGTGTGGAATTATTATGTGTGGTGTATAATGCCTTTGCGCTAATTCATAAGCCAAACGTTCAACTTTTACAATGGACTTAAACATTTGAGTATAAAAGCTATCCATCAATGCCAAATCATCGCTTAGTGTGCTGTTGCGGCGAATGGGCAGGTGCATAGCATAGTCGGCAAAAGGAGCTTGGTAGAAATAGTAAAAATTTTGGTCGCGAAAATATTGTTTGTTGGGCAATATTTCTAAGGTTTTCACATCGGCATTGGGTACTTTATTACCATTAAAATAAAGGTGGTTTTTATCTTTGGCATAAGCGTTGCCTGCATTGGTTTGGCTAACCAATTCAAAACTTGCTGCATCTGTGCCTTCAATGGTTTGCACAAGGTTTTTGTTGGCAAAGTAGGCTCGGTGTTTGTCTTTAAAATAGGCGGTATAAAAGATATTGGAAGCAGTGTAATCCGGAAATTTAAGGGCTTCAAAACTTGCTGCATCGGCGTTGAGTAGTGTTTGATTTTTGAAAAAAACCTGCCTGCTATCCTTAAAAATATAGTTAACAGCACTAAGCACTTCAAAATTTTGAGGGTCGTTAGATATGGCAAATGACTGGTAATACACCCAATTTTTATCTTTGGCGTATGTGTAAAGTACACCATTGGTTTCCTTTACGTTGAACCAATTAAAGGTATTGGGGTCTGAACCATCAATACGCCACTGTTCAAAATAAGTTGCATTTTTGTCTTTGGCATAGTTGTTACCAAGTGGTTTAAACGTTTTTGGGTCGGCGTTGGGCAGTATGACATTTTGATAATAGGTATGGTTTTTATCGCGCCCAAAATCCTTACTCAATGCTTTAAAACTATTATAATCGGCATTTTTGACCATATATTTTTTGGCACTAAGGGTACCACCACTCCAATACACTTGCCCGTCTTCTTTTATGTAGCCACCTGTAAGGCTTTTGCAGGCATTAAATAACGATGTTAGGAAACTTAACATAAGCAGACATGTTAAAAACGCTATTGATATTTTCATTAGTCAATATACTTTGTTTTCTATTCTTTGTATAAAACCATTTTTTTTAATTTACCACCATTAGAAAACTTCAAAACCATTTTATCAGGTATTTCGCCTACTGCTGCCCACTCCCACAAGAAATAGGTAGGTATGGGCGATTGTTCTTTTTTTTGTGTAGGCTGCCCAAACCATAAAATTAATAGCTCTTGTGTGTCATCTATAGTAACGGCATAAACTTTTTTGTCTTGTGTTTTAGGGTTGCTAACTGCTAATTTACTTGCTTCAATATAACCATCGGCAAGTGTAAGTTCTAAGGCAAATTGTGAATTTTTGCCTTTATAGATTATGGTATCATAGGCTTTTTGGGCATACACTGCACTTATCTGTAAACACAGGAAAGCATAAAATAGTAATAAAATTATTTTTTTCATATCGCATTAGATTATAATTGTTTTAAAATGCCGTTAATAAAAAAATGGTGCTTGTCTTTTCCAATATAAATAATTTTATTGTCGTTTTTTTCTTTTTTCACTTCAAAACTTGCACTATCAACTTCCTTAACTATACAACCTCTAAAATAAACATGGTTTTTATCTTTGGCATAATACCCCTTCATTTTTTGAAAACTACTATAATCGGCTTCATAAAGCGTATCTATATGAATACTACCGCCTCTGCCACCGCCTAATCCATTTGACCAATATATTTTTTGATCGCGCTTAATATAGCCCATGTTTATGTCTTCTATTAGTTCGCATGAAAACAAGTGTAAGGCAATAACAACTATATATAGTTCTTTCATTTACTTTAAATTATTAGGTTTTAGTAAGGCTATATAACTTTGATATTTTTGCTCCGAAACCCCTAACCGTTGCAGCCAATTTGCAAAATAAATGCTTAGTTGGTGGCTACGCGCGTGGCTTGCTTGGTGATACAATTCAAAATCTTTGCGGTTTTGTATTTTATCTGCCACCAACATTTGGTTTACTTGGGGCAGCGGACTTAGGGCAATTTCTGAAATATGGCTAATTTGGCGCACTGACAGGTACTGATTGGCAATATTGCGGTATTCCATAACTAATACTAAGGCTTGGGCTTGTAAATTGCCATAAGCTATTGTTGAAAAATAGGTTGCCAGCTCAGTAGCTGCCTGAAAAACAGGGTGCAAACAATAGGCTTGCATAGTTAGCAAGTCGGCATTTTCCCATGCTAAAATTTGCAAACCCTCGTTGATGTGGTGCATTAAAGGTATTTGGCTGCGTTTGGCTACTTGGTTGCCATATATATTTTTTATAAGACAATATTCGGCGGTTTGTTCAATAGGCATCATATTCTTATAAGAACAATTAGGTGAGCAAATAATAATAGTTGTTTGTTTTAGCAAAAAAGAATTTAAAACAAGGGTTTGCTATAAATGCCATACCTTTTACTAAAAAACACTTTTTAAAACGAACCCAATAACGCCCAATCCTAGCAAAAAAACAGCACCAAATAGCACCAAAGTAGGGGTGGTTGTTTTTCTAACAGTTAGGGGCGTTGCAAAAAAATTAGGGTATTTGGCATGATAACGAAGGAGTATGGTATCGCCTTCTTGCAACAAGTTATACTCGTTTTCTTCTATATTTATTTTGTGTTCAGCGCCCTTATGTTTGATTGAAATATTATAACTAAAACGCTCACTTATAATTTCGCTTTGCGTTGATATAGCATGTTTTGCCAATATAGTGGTTTTAACACTTTGCCCGTCTGCACCCATAGCGGCATCATATTGGCGGGTAAATTTCAAAAAATGAAGGCTGCCATATACCCCTGCAATAATCAAAAAAATGCCAAAACAAAATAAGCCAAGTTGATATTCTCCGGAAATTTGCATATACAGTTAAAGTTATTTTAATGATGTTACAAAAATTATATTAAATTTATCAAGCGAATAACTTAATTTTTACAATAGCAACAAATTACCCTTGGACATAGGCAATTACCTATGCCCGAAGGGTATTGTGAAATTGAGATTGTTATGTGAATATTTGTTACAAAAATTTACGGCTTAGGCTATAAGTTTTGCTACATGGAGGTTTTTTTAGAGGAAATCAGCATTTATTTTCTATTATACAACACAAAGCCCTTAGCATTATTTCCTACAATTTCACCACTTATCATGTCGCCTTCAATTTTTAGGTTGTGCAGTGCAACATGTTCGCCCAAAACAATAACTAAACAATAGCCCAGCCTTTGGTAGCCTACCTCGTATGCCAAACCAGTTTGCCCATTGCTGCTGCTTACTTCATACACTTTACCTTCATACTCTAAGGTTTTCTCGCTGGGTGTGAAAGTGAGTGTTCCCGCTTGGCTGCTATTGAAGGGGGTGTCACTAATTTGTTGAGCAACCGCATTATAGGTTTCGCTTTGAGGGTTGGCAGTAGGACTTTGATACCATGCACCTTTAT
This sequence comes from Chitinophagales bacterium, assembly GCA_016787295.1. Taxonomy (GTDB): domain Bacteria; phylum Bacteroidota; class Bacteroidia; order Chitinophagales; family UBA2359; genus JAEUUX01. The sequence continues at coordinate 8,866 of JAEUUX010000171.1, forward strand.
ACGTGTTACCTTTTCCGGAAAAAATACCCATCAGGCAGTTGCCTTTTCCTAATACCCCTGTAAGACGGTAGCCCGAATCGTCACGCTTGATAGCCACGCCTTGTTCACCGTTGCCCAGTGCAACAACATAACGGCTACCCTGCCATTTGATAGAGCAATCGCCTGCGGTTTTATAATCTTCCATAGCATGTATAAGTTCGTAGTTGCCATTTTCGTGCGTATTGCTGGCTTGTTCGTTGTCCCACGCTTGTCCTTCGGCAATGGCGGCTTGTGCGGCGGCGAGTTCTTCGGCAGAGGGTTTAAAGATATTGGGGTTGAGGTGATATAAGGCAGCAGTTATTTGTACTTGTGAATAATTTCCGGATTCAAAAGTAAACATCTTTTCGCCATTGGCATTGCGCACCGTATTGCCATCAATTTTCAATAAAATATTTCCGCCCGGTGTACGGCGTAGGGTGCTTCCGTCCCAAAAGGCAAGGCGTGCGCCACCGGGTTCGGGACGAACATCACTACCATCTAAGAACAACAAGCGATTGCCGCCGGGGTTGGGGCGAATGTCGTTGCCGTCAATATAAAGTACGCGGCTTCCGCCTGCCGAAGTGCGAATATCATTGCCGTCAATAAATACTTTTTTGCCCGAACTAATGTTAATATTGTTGTTTTGGGCTTCGCTATTGTCACAAGCGAAAAACAATGTACTAAACATAAAAAATAAGATTTTGTTTTTAAGTTGCATATTTTTGTTTTTTTGATAGTATTGGGAATGAAACGCTTTGTTTAATTGTTTCGCAAGTTTTGGAAAGAGTAAGGAACAAAACGACAAAGGAAGAGCATCATAATTTAATAATAAATTTAATGGTGCAAAGGTAGGGGATAATAGTGGTGCTAACAAATCATTTTTTGCCAAAACTTAAAAGAGTGAAATAACAAAAGACCGCACAAAAGTTGTACTTTTGTGCGGTCTTTACTATTGGTCAATAATTAACTACTTACAAAATGAAAACACCTTCTACCGATTTGTTTGATTTGATTCAATCTATGACGAGTCAAGAAAAAAAATATTTTAAACAATATGCTGCCCGATACAGTAGTGACTATCAAGCTGTTTATATGGATATTTTTGATGCCATTGCTGCCCAAGATAACTATAATGAACCCGATATAAAAAAACAATTTGCCCACAAAAAAGAAGTGGTCAAACAGTTTGCAGTCTATAAAAACTATCTGTTAAACACAATTTTAGATGCCTTAGCCACCATGCAACGGCAGCAAGACACACACATAGCCTTGTTACAGCAAATACAACATTATCATATCTTGTTTAATAGGCGTTTATATCGAGCAGCGCAAAAAATTTATCATAACATTGAAACTACCCTACAAGAGGAGCAATTAGGTGGCTATTGGTTAGAATTATTAAAATTTCAACCACAAATGATTAAAATTTTAAACGACGAAAACCGTCGAGAACAATTAACCCAACTTTGGCAAGATGCCTATAAATACTTAGAACAAGAAAGAATAAATTGGCAGTACATAGAATTTTCCGAAAAAACAAAAATGATAGGCAACAGCGGCGAATATACGGAGGAAAATGCCCAACAATTGCGCCAAATGCAACAGCACCCTTTGCTCCAACAAGAATATATAGAACAGGTCGGAGTTGTCAATCAGCGTTTTTATGACATACATCTATTTTGTGATAATTATTTAGATACACTTGATAATAGCTATTTTTTGCTCCAAAAATTATTACAAAAACAAACCTCTCTGTTCAATACTCCCCAACACAAAGAAAGCGATTTTTTGTTTGCTTGTTCCCGTTTTTTGCAGGTAGCATATGCCCAAAACTATTATAGTGACATGTTACCAATTATTGACCTATTGCAAAAAAGTCATTTTTCGGACAAAAGATTAGCTTTTTTGGCAGAAAATGTCATTTTTCAGTATAGCCTCAATTGCCTTATATTGGGCATGACAATTACACCATACAACTCGGCAAAAGCATGGTGGGAGGCAAAGCGTCAATGGTGGGGAAAACAACATCAACAACTGTCAAATACAAGCCGAAACCTACACCAACTCAACCTCATTCGCCTATTTTTTTTGATGAAAGAATGGCAATTGTTTGTTAATCATACCAATGATTTAATAACCCATAGTATAGTATATGCCAATAATGCCGATAGTAAAGTGCGCATTTTGTGGCTAATGGCGCAATACGAAATGGATAATGCCGATTTGTTGGATAATTTTGCCAATAGCGTGAAAAACTGGCTATTGCGCCATCAAAAACTTTTGCCCATTGAAAATACCATAGTTCGGTTTTTTAAAAAAATACCTAACTTGCCCAACAAAAAAACCATACAACATCATTTCAAAGCACTGCACGACCAACTTTTGCTACTTGACCCAAACACCGACCAAATTGATTATTTTTTTTGGGCATGGCTTGTTGGAAAAGTTGATAAAAAAAATATGCAAGATGTATTGCGTAATACTGAACGTTTTCCACAGCCCTCAAATGCCTCAAACAATAATCCCGAATAAAAAAACACGACACGTTGTTCCCCTATAGTGTTTGAGACACCATAAATATTTGGACAGGCAATTAAATTATTCTTTTAGTATATTTATTTTAAAATAACAATATAAAATGGGAACTATAATTATTTTATTTATTGTTTTTTTATTTTTGATGTTTTTTTTGTTTGCTATTTTTAATTATACATTAAAAAAGTTAGATGTAGAAAATAACTTAACGAAAAAAACATTATTTTTTACTTTTGTCGTATTGTTATTAGTGTTTGATAGGTATGTATTAATGCCTTTGCGATTACAACATGGCTGGGAATTTGAAAGTGGTTGCTATTATGGAGATATAATAATGTATAAATACAACTTTGAGTACACAAAAAATAAAATTATGTTCACTGAAAAACAATATTCATCTTATGATATAAAAAAACAACCTTATTTAATAGCTTGCCATTTGGGAAAGATGATATTATATGATAACCAATGTAATGGATTTGTAATATATAATAGATCACGCCCTATTTTGAACAACTTAGGTGAGCAAATTATAAATACTAATCCAGTAGATTCTACGATTTTGAATGCGAAATTATAAGTATTGCAGACTTGCAAATAGATAGCCTAAGCATTTATCAATACATCAGAACAGAAATCGAATTAGACTGCGAATGTCCCATAGATTCGATTGCCAAGGTGTATTATAATGTACCGATAACCAATTTTGGTATCGCTTCTGTTTATCAAATAACGCTTGACGACAGCGTACCAGAAGCTGCAACAAAAATAAGTTTGTGTGTGTGGAGCAAAACAGACAAAAAAGTTGTCTTTTTACCAATTGAAGATTGTAAACTCATTAAAACCCACCAACAAACGAATAGTTTTTTGATAGGTGGATATTACAATATGAGAAGAGGTTTGCAACACTATTTTGTTTACAATGCCACTGATTCGATATTTAAGTGTGTTTTTAGTACTGGCGAATATTGTTATACACCTATACTATATGCTGCTAATTCTTCCACGAATTATTGCATTGGCTACGATGCTCCGACCTATAAACTAAGCATTAAAAATGTGGATATTAACAACGACAGTCATTACGACTTAGTTTTTTCGGGTAATATCAACATTTATTGCGATTCGTTATTTGAAAGAGAATACGATAAGGTGCTAAAAACAATCAAAATGAAGGCTGTTTTCCTATTGAAGGAAGATAAAAATCTATCATGGGTATTACAAGATACGACTATCTGTGGTATTTTGAACAAAAGAAACCCAGAAGATTATTATCAAGATTGGTAGGTTTTTAGAAATAAAAATATTGTTTAAACAAACCCCAAATAAAAGAAACGCCCAGCAGACAAAACTACTGAACGTTATTTAAATGGTATAGCAAAGTAACAAAGGAATAGGTATTTTATAGAAATTTTAGATATTTTTTTCGGTAGCCTAAAGTTTAAATCTTTTAAGCTACGGAAAAAAAATACCATTATGAATTAGTTGTAACTATTTGGCAGCTACTACATAGCTCCACGCATAATATCTTCCACCACAGTAGGGTCGAGCAAGGTAGAAGTGTCGCCCAAATTGGAGGTATCGCCTTCAGCTATTTTTCGCAAAATACGGCGCATAATCTTACCTGAACGCGTTTTGGGCAAACCGCGCACAAACTGAATTTTGTCGGGACGCGCTATTTTGCCAATTTCATGCACTACGGTTTCTATGATTTGGTCACGCACCACGTTTTCGTTTTCATCTTCGCCAAAATCTTGGGCAATAACATACGCATAAATTCCCTGTCCTTTAATGGCATGTGGATATCCTACTACTGCTGACTCTACCACTTTGGGATTGTGGTTGATGGCGTTTTCTACTTCGGCAGTGCCAATGCGATGCCCCGACACATTGATAACATCATCTACACGTCCAATAATGCGGTATAGTCCGTCCTCGTTGCGGCGTGCGCCGTCACCTGTAAAATAGTAGTTGTGAAATGCCGAAAAATAGGTTTGGCGGCAGCGTTCGTGGTCGCCGTAGGTGGTGCGTAGCATGGAAGGCCATGGAAACTTGACGCACAACAAACCTTCCACATCGTTGCCTTCTATTTCCTTGCCGTCGGGCGTGAGCAATACGGGTTGAATGCCCGGCAAGGGCTGCCCTGCGTGTGCTGGTTTGAGTGGACTGATGCCCGCCAATGCCGAAATCATAATACCGCCCGTTTCGGTTTGCCACCACGTATCCACCACCGGACAACGGTTTTTGCCGATGTGTGTGGCGTACCAATGCCAAGCCTCTTCGTTGATAGGTTCGCCCACCGTACCCAATACCTTGACCGAATCTAAGGAATAAGACAAAACGTGGTCAATGCCTTCTGCCATTAGTGAGCGGATAGCTGTGGGAGCAGTATAGAACTGATTAACACCATGTTTGTCAATAACAGCCCAAAAACGAGCAGGGTCGGGATAGGTCGGAATGCCTTCAAACATTAGAGTCGTAGCACCCGACAACAAGGGACCATAGACAATGTAGCTATGTCCTGTAATCCAACCAATGTCGGCAGTACACCAATAAATATCGCTTTCGTTGTATTGGAACACATTTTGGAACGTATAGGCAGTATAGACCATATAGCCGCCGCAAGTATGCACCACACCTTTGGGCTTGCCTGTTGAGCCTGACGTATAGAGGATAAACAGCATATCTTCGCTGTCCATCGGTTCGGGGGGGCAATAGGTCGCTTTACCTTTTAGTTCTTCGTGCAACCATTTGTCGCGTCCTTCTTGCATATTTGGCTCCCAGCCGCAACAGTTTGCCACCAATACCGTTTCTACCGATGTACAACTTTCCAAGGCTTCGTCCACCACACGTTTGGCAGGAATTTGTTTCAAACCACGGTTAATACCGTCGGAAGTGATGACCATTTTGGCTTGTGCATCGTTGATACGGTCGGCGAGTGACTGTGCGCTAAATCCTGCAAATACTACCGAATGTATTGCACCAATGCGGGCGCAAGCCAACACACTAATTGCCAAATCGGGAATCATAGGCATATACAAACACACACGGTCGCCTTTTCCAACACCGTTGGCTTTCAGTACATTTGCCATTTGGCAGACACGAGCGTGCAGTTCGCGGTAGGTGAGCCGCAATTGGCGTTCTTTGGGGTCGTTTGGCTCCCAAATGATGGCTATTTTGTTGCCACGCGTAGCCAAGTGGCGGTCGAGGCAGTTTTCGGTGATGTTGGTTTTGCCACCAACAAACCATTGTACGTTGGGTTCGGTAAAGTTCCATTCCAAAACTTTATCCCATTTTTTATACCACACAAATTGGTCGGCAATGTCTGCCCAAAATTGTTCGGGTTGTGTCACGCTTTTTTCATAAGCGGCTTGGTATTGTTCTTGGTTCGTAATGCGCATGATAAGATGTTTTTTTTGTTTTTTTGTTGAAAAGAGGAATCCAAATCGTGAAACCACAAACCCTATTTAGGATATATCTCATAACCCGCTTTTAATACCCCCAATACACTCGTTGATGTTCCTACGGCAAAGTGCCATTCATTGGGGTCATATGCCTCTTTGCTGTATCTATAAACCGCAAAATCCCAAGAATTCATATTGCCCGTCCAAGTTAATCGCCCAATATGGGTTTCTAGTTCGCGTTCTGTATGTAATGGCAGGTGCTGTAAAAAACTTTCAGGCAGCCCCATTAGTTTCAAATAAGCTGTCATTTGTTGTGCTATTTGCCTTTCATCAATGCGCGAAATATAGCAAAATTTACCCCTGAAGGTGGCGATATAACGTGTTTCGTTTTCTTTGTTATAGTTTTCAACGATACGTAGCACTTCTTCCTGAATTTCTACAGGAATTTTTGATGGTTTTTTAGGATTTTTGTCTGTTTGGGTCATTTTTATTTTTGTTAAAGATTATGGTATAACATCGTCGCAAAGGTAATCTTTTTAACATTGTTTTCCAAATCTTTGTCTACAAAAAAGCAGATTTTGGGCTTTATCCTCTCAACGCATCGTGTATTTCGGTCAAAATGGCGGGGTCATCTATGGTAGAGGGTATTTGATAGGGTGTGCCATCGGCTATCATGCGTATTATTTTTCGCAAGATTTTACCCGAACGCGTTTTGGGCAAGCGTTTGACAACAATGGCGCGTTTAAACACCGCTACGGCTCCAATTTTTTGTCGAATCAGTTGCACCAATTCTGTTTCTACTTGTTGGTCGGGTGTGGTAATGCCATCTTTCAAGACCACCAATCCCACAGGTACTTGTCCGCGCAATTCGTCGCCAACGCCCACTACTGCACACTCGGCAACAGCAGGGTGCGATGCCACCAACTCCTCCATTTCGCCCGTTGATAAGCGGTGTCCTGCCACATTTATTACATCATCAACTCGCCCCATGATGAACACATAACCATCATCGTCAATATAACCACCGTCGCCAGTGAGGTAATAACCCTCAAAATGCGACAAATAAGACTCGCGGAAGCGCGCATCATCTTTCCACAAAGTAGGTAAGCAGCCCGGCGGCAAAGGTAGCTTTATTGCCACATAACCCGTTTGGTTGGCAATCAGGGTATCGCCTTCTTCACTCAAAATGTCTATGTGATAACCACAAACAGGGCGTGTGCTTGACCCTGCTTTTATGGGCAAGGCTTCTACGCCCATCATATTTGCCACCATAGGCCAGCCACTTTCGGTTTGCCACCAATGGTCTATGACCGGAATATTGAGCAATTCTTTTGCCCAATAATAAGTGGGAGGGTCGCAGCGTTCGCCCGCCAAAAATAGGTATTGCAGCGATGAAAGGTCATATTGCTGGGCAAAATTACCATCAGGGTCTTCTTTGCGAATAGCCCTAAATGCTGTGGGAGCAGTAAATAGTACTTTAACCCGATGTTGGGCAATTACACGCCAGAAAGCACCAGCATCGGGCGTTTTTACAGGCTTGCCTTCATACAAAATAGTGGTGCAACCGGTGATAAGCGGAGCATAAACAATATAGGAATGCCCCACCACCCAACCTACATCGGAGGCTGCCCAAAAAACATCGCCTGCTTGTACATCGTAAATATGTTGTAGACTAAAACGCAGGGCTACAGCATGACCGCCATTGTCGCGCACCACGCCTTTGGGTTTGCCCGTTGTACCCGATGTGTAGAGGATATATAAAGGGTCGGTTGCCTCAACAGGTGTGCAAGGTACAGGAGTGGCATAGTTGAGCAGATATTGAAAATCGAGGTCGCGCTGCGGCTGCATATCGGCAATTAACAAGTCGCGCTGATAGATAATGGTGTGTTGAGGTTGATGTTGGGCTATATTTAGTGCTTCGTCTAACAAAGGTTTATAGGGCAAAACTTTATCAATTTCGATGCCACACGATGCCGAAATGACTACTTTGGGTTGAGCATCGTCAATACGAACCGCCAATTCGTGGGGAGCAAAACCGCCAAAAACTACCGAATGAACAACTCCCAACCGCGCACAAGCTAGCATGGCGATGACTGTTTGTGGAATCATGGGCATATAAATCACTACGGTATCTCCTTTTTGTACACCCAAATTTTGCAAAGCACCCGCAAAGCGTGCGGTTTGTTGCAACAATTGTTCGTAACTAATGCGTTGTATGGTGCCTGTTACGGGCGAGTCATACACCAAAGCGGTTTGTTTGGCGCGACCATTGGCAACATGATAATCCAACGCCAAATGACAGCTATTGAGCATACCGCCTTTGAACCAACGGTAAAAACCTTGTTCGTCTTGGCTTAGAATTTGCACAGGTGGCGAAAACCAATCTATAGCTTGTGCTTGAGCAGCCCAAAATTGTTCGGGTTGTTCAAGACTGCTTTGATATAAAGACTCATAGTTGTTGTTCATATTGCTAAACAATAAAGGTGAAAAAATAGATAGCGTATTGAGGAATTATGCCAACATCTCTTTTACTTTTTTGACCAAATCGCGACTTGAAAAAGGTTTGGGCATATAAAAATCAGCACCCACAGCATAGCCGCGAGCTATGTCCACTTCCTTGCCTTTGGCACTCAAAAAAATGACTTTGCTATGGCGATAGTCAGCGGTTTGTTTAATAAATTGACATACTTCATAACCATCGACGTTAGGCATCATAATGTCAAGAATGACCAAGTTGGGTGAATGTTCTTTTACTAATTCAATAGCCTCGGCTCCGTCGCGCCCAATAAAAACTTCATAACCCGCTTTTCGCATCAAAAAATCGAGGGTCATTAAAATATCGGGTTCGTCGTCAACGATTAATACCTTTTGCTTCATGGTAAAAAATTGTGTACTTAATAGGTTGAAATTTGCCGCAAAAGTAACACTATATTTCGCATAATAACAGATTTTTGCCAAAATTTAGCATGGTTATTTTTCAAAACTAACCGAAAAAAGAGCTTCGATATAAACTCTAAAATTTAAGAAAACAAAAAAATAAACATAAACACCCAGTAAATGTTGCTTCAAAACTGTTTTAGTGTTACCATCATATTTTAAGGGACAATTAATCGGGCAATAGGGATTTGGAGGGTGAAAATAGCTCCTTGTGGTGCGTTGTCTTCCACCCAAATTTTGCCACCATGCAAATCTACAATTTTTTTGCTGATTGCCAAACCCAACCCGCTGCCGTTGGGTTTGCTTTTGTTGAGCATTTGGGCTTGATAAAACTTGTCAAATATTCGTTCTTTGTATTCCTTGGGAATGCCAGTGCCATTGTCTATAACAACGATTTCCAGCATTTTTTCTTTTACCAATGCCGTTAAATTGACCAGTCCGTTATCGGCGGGGCAAAATTTGACGGCATTGGACAATAAATTGACCAAAACCTGTATCAATTTGTCTTTGTCTCCCATAAACAGCGGTAAAAAAGGTGCAATGTTGACCGACAATGCCACTTTTTTCTCGTTTGCCAATTGTTGTACCACATCAATAGCATCGTCAATAATATCTACAATTTCTACTTCGGACATTTGTAGTTTTTCGGCACCTGATTCCAGCTTCTCCAAATCCAATACTTGTGTAATAAGACGCGTCATGCGTTCGGCTTCTTTGATGATGGTGGCAATAAAATGCCGCCTTTCGTCGCGCTCAATGTCGTCATAATCATATAAAATTTCGGACAAAGCACGAATAGAGGTGAGCGGTGTTCGCAATTCGTGCGTCACGGTATAAAGAAATTCGTCTTTTTGTATGTCTTTTTCTTTTAGTTTCACGTTGATGCGTTGCAATTCCTCTGTTACATCAAACAATTCTTCGGTTTGAGCTTTCAGTTCTTGGTTACTAATCAATAGTTGTTGCGACTCTTGGAGCATGGCAACCACTTCGTCAACGCTAATGTGTTCTTCTTCTATCAAAGACGACACCACAATACGCGCTGATGTTGAACCAACAATACTTGCCAATTGTGTTTCGGCAAATGCCACCGAGCGCGAGTCGGCTTGTTCGTTTTCGTTCCAATCAATTTGGTAGCGTTCGGCATATTTTGTCAGCAGTTCTTCTGTTTTTTGCTGTCCCAAAAAATTAACCAACATGTCTTTAATATCGCGCAAAGTAGCTGTGCCTTTCCATACAACCGCACTTTCGTAGATATCGGAATACTTAAAAATATCTACAAACAATTCGGCTTGGTTGTGTTCGATAGACTTTTGGCGTGTAACGAGTGACACACCAATATAGACAAATACGTTGAAAAATAAACTCCAAAATATAGCTTGTTCAAGGCTATCAATACCACTCACACCCCACAAAGCTGTAGGTTTAAAAATGCTTAGACCGCCAATGCCGTCCGACAACCAAGTTTGCGGCAATAGTTTGGCATTGACAAGGGTAGGTAATACTAAGGTGTATGCCCACACTCCAAAACCCGATAGCAGCCCTCCAAAAGCGCCTATCTGTGTGCCACGCTTCCAAAAAATCCCTCCAATGACGATGGGAGCTAATTGTGCCGCCGCCGCAAAAGAAATAAGCCCAATAGACACCAAAGAGTAGTGGTTAGCAACTACATAATAATATAGATAGGAAATAGCAAACAAAGCAAGGATAGAAATACGCCGCATATTCAGCGCCACACCGCCCAAATAGTGGTCGGGGATACGGTTGCTTTTCACCAAAATAGGCATCAATACATTGTTGCTCAACATCAAACTTAAGGCGATGGTCTCCACGATAATCATACCCGTTGCCGCCGAAAAACCACCCAAATATGCCAAATATGCCACCCAATAGTTGCCTTTGTAGAGGGTAATAGAAAGCATATAGTTGTCTGCATTGATGTTGCTGCCCAACAATAATTTTCCACCCAAAGCAATGGGCAATACAAAAATGTTAATCAACAATAAGTATAAAGGAAACAACCAAATAGCTTTGTCCAAATGTTTTTCATCAGTATTTTCTACTACAGCTACCTGAAATTGGCGCGGCAAAAACATAACAGCCATACCCGACAATAGTACCAAAATAAACCAATTGAAATAAGCATGGCTGCTACTCATTAGCAACATGTCTTTGGCTGCTGTATAATGTTGCGCTTGTCCAAATATATCGCCAAATCCATCAAAAACACTATAGGTAATATAGCCGCCTACCACCAAAAAAGCCACCAATTTGATAATAGATTCAAAAGCAATGGTCATAACCATACCCACATTATGGCGGGTGGTTTGTGGGGTGCGTGTGCCGAACCACAAACTGAAAACTGCCAACAAACATGCAAAATAAAGCGATATGCCTTCCACACTTCCGCGCAACAAATAAGCAGTATCTGCCTTTTGGTTGTTTTGCAAAAGGGTATAATAACTGTCTGTAATCGCCTTGATTTGTATAGAAATATATGGCACAATGCCCAAAACCATGAATATAGCCACCAAAGCCCCCAAAGTAGCGTTTTTACCATAACGCGCAGCAATAAAATCGGCAATATTGGTGATGTTTTGCACCCTACAAATGCGTATTATTTTTCGCATAATAACCCACCACAAAGGAGCTACTAAAGTGGGACCAATATAGATAGCCAAAAACTCAATGCCCGAATTGGCTGCCCTGCCAATACTACCATAAAAAGTCCATGCTGTACAATAAACTGCCAAAGACAACGAATAGGCAGAGGCACTAATATTGCTTCCTTTTTTATTGGCGCGCCGTTCCGCTATTATTGCTATCCCAAACAGCAATAATAAATAAAATACCGACAATAAGAAAGTAAAGCCCCAAGGCATGGAGATGGTATTAATGGTACAAAAATAAAATTATAGGCAGCGGTCAGACAGTTTATTTTTTGGGAATAAACGCCAACAAAACGATGAGGAGCAACCACAATCCAAACATCGCAAGATATAGAATTGGAATGCCACCAACTGCTTCACTTCTGTTATATGCCGATAAAATAGGATAATTCAGCAAGAAAGTGAACAATATGCCTATATAAATCAAGGGTTGTTGTTTGGTTTTTTCCTTTGCCATACATCAAAAAAATAAGAACGCTACAAACTTTAGTGCTGTGTTACAGGCTTGCTACTTTGGTGTGGCAGCAAACCGACTATTTAAGGGTAAAAACCTGTGGCAAGATACGAACATAAACCCAATATAAGTACTATTTGGAGCTTAACTATCCGCTTTTTATTCATTTTTTTTGAAAAACAACTTAAAAATTGCTCTCACCACAGATTTTCTTTCCACATTTCATACACAACAATTTTATTCTTCTAAATGGTCATATTCTCCTTTGATAGAGTAGTAGCCAAATATCATAAAGCCCAACGCAATGGGTGTGAAAATGGCGATGATAATAATCCAGAAAATATAATTTTCTTGGGTGGGTTTTTCACCAATTTCTTGCATGGCACGCATCACAAAACCGCCAATAGTTAAAGGTCCCAATGCTGCCCAAATAATACCTAAAATTCGTTTTATTGTGTTCATTGTTTAATTTTTTAGAAGGTGAAAAAAAATTAGTCTGCCACATTTTCGTCTATCTTATTGGACAAATAGAGCGAACCAATAACAAAACATACGCCTGCTATAACGATAGGATACCACAAACCCGACAAGGGGTCACCCGCTGGCATAGCATCTGTTTTGCTGGCTTCATACAAACGTGTGGCAATAAATGGTGTTAGACCACCAAACACACCGTTGCCAATGTGGTAGGGCAAAGACATGGACGAATAACGAATGCGCGTAGGGAATAGTTCCACTAAAAACGCAGCTATTGGACCATAGACCATCGTTACAAACAATACTTGAACGCCTACCAATAGCACCAAAAACCACATAGAAGAAGAAGGCAATTTGGTTTCTTTTTTGATTTCGGGTTTGAGTGCTTCTTTGCTCTTATCGGCTAAGACAGTCTCTTTTTTCACTTCTTTATAGGTCGTTCCGTCGGCAAATGCTTTTGTGGTGGTGGTGGTTATCAAAGAGTCGGTGGTGGAATTGGCAGCCAATTCGCGTTTGACATCGACCTTCGTTTGTTCCGTGATTTCAGTTTTGGCTTTCAAGTCTGCTTGTGCAAACATCATACTATAAATAGGACGATAACAAAGAATTGCCAACAACATACCTGCCATCATAATCCATTTTCGTCCTACTTTGTCGCTCCATGCTCCAAACACAACGAAAAAGGGTGTGGCAAAAACCAATGCAATAGCAATAATGATATTAGATTGAACAAACTCTACATTCATGGTTTTTTGTAGGAAGGATAAGGCATAAAACTGACCAGTGTACCACACCACGCCTTGTCCTGCCGTAGCACCAAACAATGCCACCAAGACCATTTTGAGATTAGCTTTGTGACCAAAACTTTCTTTGAGGGGATTGGTAGAAACTTTACCTTCGGTTTTGAGTTTGGCAAACAAGGGCGACTCATTCATTTTCAAACGAATGTAAATAGATATGGCAACTAATAAAGCTGACACGATAAACGGAATACGCCAGCCCCATGCCGTAAAATCAGCTACTCCCAGACTTTGACGAACCAGCAATATGACCCCCAGCGACACAAACAAACCCAAAGTAGCGGTTGTTTGTATAAAACTTGTGTAATAGCCCCGTTCGTGGGCAGAAGAGTGTTCTGCAACGTAGGTGGCAGCCCCACCATATTCACCGCCCAACGCCAAACCTTGTACAAGCCGCAATATAAGTACCAATAGCGGTGCTAAAAAGCCTATCTGGGCATAACTCGGTATGCAACCTATCAAGAAGGTAGAACCACCCATAAGAATTAGCGTGAGCAAAAAGGTGTATTTACGACCTACCAAATCACCCAAACGACCAAATACCAACGCCCCAAATGGACGTACAATAAAACCCGCTGCAAAGGTAGCTAATGTAGATAAAAAAGCGGCTGTGGGGTTGCCCTTGGGAAAAAACTGCTCGGCGAGGATAGCCGCCAAACTACCAAAGATATAAAAATCATACCACTCAATGAGCGTGCCAACCGACGAAGCAGTAATTACTTGCCAGATGTTTTTGTCGGTCTGATGTGTATAATTAGTGGACATAGATATTATTTTTTTAGAGAAAAATACTGAAGAAAAAAACAAAAATAGTGTTGTTAGTCTTGTTTAGAAGTATTTATTGTGCCTATAGTCAAAGAAAAAGTGTTTTTATTATAGGAAAATGTGGGTTTGCAAAATAAATTCTCCTTTGCTGCTATCCAAATCACCCGCAGGCGTATAAATTGGGCGCGTGGAGTATTGCAAAGTAACTTTGGCATTGTGTCCTGTTACAAAATAGTTCAGACCAAAATCAAACTGTACGGAAGGGTCATTTAAGCGTTCAAATTTTTTGAAGGTAGTTGTTACGTATGGCATCATTTGCGTACCATTTTTAAATTTGGGCAATCCATAGCCAATTTGCGTATAAGAAATAATGCCCGTTCCGAGGGTAGGTTGAGCATTACCGCCGCCTGCCAAACTTGCTGCTGTCGGATTAGTATTGGTATGCAAATTCAAAATGCCAATATTTCGCAAATAACCTGGTCCGTAGTCATAGTTATAAAAACCGCTGTAGATACTCAAACATGTACCTTTGTCTTTATTGATGGGCATATCCAAAAAGGCATCAACACCCAATAACAGTGTATTGTGTTTGTTAAAAGTAGTATCTGTGCCTTCAATGGTGCGGCTACCCGTAGAGTTGGGGTGATAATAGAAACCTGCTCCAAGGTTAAACACTTTTTTGGCTCCCAAATGTGACCCTACAAAAAAAGGCAATTTGTTGGACTCTTTATCCCAAAACATCCAGTCGAGGTATCCCAAAGCAGCCCAATTTTCGTTCAGTATTTGTACCGCATTGGGCGAAGTGACCGCTGTTGGTGCCGCACCGTTGGCAAAAGGTTTGTTGGCAGCTATGCGATAATCCAAACGCCCTAACTGTCCTTTGGCATAAATCCCAAATTGACGAGCAAATTGGTCAGTAGCTTCTATGGTTGCCCAATTGACAATGGGTGCATCAAGGGTCATAAAATTTAGGGTGCTTTGGCTGGCAAGGCGGCTGATACCGTTCCAATAGTGCAAACCTGTACCAAGATATAACTTGTCAGGTACTACTGCAAACTCTGCCCAAGCATCGTGGATATACATTTGAGGGCGTTTGCCAGCATTGCTTGCTCCTGACGAAGACACATTGCTACCTGCACTCGCTCCACCATTAATAAAAGATTGATTGTTGATACCCCAATGTGTGAGTATCAAAAAACGCGGCGAAACTTGAGCCATGATTAAAAAACGCGAACGACGCAAAGCAAAATCAGTAGAAGTTTTCGCTTCTTTACCTTCTATGTCAAGTGTACCGGGGTTGTTGGCAGTATGGGTAAGCCAAAATTGGTGCCATGTAATAAAACGCACATATTTGCTGCCATCTTCATTGAGTTTTAGGGTCAAGGGTTTGTAGGAATGGTCGGCTTTGGGTTTGTCGGCTGCCGGAGCCGCTTTATCTTGTGCCAATAAAAGGCTACTTGTTGTGAAAAACAATAGAGTAATCACAAAAATTTTTGTAATAAACTTGGACATAACTAACAGATAATTTGATGAAACGATAAAGTACATGTTTGCTGCGCATCTCAAACAACGCCGCAAATATGCAACGATAAAGGTAGCATCTCCAAATCTGGTATAGCTATCCGTAAATTTGGTATAGCCCCAAATGAACTATCCAAATACCCATTAATCCCTAAAACGCTCCCATTTGATAAGCATAAACTTGTCGCCTACTTCGGTGATAATCATGCCTGCTCCTTTGAGGTTTTTGACATCAGCAGTAAATTCTTGCAATTCTTTGTGCGTCAAAACTTGGTAGGTAGGGCGGTATTCGGGATGAATATTGGGTTTTTCTATGCCATAAAGTTTAACCCAATTCATCACTGATGTATGGCTCATGCCCAACAATCGCTCTATTTCGCGAAAACTAACTCCTTCTAAATACAACTGTAAGGCTTTGATAACATAATAATGATCTATTTGTTTGCCTTGTTTTGCCACCGTAAAATTATAGTTGCATTTATTACACCTAAATCGTTGGCGGTCTTTTACAACCCCGCTTTTTACAATTTGGTGCGACTGACAGCGCGGACATTGTGCTAACATAGTTAAAAAATTGAAATTTTGAACGAAAAAACCGTTTTAGCTATACTTTTGAGCAAAGATATACCTATTGAGCAAAGTTGGGGCAAATATAGCGCAAAAATGCCTGAAAATTGCTGTTTGCAAAAAAAATAACAACAGCATTTTTCCAACAACACTCAATTAACACAACGATTTAGTATTGATTAGAACAATGCGCCAAAACACAATAATCCCGCTTTTGTCACACAACAAAAGCGGGATTGTTTTTGAATGGGATAGGTAGTGTTTTTTTCGTAAGCGAACTTCATAATGATACCTACATCCAATAATATAGCTACCATCGGTTTCGGTAAGTACACTTGTTGTACCATTTATCCGTACCCGCGCTAACTTTTTCTCAAAATGCTTGCTTTGACCACCAAACCAGATGGCAGCTATGCACAATAATTGCTATCGCTGGGGTAGAGATATGGGGAAGAAGCGGGTATACTAAATTGAATACAGTCTTCCGATTTTGAGGAATGATGTAGAAGTCCGTCCTCAACGCAAAATGCACTTCCTACACCATTTTCGTTGTCCGAAATAGTACTGTTTCAGTCGTTAAAGGCATCGGAATGACGAATAAGCGAGCAAGAACAATAAACTGCCCCAACCATTACTTACATTTTGTGCTAACTAATGTGGAAAAACAAACAAGGGTGTGCAGTATTTTGTTGGCTATCACAAATAAGCAAAGAGATGCGTAGTGTTATTGCAAGAATGAATTGTATCTATCCAAAAAAACTTATCGGCTACTCTGGTGAGCAGCCGATAAGTTTTTGTCTATAAGTTTTGTGTAGTTTATTGGTTACTGTTAGCAGGAAATTAATGTATCCATTGCATTGTTTTAGAGGCAGCACAACCAGTAGGACACGAACAATTACCACCATTAATGCTATCCGTCAAAGGTGTTGGTGCTGAGGAGTCTTGTACTGTTAGGCTATAAGTACTTGAGCCATTGGCAGGCACATAAGCCGTAATGGTATAGCTGCCTCCTACGGGTCCCGTAATGAGCGCTGTGGCGGTGGCAGGTGTCAAGGCTACACCCGTTGAGCTAAATAAACCCGATATAACTGTTACGCTATAAGGTGGTGTGCCTGGCTGAATAGTAATCAGCTCTTGTGCGTATTCTTTAGTACCATCGTTATCAAGGTCTAAGCCATTGGCACAATTGCAAGGGTCGGTCAGGGAAAGAATGGGTGCCGGAATGCAGGTGATAGTGGCTACGGTTGTAGTAGCTGTGCTGGCACAATTGTCGGCACTCGTTACCACAACGGTATAATTCCCAGCGTGTGTGGCATCGACATTGCTAATAGTGGGATTCTGGTCGGAGGAAGTAAAACTGTTGGGAC
>JAEUUX010000195.1 GCA_016787295.1 Chitinophagales bacterium
AATTAAAAATAACCCTGAAAGGGTGATAGGTTTATAGCAAATACAAAAAGCAAAAATTAACACAAACCCTGAAAGGGTGAAATGTTTATAGCAAGAAAAACAACTACAATTAAGATAAACCCTGAAAGGGTGACATAAATCCACCACGCAGCAATCCACCACAACAAAGTATTGACCATTATTTTTGTGACAAAAACAACATTTCACATAATACACGGGATACATTTCATTCACCAAAACAATATTCTGCACAACGCCCCAACAAACAACATAATCCAACACTTATTAACCATTAACAATTAACCATTAACAATTAAAAAAAATCCCCATTAGCCATTAACAATTAAAAACAAGGTCTGAAAGGGTGAAATGTTTATCGCAAAACAAAACAATAAGGTTTTTAAAGCCCAAAATGTATGGCTTGAAATTTCAGGTGTTTTTTTTGTGGCTATTTTGTTGTTTTTTTTAGACAAAAAAAGCGTCCAACAATTTATTATTTTGTTGGACGCTTTAAAAATACTTTGATAATGTGATAATTACGGAACAATACGGCTAACAACATCGCTCCAACCGCTTTCGATACCTCTTGAACGGTATGATTTAACTGCCACCCAAACACGTTTGCCACTTTCCAAAGGTAGTTCGACGTTTTGAGAGGTAGTAACGATTTTCATTGGCACACTTGGCCATTCGCTTGGTTGTGTGCTGCCATAACCCCAAATAACGCCATAGCTGCGAACATTAGATACTTTGTTGAAATCGAGTAACAAAACGCCTGATGTGTTTTTCTTTTCGCTCAAACGCACATTTGTTGGAACACCTGTGTCTTCAATAGCGTTGCCACGCGAAGGTTTGTCACGGAATTTTAAACCTACTGCACCCGCTAAAGAAGTGTCACTCGTAGTGTTTATGGTGTGTTCGACATGTACGGCATTGGATTTGAAATCGGATTTCAGTTGTTCCGACTCCATTCTGTTTTGCTCTTCCAACTGTGCTAATTTGGCTTTTACCTCATTAATTTCGGAACGAGTTTCAATAATTTTTGCTACTCTTTCGCGCAATTTGCTGGGAGGAATAGGAATGTTGGGCAATTTGCTGGCATTTGTTTCAATACCTTTTGCCATCGTAAGACTACGGTCACACAACTCAGATTCCGTAGAACGAGCTATATCTATATTGATGCTCTGTTTTGCCATATTTGGTTGATTTAGGCAGTTAGTAAATATTAGTTAATTATGTTTTGTAAGTTGTTGCTTGCTAAGAAGTGGCGGAGCTTATTTTTTGTTATTCCTTATTTTTTGTTTTGCAGTTTGTCCTTAATGTTTGGTATTATTTTTAGCTGTATTTTGGAGATGGGAAGGTAAAAATAAGGTAACTAAAAGTATGTTGTTTTGGGGAATATATTGTGGTGTTTGTGTGATTCGTTATTGTGTTTTTAAAAAGTACTGCTATTTGAAATCAAAGTACAATTGTTTTTTGGCAATGTAAGGTAATGGTTTTGCAAAGTACAATTGTTTTTTGGCAATGTAAGGTAATGGTTTTGCAAAGTACAATTATGATTCGTCAAAGTACAATTGTGATTCGTTAAAGTGCGAGTGCGATTTGTCAAAGTGTGAGTGTGCTTTGCAAAAAAACAATTGTGATTCGTCAAAGTACAATTGTGATTCATCAAAGTACGCGTGTGATTTGTCAAAGTACAATTGTGATTCGTCAAAGTGTGAGTGTGATTTGTCAAAGTACAATTGTGATTCGTCAAAGTGCGAGTGTGCTTGACAAAAAAACAATTGTGATTCGTCAAGGTATGCGTGTGATTCGTTAAAGCGCGAGTGTGATTCGTCGAAGTACAATTGTGATTCGTCAAAGTACAATTGTGTTTGAGCAATGTGTGGTATATTTCGGTGCAAAAGTACTGAAATTTTTGTAATTTTTTGTTTTTTTGGTAAAATATTTTTGTTTTTTGGTAAAAAATGTTATAACCCCTGTTTTTTAGTGTAAATAGGTAAAAAATATGCTTTTATTGGGCTTTGGGCAATGCTTAATTGTTAATGGTTAATGGGGGTTTGGGCAATGGTTATATGGTTAATATTTAGGGCAAATAATGGTGGGCGAAATAAAAAAAAGCTTAATTTAGGTTAAAATGAGGCGATGTCTTGCAAAATTCAGTAGGTTGTCGTAAATTTGCGGCTCAAAATAAAGCTTAATCTAAGAATTATGAATATTAGCGTTAAGAATTTGGTGAAGCGCTATGCTACACAAAACGCCATAGATAACATTTCTTTTGAGGTGAAAAGTGGCGAAGTATTGGGTTTTTTGGGTCCCAACGGAGCAGGAAAAACAACTACGATGAAAATCCTCACTTGTTATATGGCGCCTTCGGAAGGCGATGTATTGATAGGCGATTATTCTGTTTTGAATGATGCCAATCGTTTAAAAAAACATATTGGCTATTTGCCGGAGCATAATCCTTTGTATTTGGATATGCCTGTGATAGATTATTTGGCGTTTTCGGCGGCTATACAAGGTGTTGCGAAACAACAAATCATGGGACGCATTAAAGAGATGGTGCGTTTGTGTGGTTTGGATAAAGAAAAACATAAAAATATTGGCGAATTGTCCAAAGGCTATCGCCAAAGGGTGGGTTTGGCTCAAGCGATGATACATAATCCCGACGTGCTTATTTTGGACGAACCAACGACGGGTTTAGACCCTAACCAAATTGTGGAAATCAGGGAGTTGATACGCGAATTGGGTAAGGAAAAGACGGTTATCCTTAGCACACACATTTTGCCCGAAGTGGAGGCGACATGTGACCGTATCATTATCATTAATGACGGCAAGTTGGTGGCAGATGGCAAACCGTCGGAGTTGCGACAACAAGCAAGTGGTGCCGAAGTGACGCGTATTCGGATAGAGGAAGCGGAGCTTAGTCATGCCTACCAAGTTCTACAGCAATTGCCTACGGTGGCTGTGGTGGAATGGAATGGCAACAATAATGTTTTTGTGGTCGAAAGTAAGGCGGGCGAACATTCGCGCCGTTTGTTGTTCCAAACATCGGTCGACAATAATTGGATATTGACCGAACTTTCTCCCATCGAACGCGATTTGGAAGACGTGTTCCGCAATGTTACGATGGGATAGTTTTTTTGTTCTCAAAACTCCTATATCATGGAAACTTATCTTAGTAGTGTTATCAAACAGTTTGAATACTATAAAATGTTGGGCGAAAAAACTTTTGCTCAAGTATCTGATGAACAGCTTTTTTGGCAGTTCAATGAAGATAGCAACAGTATTGCGAGCATCGTCAAACATCTTTCGGGCAATATGGTAAGCCGTTGGACGGATTTTTTGACGAGTGATGGCGAAAAAGCAGACCGTCAGCGCGATGCCGAATTTGATAATGATATTGCGAACCGCAGCGAAATGCTGGCGCTTTGGAACAAAGGCTGGCAGGTATTTATGGATAGCTTGCGGTCGCTCACCGCATCAGATTTGGACAAAACTATCTATATCCGCAATCAAGGACATAGCGTTATCGAGGCTATTAATCGACAATTGGCACATTATCCCTATCATGTTGGACAGATAGTTTATATCGGAAAGATGTGCGCAGCGGCTTGGCACTCTTTGTCTATTCCCAAAGGCAATTCGCAACAATACAATGCCGAAAAGTTTGCTCAAGAGAAACATCAAGCACATTTTACGGACGAATTTTTGCAGCCGCCGAAAAATTGAGTTTCCCCTACAACAGTATTACTTTCTCGCGTACATTTCTAAATTTTTTAATCTATGCAACAAATTTTTCTTATAGCCAAACGCGAACTTAGCACTTTTTTTGACTCTTTAATTGCCTATATTTTATTGGTTGTTTTTCTGGGACTATCCGGCTTTTTTACTTGGGTAGCAGGAGGCAACGATGTTTTCTTGACGGGTCAAGCGAGTATACAACCGTTTTTTGCTATTGCGTATTTCACTTTGTTTTTCTTTGTGCCTGCCCTCACTATGCGCACCATTGCAGAAGAACGCAACACGGGTACCATTGAATTATTGCTGACCAAAGATATTACTGACTGGCAGTTGGTGCTGGGTAAGTTTTTGGGTTGTGTTATTTTGGTTAGCATTGCTATTTTGTGTAGTTTGCCTTATTATTTCACCGTTGCCTGGTTGGGTCCTGTGGATCATGGCGCTGTTTGGTGTGGTTACTTGGGTATATTACTCTTGAGCATGGCATATACGGGCATTGGCATTTTTGCGAGTAGTGTGAGCAATAATCAAATTGTGGCTTTTCTGCTTTCTTTGAGCATAGGCGTATTTTTTTTGGTTATTTTTGGACAATTAGCACAAACTTTTCAAGGTATTTTGGGTAAATTTTTCCACTATTTAACCATGAGTACGCACTACGAACCGCTGACAAGGGGTGTAGTAGATTTTAGAGATGTGGTATTTTTCGTCTCTATTGCGGCTTTCGGTTTGGTGTTGGCGCGTGCCAATTTGCTAAAACGACAATTGGCGAGTTAGTTGTTCGTTTCTAATAGGTCGTTTCCGATTTTTTTTATGCTCCATTAAACATCATAAACCATGTCCTACCCAACTTTTACTTTTTTGAAACTCAAAAAAAACTACGGTTTAATACAAAGAGAAACCTGTTTGTTCGATAGCGAGTCTATACTTCCAACGGCACCAAGCGCTAGGTTGGAAGAAGATATGCAAGAGGGCAAAGCCGTTCCATTAATGACCTCAAAAGCTAAATCGGAAGCCATTATCTATCCTATCATCAAAGAAATCAAACGAAAAAATCCACTTATCACGATATTTTCGGCTTATTCTTTGAACATAGAAGGAGACCGCGACTTGAACGGAAATCCTGATTTTATGATAAGTGCGCTGCCGCAAAAAACTGCTCCCGAAGCTCCAATATTTTGTTTGGTGGAATCAAAAAACGGCCTAATTGAGGAAGGATATGCACAATGCGCTGCCGAAATGTACGCTGCTCACTTGTTTAATCAAGAAAACAATTTTCCTCATTCAACTATTTATGGCGCTGTTACAAATGCCTATGATTGGGTTTTTCTGCGGTTGGAGTCTAATGTGATTTATATTGACACAGAACGATATTTCCTCAACGATTTAGCTCGGATTTTGGGTATTTTTCAGTTCATCATCAAACAATATCCTATCGAATAAAACCTAAAACTGTGTTGTACTCCAAAACAAAATCCCTCCAAATAGTTATTTGAACTATTGGAGGGATTTTTGTATGTTATATGATGACGAATCGGTTAAGCCTGCGTACTTAATCGGGTAAATTCTTCATAAAAATAAGGAATGGTTTCGATACCTTTGTAGTAATTAAACAAACCATAATGTTCGTTGGGCGAGTGAATAGCATCGGAGTCTAAACCAAAACCCAAGAGAACAGTTTTGGTATTCAACACTTTTTCGAACAAGGCAACAATGGGAATACTACCTCCTTCGCGCGTAGGAATGGGTGTTTTACCGAAGGTTTGTGTCATGGCATAGACAGCAGCTTGGTACGCGATAGAATCTGTTGGTGTGACAGCCGCTTCTCCACCATGATGCGGTGTAACAGTGACTTGGACAGAAGGTGGTGCAATGCTTTTGAAGTAATCGGAGAACAATTTGGTAATTTTGTCAGACTGTTGGTTAGGCACTAATCGCATAGAAATTTTGGCAAAGGCTTTGGAAGGTAAAACCGTTTTTGCTCCTTCGCCAATATACCCGCCCCAAATACCATTGACATCTAAGGTAGGACGAATCGAAGTGCGCTCGATGGTAGTATAATCTTTTTCGCCCAAAACGTCGTTTACTTCCAAACTCTTCTGATAAGCCACTAAGTCAAATGGGCGTTGGTTCATGGCAATGCGTTCTTCGGCAGACAATTCAATCACATCGTCATAGAAATGCGGAATGGTGATGTGGCGATTTTCGTCGTGCATTTGTGCAATCATTTGGCACAAAACATTGATAGGGTTGGCAACAGCACCACCATACGTCCCCGAATGTAAATCGCGGTTGGGCCCTGTGACGGATACTTCCAAGTAACTCAATCCACGCAAACCAACAGTAATCGAGGGAACATCGTTGGCAATCATCGAAGTGTCGGAAATTAAGACTACATCAGCCTGTAGTTTATTGACATTGGCACGCACAAAAGTTTCGAGATTATCAGACCCAATTTCTTCTTCGCCTTCTATCATAAACTTGACGTTGCAAGGCAGACAATTGTTTGCCATCATCATCTCAAAGGCTTTGAGGTGCATATACATTTGCCCTTTGTCGTCGCAAGCGCCACGAGCATAAATTTTATCGTCTTTGATAATAGGTTCAAAAGGCGGCGAATCCCACAATTCTAATGGATCAGGCGGTTGCACGTCGTAATGACCATAGACCAAGACAGTCGGTAAATGTTCGCCAATTATTTTTTCGCCATATACAATAGGGTGTCCTTTTGTAGGATAAATTTCGACTTGGTCGGCACCTGCTATTTGCAATTGATGGGCGACTAATTCGGCAGTACGGCGTACATCTGTGGCATACTTGCTATCGGCACTCACCGACGGAATGCGCAAAAGCGTTAATAGTTCGTCGAGAAAACGCTCGCGATGCGCTTCTAAGTAAGATGATAATTGTTTCATAGACAAAATTTTGGTGCAAAG
>JAEUUX010000247.1 GCA_016787295.1 Chitinophagales bacterium
TATGTTTGAAAGTTGTAGTGCCTACAATCAAGCCCTGCCAAGTTCTTTTAATACGAGTAATGTGACCAATATGGCAGGTATGTTTGCCAATTGTATGGCATTTAACCAAGCCATGCCGAGCAATTTTAACACAGCAAACGTGACAGATATGGCAGGTATGTTTGCCAATTGTATGGCATTTAACCAAGCCATGCCGAGCAATTTTAACACAGCAAACGTGACAGATATGGCGTTTATGTTTGAAAATTGTACGGCATTTAACCAAAACATTGGCAACCTGAATATTGGCAATGCTACTACTATGCTCAATATTTTTTTCAATTCGGGTATTTCTCGTGCCAACTATGATGCTATCTTAATCGCTTGGGACGCAGCAGGTTATACTAACAAAAACTTAGGCGATGCCTTGCCTTTACAGTATTGTGCAGGGCAAACGGCTCGTACCAATATGGTTACAAATAAAGGGTGGACTATCACAGGCGATACTCACGACTGCTCTTGCCCCTCAGTAGCTACTGTCACCGAAGAAATGACGTGGACAGGCACAGTCAGCACCGATTGGGCAAATGCTTGTAACTGGTCGCCAAATGGTGTGCCGACGGCTACAAATCCTGTTAATATTCCCAATGTTGCTAATGACCCTGTTATTTCGGGTACGGCAACTTGTCTTTGGATAACAAACGCAGGGAACTTAACTATCAATAGTAGTGGTGCTTTGACGGTAACAACTGATGCGATAGTAGCCCGTGGTATTGTCGTAGAGAGCAATAGCACTTTAACCAATAATGGCACTTTAACTGCCACTACAAGTAATAGCGTATTTGTGATACTTTTGAACGATAATGCCACATTCAATAATAGCGGCACAACAACGCTCGCTTCAGCAGCTGGCTCTTGTATTTTATTCAGTAGCAATAATTGCACTTTTACCAATACGTCCACAGGCATTGTTAATTTACAAGAAAGTAGGGGTCTTCGTTTTTTTTCAGGATATACAGGACAAACTGTTGCTAATCAAGGTACTATCAATTATTCAGGAACTGATTATGCTCTTTCCCTTGAACCTTCTCAGATTTTTAATAATTCGGGTATTTTCAATATAACAACTGGACATGGTATTGCAGTACAAGGCGGCACGCTGAATAATCTGGCATGTGGTAAAATGTTTATCTCTAACACGAATTATGGCATTGATAACTCGGCAACGGGTAGCCTTACGACCAACGCAGGGCTTATAGTTACCAATAAATTCACCAATACAAACGGTACTTTCAACAATACAGGCGTTGTAAATCATCTGCCAACAACAGGTACGGTAACAAATACAGGCAATGGTGCGGTTCATGTTCGTAGCAATGCAATACCTATTTTTGCTTATGGTGGTACGTTTAATGGCACAGTTGATGGCATTTTTAGTGATGCTGCTGCCACCATTTCGGCAGGGACTTTTACCGCACCTAATAACTTTACCCCTTCTGTTACTTTACCCGCTACTTTATATGCTAAAATAACGCCTTCGGGTGGGGCTTGTGAATATGTAGCGCCTTTTACTTATGGCACTTGCACAAGTGTAGCCACTGCCACCGAAACCATGACTTGGACAGGCGCAATCAGCACCGATTGGGCAAATGCTTGTAACTGGTCGCCGAATGGTGTGCCGACGGCTACAAATACTGTTTTTATTCCCGATGTTGCCAACGACCCTGTTGTTTTGAATGGCACAACGGCTAACTGTAAAGAAATTATTCTCCATAGTTCCGCTATTTTGACCATTAATAATGGCGGGGTAATGAATATCAACAGCAACTCTAGTAATGGAATCACAGTATCTACCAGTGCTTCTATTGTCAATAATGGAACATTATCGGTAAGCAGTGCTACTTATGGTATAGACATACAAGGTTCTGGTGCATCAATTACAAACTCAGGGATGCTTACCATAACAAATTCATCTAATGCAGGCATATTTTTTAGACAAAATAACACTGTTGTTACTAATACTTCTACGGGCATTATTAATTTGCAAACACCAAGTACGGGTTTTCGTTATCTTGGAGGTGTCACTGGACAAACTGTAACTAATCAAGGTACTATCAATTATTCAGGAGCTCTTTATGCACTTACGATGCAACCTTCTTCTATTTTTAATAATTCGGGTACTTTCAATATAACAAGTGGTTCAGGTATTGCCGTACAAGGCGGTACGCTGAATAATCTGGGTTGTGGTAAAATTTTAATGTCCTCTGGTACGATTGGAAATTCGTTAGCAGGTAGCCTTACCACCAATGCAGGGCTTATTGTTACCAATTATTTCGACAATACAAATGGTACTTTCAACAATACAGGTGTTACCAACCGTCTGCCAACAACAGGTACAGTAACACATACAGGCAATGGAGCGGTTCATGTTCGCAGCAATGCAATACCTATTTTTGCTTATGGTGGTACGTTTAATGGCACAGTTGATGGCATTTTTAGTGATGCTGCTGCCACCATTTCGGCAGGTACTTTTACCGCACCTAATAACTTTACCCCTTCTGTTACTTTGCCCGCTACTTTGTATGCTAAAATAACGCCTTCGGGTGGGGCTTGTGAATATGTAGTGCCTTTTACTTATGTTGCACCAACACTTGCCACAACAACTATCTCCATTTGCAGCTATAATGATATTACTTTTACAACTACCCATGTCCCCAACGGCATTTATACATTGAGTTTTGCAGGTAGCGGCAGCCCTCAAGACGTAATGGTTGACAATAATGCTTTTACAGTAAGCGACTTGGCAGCAGGGAATTATAGCAATTTTTCATTAGATGTTTATGGCACTCCCGCAACGGTTGCACAAGCTATTTCCGTCAATACTTTACCAAATGCCAACATTACAGGCACAACAACGGCATGTAGTAGTGTAAGCCTAAATGCAACAGGTGGAACGTCTTACATTTGGTCGGGTGGTGCAACACCCAATAGTGCCAACAACACCTTTGCCAATAGCGGCACTTATACCGTTACCGTTAGCGATGCCAATAATTGCAGTGCAACAGCTAATAGAACCATTACCGTCAATACTTTACCAAATGCCAACATTACAGGCACAACAACGGCATGTAGTAGTGTAAGCCTAAATGCAACAGGTGGAACGTCTTACATTTGGTCGGGTGGAACAACTCCCAATAGTGCCAACAATACCTTTACCAATAGCGGCACTTATACCGTTACCGTTAGCGATGCCAATAATTGCAGTGCTACGGCAAATAGCAGTATTACCGTCAATACTTTACCAACTGCCAATATTACAGGCACAACAACAGCCTGCTCCAGCGTTAGCCTAAATGCAACAGGTGGAACGTCTTACACTTGGTCGGGTGGTGCAACTCCCAATAGTGCCAACAATACCTTTACCAATAGCGGCACTTATACCGTTACCGTTAGCGATGCCAATAATTGCAGTGCAACAGCTAACAGAACCATTACCGTCAATACTTT
>JAEUUX010000263.1 GCA_016787295.1 Chitinophagales bacterium
GAAAAATTAGCGGCTTTTGAAGAAAAGATATTTTATTATTTGGACAATACTTTAAGTTATGCTGATGAATTAAAGTCATTGCTTACACTAAACTTTCAAATTATAAACAAATAATTGAAAGTATGATTTGTTTTGACTATAGTTTGATAAAAAAATGATATTTATGGCGTGTGTAAGAAATGTTTATGTGTGAGTGAGCTATTTTCCCACACCTCAAACACATAACTGAAGGCGTGTTGTGCGTCGGCTTGATGGGTTTCGCTACTGATGAGTTGCCATTGCTCCCAGTTTTGTAGCGGAAAAAATGTATCTCCTTCCACAATAGCATCAATGCGGGTCATATAGATTCGGTGTGCGAAAGGCAAAGCTAAAGCATAAATTTCGCTACCTCCAATGACAAAACATTCTGTTTCTTGCAAATTAACGGCTACGTCTATGGCGGTTGATAGGTCTTTTGCTAATACGACTTGTGGTGGTAATTGATATTCTTTTTGGCGCGACATAACAATATTGGTTCTATGTGGCAATGCCTTACCTTTGCCAAACGACTCAAATGTTTTTCGCCCCATAATGATACAGTGTCCGAGTGTTATTCGCTTAAAATAGGCTAAATCTTTGGGCAAATGCCAAGGCATATCACCATTTTTACCTATAACATGGTTGTGGGTAGCGGCGGCAATAAGAGAGATAATCATGTTTTTTTTGAACTAAAAAAATAGAGACATGTTGTAGGCACCAAATGTTGTTTGTCTATACATGTTCCTCTATTATTGGGTTATTTCAACTGCTTTTACGGCGTGGATTAGTGGTGTTAAGGGCTGTAATTTTTTCTAACAACCATGCTTTTTGTATCAGCGGTTGGTCACTTTGTGCGATTTCGTGCTGTAATTTTTCGGGCGAAGTTTGTTTGTTTTCTTTGAGTTTGGTAAGGCGTTTTAGGTAGTATGTAAAATTTTTGTATGCCAAATTATTGGTTTTCGACAAGGTTTTTTCACGCACCAAAAACACCCTAAAACTTTCCAAATTATAGCCCAAAGTATTTAATTCGTTCAGTTCATAATACGTTTTGCACAACAATACACGTGAATTGAGTCCATAAAACGAATCTATGGCTTCTGTTTTCATCAAACAATCTAAGGCAGCCGCATATTCGCCCAACTCAAAATACAATGCTCCAGAACTATAGTTATAGGCGGTATCTTTAAAATCGGGAGGCAATAGGTTAGTACATTTTTGTATGAAATTTTTTGCCCAATTGTATTCTTTTAGGCGTAGTGCTACGGTCACGATATTTTTATAATGATGTGGTGAAATGGTTTTTTGTTCTGAATAAATAATGTTGGTATTGAGCAAAATTTTATAGAAATCAAAAATATCGTGATAATAAGCGGTTTTGCCCATTTTGGTCATTTGCGTGCAATAGTTGATTAATGCCACATATAGTTCGCGTCTTGTCGCATCGGGCAAGTAGGCGCGGTATTCTTCCAAGATATGGCACACATTGGCATAATACTGTTCGGCATTTTCTTTTTCACGCAAGAGTTTGTATAGGTTGTAGTAGGCTTTGATATAGGGAATATTCTGAAAATGTGGCAATTGTATGAGTTCCAAGAAATCATCTATGTGATAAAATTCATGTTTTTCGTCCAACACCTTTTGGCGAGTCAAAGCAGCGCAAATTAAAGTAAGTTTAGAGCTAATATAGAATACCTCCAATGAATCTAATGTAGCCTGAATGCCACTATCATGGTCGCGATTGTGGAGATTGATATTATAATCAAAATTGAGGAGGTTGAGTTGATAATCGTGGTAAAATTGGGGGCAGGATTGTTCCAAAGACACTGTACTTTGTTTGGCGGCTTCGTCCAATTCTTTTTTATAGATGTTCATCAGACCGCGCTCACGCAAACTACGCAATAGGATTTGTGTATAATTATTGCTTTCGATGTGCAAAAAGCTTTGGTTAACAATAAAATCTTCTATCACTTTGGTTAGTTGCGACATTGTAACGCGCAAGGCTGTATCGGCTTTATTGTTTTGTGGATACAATAAAGCCGACACTTGTTCGCGCTCCAAGCTATTTTTGGTTTCATCAAATTGAGGATATTCGCTTTTTAACAAATCGAATAGTGCCACCAATTTTTCATTTTTTAGATGCACCGGAGAATGCACTATGGCATCTAATCTCTCAATTTCTTTGTAGGTCAGAGATTTGAAAATACCCACAAGTTTACTTTTATGCATACAGAAAAGTTAAAAAGGCATGGCGATAATGGTGTATCATGGATACTCACAAAGTATCCCTAAAATGGTGTAGATATTTTTTTATAACTTGTCTGGGTAGCAACAATGTAATAGGGGAATAATATTTATTGTAGGTTTCCTTTTTTGATAATAATTTCACGTGTTGGCATAACAACAGGCACCAAACCTGCTGTTAGGATAATGCGTTGTCCTCTATCGCTGGCAACAAAAGCACTAAAACCTGTGGCGGTTCCTGCTTTTGCTTCACGACTAATGAGGTAAACGGGGCGTGATAGCGGATACAAACTATCCAGCAAATACTCTTGAGACGGTTGGTAATAAGCTGTATCTTGAACGGCATTTTTAGCTCCCAGACTCAATACCGAAATTTTATCATATAGCAGTTTGGTGGTATCGTTGACATTGTCCGACAGCCAACTTAGGGTTGTAATGCCCAGTCCATTAGGATTTTTGGCAATATATGCTAAAACTTCGTTGTTGGTTTTCATGGCATACGCATTGTCGGGCAGTTTTTTGCCACCAATCAAATCGGTCACGCCGCGAACGGTGCTTGATCCTGCATGGTCAAACACCAAATTTATCTTGCCATTGCCTTTGCCCAATTGTTGCCAAGTAGTGGTCTTACCCTCTAAAATATCTGTCACTTGTTGATAGGACAAGTGGTTGATAGGGTTTTGGGGGTTCACAATCAAGGCTAAGGCATCTATGGCAATGGGCGTAATGCGCGGATATATAGCGCGTTCCAATAGTTTCTTTTTTTCGGCTTCGTTCAGGTCGCGCGTCAGTAGCGCTATGGCTGCCTCTTTGTTCATCAGGTCGGCAATGACTTGGGCTTCGGGTTTAGCCGACAATTGTGTGTGTGCATTGGTGTAGGTGTGGTCAAAAATTTGCACTTCGGCTTCGGCAATAGGCAACAAGGTTTCGTCTGTCACCAAACGAAATTCGCCCGAAGTAGGTGTTTCACCCAAACCATTACAGCCCTGCAAAACGGCATAAATACCCACCACAAGACAGCTTATCCACAAAAAATGTGGCAAATAATTTGTTTTCATGCGTAAAATAGTATTGTCAAAAATGGCAAAAATGTGTATAGTTGTTTTGGGGCTTAAAATATCATAACTAACTGATTATCAGTTGTTTATATTTTGATAATATCTTTAATTTTTATGGTGTAATTAGCGGCTTTCGGTGGTTTCATCAACCAATAAAGTACAAAGACCACCAATAATGAGCGATGTGCCTGCCAATAACATGGTATTGATAATATCGGCACCAAAAACCGTTTTATAGGCAAAATTAATTCCACCTGCTGCTGCTACAATTTGCGGAATACAAATAAAAGCATTGAACAAACCCATATAAATGCCCATTTTTTGAGGAGGTACAGCACTCGACAACATGGCATAAGGCATCGACAAAATACTTGCCCAAGCAACACCAATACACGCATAACTGAAATGAATCATAGCAGGACTTTGGATAAAATACATGCTAATAAAACCAATGCCACCAATAACCAAACTTACCAAATGCAGCAAACGACGATTGATGGTTATTTTGCTACTCACCAAAGTCATGAGCAACGCAAAAACAGTGGAGACAATGCCGTATGTTCCCATATAAGCGCCTGCTTGAATTTTTAGACCGTCATAATTGGCAGCCCCTTCTACTCCTCCCAAAACATGCTCGGCTAAGGCAATGGTGGCAAAATTCCACATGGTGAAAAAAGCAAACCACGAAAAAAATTGTACAATGCCCAGTTGCCACATAATTTTTGGCATAGCACCAATACTACCAAATATTTCGGAAAAAACATGTCCTAAACCCTTGCTTTGAGCTTTTTCGCGCTCAAAAGCTGCCATATCCTCTGGCGGGTATTCTTTGGTGGTGAAAATTGTCCATAAAATTGACGACATAAAAACCACTGCTCCCACATAGAACGCATATTTAATCGCATCGGGAACAATACCGGGCGCTGCTTGATCCGAAAAACCTATTTTTTGCATAAAAAGTGGCAACTGACTCGCCACCCAAGTGCCAACACCAATAATCAATGTTTGCACAATGAAACCATAAGTCCTTTGTTCATCAGGCAGTTTATCGGCAACAAAAGCTCGGAAAGGCTCCATGCTGATATTCATCGAGGCATCTAACAAACACAACATGCCCACAGCAAACCAAGCCGTTGGACTATTGGGCATTAAACACAATGCCAAACAAGACAGAATAGCACCTATCAAAAAATAAGGACGTCGCCGCCCGAATGTCTCGCTCCATGTTCGGTCACTGAAATAACCAATAATCGGTTGCACAAGCAAACCTGTCAAAGGTGCTACAATCCAAAACAAAGGAATATCGTCTTTTGAAGAACCTAATGTTTGAAAGATGGACGACACATAGCCGCCTTGTAAGGCAAAGCCAAACTGAATACCAACAAATCCGAAACTCATGTTCCAGATTTGCCAAAAAGAGAGTAAAGGTTTTTGTTTCATATCCCGAAGCGGTATTTATGAGATGCTATATCATCAACAATATGACAACAGACAATAAAAATGCGGTTTTTATCTCCCAAAGATACGAACAGACTTTTGTTTTTCCAAATGTTTTAGTAAAATTCTCTTAAAAATATTGTTACAAGCATTTTAAATGGCATCAACGGGGTGTTTTGGGGGCAATTGACAGACGAAATAGCAATAATTCTTGCAAGATTATTTTTTTTGAAGCAAGTTGCTTATATTTGCTGTTACTTTTTGATATTATTTTTTTATTATTTATTATATACTTTTTGTATTATGAAAAAAACTATTTTACTTATTGCATCATGCCTTCTTTTTGTACCTACTATTTTGTTGGCACAAACCAATTATTCGGAAGAAATTGCCAAATCTACCGAGTTCACTATTCCTGCGGCTCCTGCTTTTGTTTTGCTCAACACCACTCCTGCCCAAATAGTACAACCGAGCAATGTGCGCGATTTCAAAATAGACTGGACTTTGAAAACCTACCGCTTGTCGCCCAACATTGCCCTCCAAGCACAACCTATTTGGCTGTTGGCATTTGACAAAAAACCTTTCAAAAAGTACCAACAAACGAGTGGTTTTGTAAAAATGTTGTCGACTCTCGACCTTTCGTTGGGAACTATCCAAAGCGACCAAAACAGTCAGTTGGCGGTGGCTGCCAAACTAAATTTGTATCGCCAAAACGACCCTTTATTAGACCGTCAACTACTCGAAAAAATGGACGCAGAACTATTAACTGCCCAACAAGAAAAACAGCAAGAAATCCGACAGTTGCAAAAACAATTAGACACTCTCCTGAATCCCAAAGACATTAAGGCAATAAAAGAACGAATCGAGACACTCAAAAACGAAAAAACACGCCTTACCAAAGAACAAAAAGAAAAACTGTTGACTATCCGAAACGATTATCTCAAAGAAAACTGGAATAGCTCGATGATCGACTTTGCCTTTGGGAAAGTGTTTGTTTATGATAAACCCGAATTAGATAGCTTGCATATTAATTCTGCGGGTTTTGGCTTATGGCTGAACGGCTGCAAAGGTTTCGGCAAACATTATTTGTTGAGTAGCATGGTCAAATATGTTACAATGAAAGATACTGCAAGTTTGGTATCAACCAATTTGGTGGCAGGTCTCAACTTGCGCTATGGCAATGAACAATACAATTTTTTTGGTGAATTGTTATTAGATTGGACGATGGGCGAGTTTTGGGATTTCTCGACAGGGCAAGCCATTGTGCTTCGGCGCGACGAACCTAATCTCGTTTTGGCGTATGGTGGTGACTTCAAAGCAGGACGAAATGTGCTTATTAACTTCGGGATTCGCACCGTCTATACCAAAAATTTTGTATTCAAAAACTTCATTCCTATTGCCAATATCGTTTGTATGATGCGATAAAGGCTTTTTACTAAAAAAAAATTACTTTTTTTTTCAAAAAGTATTGCGCTTTCAAAAAATCGCCGTACCTTTGCGTCGGAGGTTTGGCAGAGTGGTCGAATGCGGCGGTCTTGAAAACCGTTGTACCGAAAGGTACCGGGGGTTCGAATCCCTCAGCCTCCGCCAATTTTAATTGGTTAAGAGTATTGTTAAGCAAGCAACCCTAAGTGAGTTAGGGTTGTTTTTTTTATGCCCATAAACCAACAACAAACACCGAAAGGATATACCCAAAAGTGTTTCCTCTTTGTCGACTCTGTCAATAGAACAACAAAGAGAAAACACTTTTTTCGGTTGTTTATGCTTCTACAATAATGGTAGGTTCAAAAATAATGGCAGATTTAACCGAGTTGGAAATCAAACATGCCTGTTCGCTTTTTTCCAAAATTCGTTTAGCTCTATCACTTTGGTCGGCTGCGGGAATGACCAATGTTGGACGCAACACCACTTCGGTCATCATAAATTTGCCTTCCACCTTATCGAGTTTGCCAATGGCGTTGCACGAAAAACTTTTGAATGCAAATTTAGAATTTTCGGCAATTGCCAAAAATGTGGTCATCAAGCAACTACTGATAGCAGACACAAACAAGTGTTCGGGAGACCAAATACCTGCTATGCCATTCGGAAATTCGGGCGGTGTTGCCACCTCAATCGTTTGCTCCAAAACGGGCGATTCGAGCAGCCCTTTGCGCAAACTTGTCCAAGTAAGATTTACTTCGTACTGATGCATTTGTTGTATCGTTTTGAAATTTAAAAAAATGCTTTTTGTGTAAAAAATCCTTATTCAACCATCAAATTACAGCCACGCATATCACTATAATCCATGCGTCCCAATATCTCAAACGAACCGTCGGAATAGGTTTTGCCTAAATCACTCAACGCCAAAAAGCTGCAACTGTGCCAATTTGCCAAATCTATGACACAAATAGCGCCTGTTTGTGCCTCCTCTGTCCAACTGAAAGGGTCGTTGGTTTCGCGCACCAGCACCCGCAACCAAGGCGGGCAGCGAAACACACCTTCGCCTTGACTATAGGCTTGTGACAACATTTCGGTCATACCATATTCGGAGTGTATTGCCGAAACCTTAAAAGCATTTTTCAGAATCTGGTGCAATGCTCCGCGCGTAATTTCGGGTCGTCTCCCTTTCATACCGCCAGTTTCCATGATGTACACGCCCGATAAATCCATCGGAAATTGTTCGGCAAAATCCCATAATGCAAACGAAACACCCAGCAATAAGGTCTTTTGCTTTTGACGTTGTAATGCCTCCAAAGTAACGGCTAATGTTTGGTAATCATATAAATAAAAATTGCTGGAATGATGTTTTGAATGCTCAATAAAATCGGCTGCCATATAGACTAAAGACGAACCTTGTCGCTCCAAATAGGCAGGCAACAATGCCAACACGCAATAATCTGCTATATTGCCATAAAAATGTGCAAATCCGCTCCGACAACTCTCGATATACAACCCAACATTTTTCACAAAATGCTGCGACTGTTGGGTGTTGGTTGTTCCACTACTCGAAAAAACAATAGCATGTTCGTTGGCAGGATAACAACTTACTATATGGTTTTTGAACAACTCGACGGGTAAGAAAGGAATCTCTTTTAACTGTTTTATATGTTTAATACTGCAACCTATATGGGCTAAATATTGAGCATACACGGGATTGGCAACCGCTTGTCGTTGAAAAACCTGCAAAGCAAGGGCTTCAAATTCCGCATCAGATTCGATAGAGAAAATAGCTGTAGATAATGGCATGGTGTTAGGACTTTGGTAGCGTAAGAGGATCAGTTCGGAACACCAAATCGGCGAAATCTAACATATAATTGGTCGCTTTTTGGGTATCTTCCCACATAGACATATGCCCACAATTGGACATGACATAGACACAGCTTTGTTGGGGGAGATAAATTTCGGCTAAGTTTTTTTCATAAGTCGTAAAATTATCCTGCTTACCAATAAGCCACCCTACGGGGCAAGTCAGTCGTTCCAAAACACCCGCTCGGCTGGGACGAGCAATCATGGCGTTGGAAGAATCGATGATGATTTTGGCAGGCAACTGCAAAGCGCGGTTTTCTTGTTCATTGACCACTTCGTTGTTTTGGCGGGCATATTCCTTCAAAAATAGGTCGTCATAAAAAACGGTTAAGAACGGGCGCGTACCAAATTTTTCTATCAATTGAACGGCTTTGCGACGATTTTGTTTTTTTTGTTCGTCATCATCAAAAGTTGTGGTGTGGCACAACAACAAACCCGCTACCATTTGTGGGTACAAATCGGCAAAAGTGATGCTCACATAACCGCCCATAGAATGTCCCAAAATGATACATCGCTCAATGCTTTCGTGTTGCAATAAAGCTGCAATGCGGTCTGCCATGCTTTCGATAGTCCATCTTTCGGTGGTCATATCCGATTTTCCGTATCCTGCAAGGTCGGGCAATAAGAGGTTGTAGTGTTGTCGCAAAATAGGCACACATGCGTCCCAAACCAAATGGTCGGAGCAAAAACCGTGTATCAACACTATCCAAGGTCGTTTTGGTGCTTGTTGGTGTAGTGCATAGTTAATTTTTTCTTCTTGGTAATAAAATATTTTTTCCATTTCCCGAAATAGGCATTTTTTAGGGACAAAGATACAGTCTTTGTTAGAGAAAACCAAAACTAATAATGACCCACTCGAATAGGAATTATCATCTCAACCGAAACGGCTTTACCTTTGCGCAAAGCAGGCTGCCAATTTGTCATATTTTGGACAATTCGCACCGCTTCTTGGTCAAAATCATAATGAAAACCGCGCTGTATAACTACATTTTGTGGTTTTCCTAATGCGTCAATCACACAACTAACATAAATGGTAGTTTGTATACACATCTCTTTTGCCCAAGCAGGATAACTAAAATGTTTGGCAATGTATTGTTGCATAGCTTCAAGACCTTCACGAAACATTGGCACTTCATCGACCATCGAAATTTTATAGATACTATCCATTGGCATAGTAGGAATTGATTTGGACATAGCTTGTTGGGCTAATAATACTTGTGTCAATAAGCCTAAATAAACCGCAATAAACAATAGTGTTTTCATGTTTTAAATTTTGGAGCAACAAAGTGTATTGTAATATTATTCGATTGTAGCAACCAAATAAACAACATCTTGTTTTGATGATTTTGGAGACAAAGTTAGTGAAAATAATAATTTCCGAGCTATTTTCTTCTTAATAAAGCAACCTTTTTTGTTTTTGCGCCGTTTATTGAGCAGGTAGTAACAAAACGACATACTCAAACTACCTAAAAACATTTTTTCTTATTTATTACCTAAAAAATCAGCGAACATGAAAACAAAAAATCTTTTACTTTGGGGCTTTTTATGCCTTGCTTTGTTCAGTATGTATAGCTGTAGCGATGACTGCGAAGACACCTACACCTATACGCGCTACAACCCGGTCTTCAAACAGTATAGCGATTTTCGCATACCTATTACCGCAACCGATGCCAAAGATTTGGCGGCTGTTGGAAAAATTTATTACAAAGCGCCTTATTTGTTCATCAACAAACCCAACGAAGGAGTGCATGTTTTTGACAATAGCAACCCCGAATCGCCAGTCAACAAAGGCTTTATCAACATTCCGGGTAACATTGATATTGCTATCAAAGGCAATACTTTGTTTGCAGACAGTTATACCGATTTGCTGGCAATCGACATCAGCAATCCTAATAGTCCTGCACTTAGCAAACGCTTAGAAGATGCTTTCCTCGACCAATATAGCGTTTCACAACAAGGTATTTTGGTTGATTATGAAGAAGAGTTGGTGACCGAATCCATCGAGTGTGGCAATAGCGGTGGGGGTGTTTTTTGGGAGGATAACACAACAATTGATGTAATGGGCGATGTCACTGCCCCCAGCAGCAACGTTTCTACAGGTGTGGGCGGGTCTATGGCGCGTTTCACCATTCCACAAAACAGCAACCAACTGTATGTAGCCACCATTTCGACTCTCAAAACATTCGATATCAGCAACCTTAGTCAGCCCACACAAGGCGGCAATATCAATTTGGGTTGGAACATAGAGACCATTTATCCTTTCAAAGATAAACTGATGATCGGTTCACAAACAGGTATGTTTATCTATGACATTAGCGTTCCGACTTCACCTTCATATATTTCGCAATTTAACCACGCCAAAGCCTGCGACCCTGTCGTGGCATCAGGCAACTATGCGTATGTAACTTTGCGCGAAGGCAATATGTGTGGCGCAGCAGGCGACGAATTAGATGTAGTTGACATTAGCAATATCTATCAACCTACATTGGCAAAAACCTATCCTATGGACGGGCCATACGGTTTGGGTGTTGACAACAATACTTTGTTTGTGTGTGATGGCGAAAGTGGTTTGAAAATTTACAATTCTACCGATCCTTTGAATTTGGTGAGCATCAAAACCTACAAAGATATTCAGGCTACAGATGTTATTCCGTATAGCAATTTGTTGTTGATGATTGGCGAAGATGGCTTTTATCAATACGACTATAGCAATCTCAACGATATTCATCTGTTGAGCAAAATTGCGGTAAAACAATAAGGTTTGTCTAACAGACAAACCAAACCCGCGCATTATTGCAATACGAAAGTGTATTACAGTAATGCGCGGGTTTTTCATTTAGCTAATAAAAATGCTCGTTACTTTTATTGGTTATGACAAATCAACATTAACGGGCAATCAACAATTTTTGAGCGATATTGTTCTCGCCATCATTCAATACCACCATATAATAGGCATTTGCCAAATCACTTATGTCGATATTGATGTGTTGGCTATTTTCTACCACACCTACGTTGCCCGATTTCATTATTTTGCCTGTTAGGTCTACAATTTGCCAATTTACTGTAGCTTTATCAGTACCTTGATAAGCGATATTAACAAAATTAGTAGCAGGGTTTGGAGCAATGCTAAAGTTGGTAGTTTCGATAGCTGTTTTACCCGAACTGCCGCAACCTATTGTTGTAAAGCTAACTGTGTTGCTATAAGTACCTGCGGTGCCGCTCGAACAATTAGCCGCCACTTTCCATTCATAACTAGTACAAGCCAATAATGAATTAACCGTTTTTGATGTCCCTGAAATAGGTCCTACAGTAGTCCAGTTGGTTGCACCCACTTTGCGACCCAATAAGGTATAGCTACTTGCTCCTGATACAGCCGCCCATGTGAAAGTAGCTCCTGTACTGCTGATGTTGCTGGTAGCGGGATTGGCTGGAGCTGCCAAATTGCAGGTAGGTCCATTGATAGAAGCTACACGTGTTTTCACTTTGTCGCCGCTTGTACCACCATTATCATTGGTGGAGTTGGTTGCCAAATAGAATGTTACAGTACCTACATCGGTAGTAGGTGCTTTCCAGCTAAATGTCCAACTACCCGTCGAACTTGCCGCATTTTGTTCAATAAAAGCGATACTGTTACCTGACACAGTTCCGTTAACAATCTTTGAACCAGTACCAGCGGTAAAAGTTCCTGCATTGACACCCGAACTTGCCACAACAGCCGCCATCTGAAAACCATAACGCGTACCAGCGGTAGCAGTAACTGTTACAGTGTAGGTTTGCCCAAGCACATAATTGGTAGGATTGCCTGCAAAAGAAAGAGTGTTGGTAGCATTGTTAGTACCAGAATAAGAGTGACATTGGGCGCAAGTAGACTGCGTACCATATAAACCACACTTATTGGCAGAGGCACCGTCAGATTTGGTATAGGCAACATTGTTAGTCCAGATAATACCTAACAAAAGTAACCAAAATGTTAGCACATAAACCTTTGTTGTTTTTAGCATTTTGCATTTTTTTACATAAATAAATATGCTAAATTGATTGGAAATCGAGGTCAAAGATACGCAAGTTGTGGCATTATTTCATATAATACCTAAAAAAAAAGTTAATTAGCTCAAAAAAAATGCCTATCATGGCAAAATGACTTTTTTATTGTACCTTTGTGCCCAAAAAAATAGCAATATGAGCCAAGAAAAAGTCATTTTGGTCACCAACGACGATGGTATCACAGCAAAAGGCATTAGTGCTTTGGTGGAAGTAGCTCGGCAATTTGGGCGAGTGGTGGTGGTAGCTCCCGATAAAGCGCAATCGGCTATGGGTCATGCCATCACGCTCAATCAACCTTTGCGCTTAAACAAAGTTAATATTTGGGAAGGCATCGAGTCATATGCTTGTTCAGGCACGCCGGTTGATTGTGTAAAATTGGCGATAGACAAAATTTTTCACCGTAAACCCGATTTATGTTTATCGGGCATCAATCATGGCTCCAACGCCTCTATCAACATTATCTATTCTGGCACACTATCGGCGGCAATGGAAGCTTCTTTGCAACATATTCCTGCCATAGGGTTTTCTTCTTTAGACCACAGTTCCGATGCAGATATGAGTGCTGCACAGCATTATGCCCAATTGGTTATCGAGCAGTTGCTCACCAAAGGCGTACCTGATTTTCACCTTCTCAATGTCAATATCCCTGCTTTGCCATTAGCCGACATACAAGGGATTCGCGTGTGTCGACAGGCTTTACAGGCAAAGTGGGTAGAAGACTTTTTGGAACGACAAGACCCGATGGGCAAAAACTATTATTGGGTGACAGGACGTTTTTTGACCGACGACCACAATACCGACACCGATATTTGGGCATTAGAGCATGGCTTTGTATCTTTGGTACCAGTACAACACGACCTAACGGCTTATGATGACATGCACTTTATTCGCAAGAATTGGGAGTTTTAACCACTTGTTTTTTTTATGGGACAGGGTCGTAGCCGCAACCGCCCCAAGGGTGACACGACAACAAGCGTCGAGTTGCTAAGTAGCCACCGCGCCAAATGCCATGTTTTTGGATAGCCTCAATAGCATAAGCCGAGCAAGTAGGATAATAACGGCAGCTACGAGCGGTATAAGGCGAAATGGCTAATTGATAAAAACGGATGGGTAGAATTAACAATTTTTGTCCCCAAGTAATGTTTTGGGGAGGCGTATTTGGGGTTTCTTGTTCGTTGTTGGGAGGATTTATATTTTCCATATAGGACAATATTTATTGCATAAAAAAATAGTATATACCATTGTTTTTGGCAAGGCAAACTAAAATCTGTCTTCAAAGATACAGAAAACAAGGCTCAGTTTAAACAAACTACATTATTCTGTTTTTGAGTGGAGAAATTTGTTATACCTATGGAAAAATAATGGTGAATATATAACCTGCTAAGTTGACCAATAGTACCACACCATAAAGCATATTGGTTTTGCCTTTGCTCAAGGATAGCATGACCGTGAGAAAAGACAGTCCCAACAATAGCATCGATTTGGCATCTAATCCCAACACTAATTCCAAACCCAATAAATGACTTACCAAAGCTACGGTGGGAATCGTTAAACCGATGGAGGCTAAGACCGAACCCAATGCTAAATTGAGGCTTGTTTGTAAACGATTCTTTTGGGCGGCTTGTATGGCAGCCACACCTTCGGGCAAGAGAATAATGGTGGCAATGACCACACCAACCAAAGATTTGGGTAGATTGGCTGACAAAACAAGTGTTTCTATGCTGGGTGATAATTTTTTGGCTAACAATACAATAATAACCAAACTAACAAGCAAAAGCAAAAGACTTTTCGTAGCTGTTGCGTTGCTCACCTCGAGACTAGAACCCTCGTCTTCGTCTTCACTTGTTGTTTCGGTCAAAAAATAAGCTCGATGGCGCACGGTTTGGGTGAACAGAAAAGCTCCATAAATGACCAAACAAGCCAATGCAACAAAGATAAGTTGTGGCGGGGAATAAATTGGTCCCTGAATACTTGTAGTATAATTGGGCAGAATGAGTGTAAAAAAAATGATTGACATCAAACTTATCAGGGCAGTATTGGCTGAATGTTTGGAAAAATACTGCTCAACATGTTTGACACCACCTACAAGCAAACAAATTCCAATGATTCCATTTAGAATGAGCATGGTGGCAGCAAAAACGGTATCGCGTGCCAATACTGTAGAATTTTGTCCGCCTTGTAGCATCAACGAACTAATAATACCTACTTCGATGATGGTTATGGAAACTGCCAAAATAATAGTACCAAAAGGTTCGCCAACGCGTTGTGCCACAACTTCGGAGTGATGAACCGCCGCAATAACGCTACTCATAAGCAAAACACCAGCTAATATCTCGAATATCACATTGCTGGAGATTAAACCCGACAGGAATAATAACCAACTTAATATAGGAAAAATAACAAACCAATCTAATCGTGGTGTTTTCGTCATATTATATGTTTTTGTTGTAAAAAATCTACTTGGTATAAATAGGTTAGCCTGCAACGGATACGCCTATTAACCTGCCAATGCCAAAGGTGATAGCAGCCGCTAATAAGCCGAAGATAACTTGGCGAAAACCAGAATACCACACACTTTTGTTTGTGAACAAGGTAATGGCACTGCCAATGGCAAACAGTCCTATGGCGCTTAAGGTGGCGCTAAGTAGTACGGCTTGGATACCGCTTATAAAGAAAAACGGAATGACAGGAATGATAGCTCCAACAGCAAATAGCACAAAAGACGACACAGCAGCTTCCATTGCCGACCCTTCTAAGTCTTCGGAATTGATGCCTAATTCTTCTCTTACTAACACTTGGTGTGCTTTTTCTTTGTCGGCTATTACATCTTTTGCCATTTTGCGGGCTTGGCTTTCGTCGATACCTTTGGAAATATAAATCAATGCCAACTCGCGCTCTTCGCCTTCGGGATTGGTTTCCAACTCTTCCATCTCCAACTGCATTTGGTTTTCGTATAATTCTTGCGAACTCTTAACCGAAATCCATTCGCCCAAAGCCATAGACAAAGCCCCTGCTAATAGACCTGCTAAACCTGTCAATAAAACTTCTTGCTGTCCGATGTTTGCTCCTGCTACTCCCATAACCAAACTAAAATTGGACACCAACCCATCGTTGCCACCCAATACAGCAGCCCGCAAGGCATTACCTCCTACTGAACGGTGTCTTTTTTCGAAGCGAGCTAAGTTAGTGCCTGCCATACCTTTGTGGTTAGATAAAATGTTTCGCAAGATGGTAACATGGGCAGTATCAGACAAAGATGCTTCGCTGTTATATTGCTTTCGGGCGGTTGCGACAGACGATGCCACACTTTTTTCGGTATCCATCAATACGCCCAAAATATAGTCGTTACCAAATACTTTGCCAATGGTTCTCAAAATTTTGGCTCTGGACGACGGAGCAGGCAATTGAGATTCGGTTAGGTTGTTTTTTTTCAGAAAAGCGAGTGCATGACTGTGTTCTATTTCGCTCATTTCGCGAAAAACCTTTGCTACGGCAGGATCTGATTCGGTGTCAGCAAGTATTTTGTATAAATAACTTGCATCAACCTCAGTTTGTATCGCTCTAAAATCCATTATTTATAGTATTGTTGTTGATAAAAAATAAAAAAATAAATAGGTGAATATCGTTGGGCAAAGCTGTTAATAGTAAACCATTTAGGTTATTTTTTGTTGCAAAGTTACGGTTATTTTGCCAAAAAACTACTATGACAAATGATTACAAACCATAGTGATAAAAAATGCAGTTCTGCCTCAAGAGTTGGCAGAACTGCAAAGTGTATTTAAAAATGGGCATAAGCATAAGTGTCGGAGTGCAGTTCAAAAACAACAGGAACTATAATTTTCGAGTCTGTTGGTCCCCAAAAACGAAGATATTTATTGAGTTCGTATTTTTCTTTGAAATGTACTGCAACAACACCTCCGCCGAGTTCTTCTGGAACTTGGCAACGACAGATATACATAGAGGAGACGGTTGTTTCGCCGCGTGCGTTGAGGTGTGTAATGATGCGTGGTTCTATGGGGACTCTATTGTTAATCTCTTGTAAAACACATTTAGCTGTATGTGTTTTTTTACCTTCGGCAATAATACTGCTAAAATGGTTGACGGGTAAGTCATATTTGGAATCGCCCACAAAACCTAAGTACTCCATACGAATAGCGTTTGTAATGGCTTCGTACCTATACAGTTTTTCTTGGCGCAAAAGGTGGTAGATATTGACCCACTCTTCGCCTACCATGATTTCTAAGTTGGGATTGAGGACATAGTAACCTGTTTTTCGGCGCAAAAACAATTTTTTGTTGCTTTTATCATTGCTATCCACCTCGTTTTTCGACATGATACTGTTGATGTAGGGGCGTTTTTTGCGATAGGCTGCCAGTATTTTGTTAGGATATTTCTCAAACACTTTTATTAGGTCGTCCATCTGTATGCCGCGTTGTTCGATGTGTTTGGGAGATATGATGTGGTATTGTAAAGCAATAATAGCATTGAGCATCAAAAATTCGGCTTTATGTGGGTCAATTTTGATGAGTTGGTTATCTATTTTTATTTTGATATTGTCAGGTGCTAATTTGCTATAGAGCGAACTTAAGGTGTTGGTCATGTATTTGGGTTCTTTTGCAGCTTGGGCAATGGC
Organism: Chitinophagales bacterium; assembly: GCA_016787295.1. Lineage (GTDB taxonomy): Bacteria > Bacteroidota > Bacteroidia > Chitinophagales > UBA2359 > JAEUUX01. Next base: position 16,717 of record JAEUUX010000263.1, read on the forward strand.
AATCTGAAAACAGTTGTTGCCATAGTTGTCTACTGCGGTTCTATCCACCCCGTTGTCTATCAAAAATTTGGCGATTTGTCGGCTACCCATTCTCACGCTTGTCATCAAGGGGGTGAAGTTAAACTCGTCGCGAAAGTTAATGCCATATTTATTGAACAATGGCATTACCTGATTCAGGTCGTCGGTTTTGTAGGGTGCATAATGTTTGCGGTATAAAGAACTATATTCAGTTTTGTAGTTGTCGGCGCGACGATATTTTAGGTCTGATAACTTTTTAATAATATCTCCACGGTTATAGATTAGCGCATAATCGAATAACTGATCTTTGGCTTTTTTGTTATATAGGTCAGGATTGAGGGCATCAGCTTGGAGTTTTTCGAACATTTCGACGGTGATAGGTGTCCAATTGGGTGTTTGTATGCCCAAAATGTTTTTCTTAATCAGGTCGGTTTGTTCCTGTTTGCCTTGTTTTTCGAGTTTTTGTGCTTCTTTTTTCCAGTCGTCCATACTGGATTTTTGCTCTTTGAGTTCAAGTTGTTTGGTATTGACCAAATCTAAGAGGTTGAGCATTTGGTGTTTTTTATTGGTTTCCACAATGTAGAGATTTTGGACGGAGCGTGTAAAAGCTACATATAGCGAATTGATATAAAATTTATAGACATCGAGCGATTTATCCGTTTTATCTTTGGCGCGCGAATAATTGAGTTCTTGGGTTTGTTTGATGTCTTCTTGCTCGATATCGGCAGCAATTTCGTTAAATTCTTTGGCGTTGTTCGACACAAAATTAACCAAAATAATATTGTCATACTCCAAACCTTTTGCTTCTTGAATGGAGAACAACAATGGTGTTTGGAAGTATTTGCGTGCTTCTGCTTTGTCGGTATTGTTCATCACCAATACTGCGAAGCGTGTGGAAGATTTAGTTTTTTGGTTGAGGTCTTGTTTGACTTTTGTGGTATCTTCAAGATAAACAACTTCGCCTTTTTTGGACGAGATAGAACTCACCAAATAGGTGCTTTCGCGGTCAACAGAACCAAATCGGAGGTGTTTTATTTTTAGTAAGGTATTGGCTAAGGTGGTCACTTCGGGCGAGTTGCGGTAGTTGGTTTTCAGTATGCGCACATCGTTGTCAAGCATATCTGTTTTGTAGAACATGCTTTTGACGTTTGACCACGAAAAAAAGTTGGGGTGAACAATTTGGTTCGAATCGCCGCAAAGAACAAAACTGCTGGAGTTTTGCAAGGATTTTAGAATGAGGTATAATTGTGCATTGGTGAGGTCTTGCACTTCGTCTACTATCACAAAATCGTATTTGTTTTCGACAAATTGTAACCATTGGTAGGAGACAATATTGAGGTCATAGTATTTGTTTTCGGACAAAAACTGGAGGTATTTTTCAAACAAACTATATACTTGTTCGCGTTCGTCCTGAAAAAATACTGATTGTCGCACCCCCAAACTCAAATAATCGGCTTTGGAGAGGTAGGGCTTGGTGATGTCGTTGCCAGTCAGAACGCCTCTAAATTCTTCGAACAATTTGTAACTATCTTTGATTTTGGTGTTGTTGCGATAGCGAATAAACCATGTATCAAATTCTTTGAAAGTAATTTCTTTACCTTCGATAACCTGTAGGCTTTGTACAAAATCTTTGAATGACAAAAAATCTATTTCTTGTTCTTCGTTTTCATAATTAAAAGAATAGTACAGATTTGCTGCGCTCTCGACCAAGTAGGGCGAAAGGGTGACATAAAGAATGTTGCCTTTGAGGGTTTTAATTTTTTCTAGGGTCAAAGCAGTTTTACCGCTACCCGCCGAGCCAATAATGATAACAGGAGCGGGCAGGCGAAATATGGTGTTTTGGTCTTCGTCAAACGAAATTATCTTGTCTAAAAGATGAAAATGACGATTTTGTGGATTGACATACGCAATAGGCGTTAAATCTTCTACTGGTATTTTTTCGGGTTTGGCAATAGTGTGCAATTTGCTTTCGTCTATTTCGGCACCGCGCAAAAAGCGCGATTTTTCGTAGTCATGATTTTTAATGACTTCCAACAACAGCAAATATGTTGTTCCTTCAATTTTGGCGAACTTAAATAATAAACGGTCTTCATAGTCCATTTTGGCTCGGTAATAGCCCGTGTTTTGCATTTTCTTGATTTCAGCAGAAGCAAAATCGCCTTTTTTGAGCTGTTCGACTACTTTATCGAAGGTTTTTTTGACCCCTTTCAGGTCAATTTCGTTGTATATTAAAATTTCCATGTAATATTTTTAAAATTGGGTGCAAAACTTGCATTTTTTTCTGACTTTTGCAACACTTTTGCCACCATTTTGTTTTTTTGTTCGATGTTATTTAATTCATTATCTTTTGTAATTTTTTATCCACTTGTCACCTTGCTCTATTTTTTGCTGCCACACCGCTATCGTTGGCAGTGGCTACTGCTTATGAGTTCGGTGTTCTACATGGCTTTTGTGCCGCTATATATATTGATTTTGTTGTTCACTATTGGTATAGATTATATAGCTGGTATTTTGATTGAATCGGCGCAAGGTAGGCAACGAAAATGGTATTTAGGTGCGAGTTTGGTGGCAAATATTGGCATTTTGGCATTTTTTAAGTACTACAATTTTGGGATAAGCAACCTCAATTGGGTTTTGCAATACTTGAATTTTGACCCTTTACCATTGCTACATATTGTGTTGCCGATTGGTTTGTCGTTCCACACTTTTCAAGCCATGAGCTATACCATAGAGGTTTATAGAGGGCATCAAAAGGCAGAACGGCATTTGGGAATCTATGCCTTGTATGTATTGTTTTATCCGCAGTTGGTTGCAGGACCTATTGAGCGTCCGCAGAACCTTTTGCCACAGTTCCGTGCTGTTCATCCCTACAACAATGCACGACTGTATGAGGGATTGAGTCAAATGTTGTGGGGTTTTTTCAAAAAAATGGTCATTGCCGACCGTTTAGCGGTTTATGTTAGTTATATTTTTGACAGTCCCTTCCACTATCACCCTATTAACATCATTATTGCTTCATTTTTTTTTACGATTCAGATATATTGTGATTTTTCGGGATATTCTGACATTGCCATTGGAGCTGCACGCACGATGGGTTTCGACTTGATGCAAAACTTCAAGCAACCTTATTTTTCGACCAATATACAAACTTTTTGGCAACGTTGGCACATTTCTCTGTCGACTTGGTTTAGGGATTATTTATACATCAGTTTGGGTGGTAACAGAGTGAGGCGCTGGAAAATATACCGCAATGTGGCTATAGTTTTTTTAGTCAGTGGTTTGTGGCATGGTGCCAATTGGAATTATATTGTTTGGGGAATGCTACAAGGTTTTTGGATAATACTTTATATGCTATACAACGATTTTTGTCCATATTCTTTGCCTGATGGCAGATGGTGGCGTGGTCTTTATATTTGTTGTACTTTTATTGGCATAGTTTTTTCTTGGATATTTTTTAGAGCCAATTCTTTAGATGATGCTTGGCAAATATTCCACAATTTGCTTACGTGGCAAACCGATGGCTATGCTTTGTTGTTGGCAATCAAAGATGCTCGACAGATAGAATTTGGAACGTTGAGTTATCTTATTGCGGGTTTTTCGATAGCCATTTTATTGGCTGTCGACTATTTTCAGCCGAGCCATTCGGTACTCTTATTTCCTCAAAAGCCGTTGTTACAGTTGTTGTGGAACATTATTTTGTTGGTGTTAATCTTTACGTTGGGCGTTTTTTATCAACAAAGTTTCATTTATTTTCAATTTTAATTTTATCCCCCTTTCGAGAAACAATGTTCTGTGAAAGGGGGATAATTATTTTTGGATCGCCACTAAATACTATAAGATACCGCTTCGGGATGAGTTAAGAAGTTGGCAGTTTCTTTAATGGTAATGCTTGGCACTTCTTCCATAGGTATATGTCCCACATTTTTATACAATACCAACTTGGCATTGGGTAGTTCTTGTTTAAATTTGTAGGCATATTCGACAGGCACCCAGCGGTCTTCTGTTCCCCACATCACCAGCGTGGGAGTTTCGATTTGTTTAAGGTGACGGGTATTGTCTTTATGTTTGTCGTTGACTAATTTTAGGAAGGCTTCGGGGTTGCCCTCACGTGTAAATAGGTCATAGTAGCGGTCGATGAGCGATGGAGTGATTTTGGATTGGTCAAAATAGACTTGTCGCAAAAACTGCTCTAAAATCGGTTTTTGTATGACATACTTCACCACTTTGTCGGCAAAAGGCGTGCGTGCCATGCGAAAAGGCACAGGAATTGTTTTTTGGTCCAAAAAACCTGCCGAGTCGATAAGCACCATTTTTTGGACACGTTCGGGATAGCGCAAGGCAAATTCCCACGACAACCAGCCGCCTAACGAACTGCCTATGACATTGCAGGCATGAACCCCCAAACGATTAAGCAAGATATTGACTATTCGAATATGATTCGGTATACTATAGTTGTTTTCGGGGTTGGGACCTGTGAGTCCAAACCCGGGCAGGTCGAGGCGTATGACTCTATAGTATTGTTTGAGGTGTTTTGCCCAACCGTCAAAGGTGTGGAGCGAGGAGAAAGCTCCATGTACCATTAGTATCGGGAAACCGCGTCCTTCGTCGCGATAATGCACCAACATACCGTCGATGACCATAAAGCGCGAGGCATCATTAGTGTACTTATGAATAAGTTCTGTAAGAGCTGCCATGCTAATATAATTAAAAGGCTTTTGGGCGAAATGTGTTATTTTTGATAGTTTTTGAGGCAGAGAACTATCTATTGGCGTTCAAGGCAGCGGTGGCAGACTTGACATAACGAGCGGTTGCTTGACGGTTTTTATCTAAAAAAGGTAGTGCTTCGATTTGGGTTTCACCACATTTGTCACAATAACATTGGCGAACTTTGATAGACAACCAAGTAGTGCGCAATGACAGGTCGTGGTCGCGCACTCGCAACATGATGGGGTCATCAACGGCTTGTGCGGAACTGCGACAGGTGGGACAAGTAGGAAATTCGGTATTGGTGTGGCAATGAATGACGATTTCTTTATCAATATCTACAGCAGTAACGGTCAGTTGCTTAATCTTTACTATTTGTTGATAAACTGCGATGGTATTCATAGAAGGCAAAATAGGTTTTATGAATATGTTTTGTTGGTCGATTAAAAATTTTCGTGTGTAAAACTTGGGTCTATGTGTGTGACGATTTGTTCGCGCAATTGCTCTATGGTGAGCCATTCGGTGTTTCTACCCGAATTATAGGTAAATCCGAAAGGTACTAAAGCACCATTGTTTTTGGCGGCATACTCTTCGCGCGTCCAAGTGGCAGTGGGCGGACAAATGACATAACAGTTATCCAACTCAACGGTGTTGAGGGAGTCTGTTTCTGTGATGAGGTCTTCGTGTAATTTTTCACCAGGACGAATGCCCACTACCACTTGTTTGGCGTTGGGGGCAATAGCGGTTGCCACGTCTGTAATGCGGTAAGATGGAATTTTTGGAACGAACAACTCTCCGCCCCAAGCATGTGTTAAGGCAAACATCACCAAATCAACCCCTTCTGTAAGCGAAATATTGAATCGGGTCATGTCGGGATGTGTAATAGGCAATGTGCCTTCTTTCCTTTTGTTCAAGAAAAAAGGAATCACCGACCCGCGTGAGCCAATGACATTGCCGTATCGTACCACCGAAAAACGCACATCGCGTGAGCCTTTCATGTTGTTCGCTGCTATAAACAATTTATCGCTACACAATTTGGTAGCACCGTATAGGTTGATGGGGGCAGCGGCTTTGTCGGTCGATAATGCCACTACATGTTTTACACCCATATCTAAAGCGGCGTTAATAACGTTTTCGGCACCCATGACATTGGTCTTGATGCACTCCATTGGGTTGTATTCGGCTGCCGGTACTTGCTTCAAAGCGGCAGCATGAACAATAATATCTACTCCTTCGCAAGCGCGCTTAAAACGCTCGCCATCACGCACATCGCCAATAAAGTAGCGCATAGCAGGATATTGGTGAGTAGAAAATTTTTGCGACATTTCGAACTGTTTTAGTTCGTCGCGCGAATACACTACCAAGCGACGGATATTGGGGTAGCGTTGAAGGGCTAAACTAATGAATTTTTTTCCGAAAGAACCCGTTCCACCTGTAACGAGTATCGATTTTCCGTTGAGGTCTAACATATTTTTGCTGGATTCGCAAAGTTTTTTGGTTTATTAATAGGTTTTTGAGTATTTATGTGGTGTTGATTATTGATTTTGGGCTTTTAAATCTTTTTCTAAATTGTTAAAAACATAATCGTGTTCTTGTTTGATACCTAATTTCTCCATTGGCTGCCAATAAAATCGGGGTGTCAAAACGGAAGTGTAGGTTGTTATTCGGGTTAATTTGCAGTTACTGTCACCTATTTTTTCGAAATAATAGATAGCTTCTTTAAAACCCAACCATTTTCGCCCAATTAGATTATAGTCTATTACATCCATTTTCAGTATTTTTCCTCTTTCTATTGCAGTAATTTTTTCTACAATTGTGCCACCTCCAAAATCTGCATTACTAAGTCTACCACCTTTAAAATGACAGGTTCTTAAAGCACCTACTTCTTCTTTCTCAAGAACGCATTTTATTGGGATAGGTAAATCAAATTGCATGAGAAACGGTTTTTGGGCATCTAAGGTATCGACAGATTTTATAGCATCGAATACTTTTTCAGGAGAATAGAGAAAAACTCGTTCTGTTTTAACTTCCACAACATTTTCTTTATCTGTTTTAAAAAAATGCTCCACAGGACCTCCTATCAAGAAAGGGATAATTGGTAATAATAACACAGATAGTTTATTGGACTCTTTTATTTGCTTGTATCGCTTAAATAGCCGAGCCATTACATATCCTAAAAACAGAAATGGAATTACCAAACCAATAGCCATAACAATGCAAATTACACCCGAAAATCCTGGTATATAAATACCGATTAATAATAAAATTGTTGTACTAATTGCCCCTAAAAGAGCATACTTCCTTACTTCCATACTACCTATCGCAATGCCCAATACAATAGGCAAAAGCATAAACAACATCGAGCTATAATCAACAAGTCCCCAAAATAGAAAGATTATTCCTGTGCCAATGAAAATAGTTGTTATAATTATAGATAATTGAAAACCTTTATCTTTTAGTATTTCTTTCATTTTTAGTGTATTGATGGTTATTCTTAATGCCTTAGATAAAAAATACTACGACAAGCATTTATTGGATAATTTTTTCTGCCATCAGTATTGCTCGGATTACCTGTGGATCTTCTTGACAAAATTGCGCTATTTCTTCCACAGACATTTGAGATTTTGTATACAGAGAAATAATGAGCGTTTTTAGTTTACTTGATGTT
>JAEUUX010000271.1 GCA_016787295.1 Chitinophagales bacterium
TTTGTAAGCGTTACCATATTTTTTTTGTGGCAAAGATAAGGCTGTTTTGGGGATTTTAAAAACACTAATTTTTAAATATCTAAACAAAATTAAATCGTGCAATAATAATATAATTGAAAACCTGAACTGTTTTGACTATAACATCTTGTTCTTTATCGGTCAGGGCAATATTATCCCAAAGATTAGCATTAATATTATGCAAATAATTTGTTTTGATGTACTGCAAATTTGGCAATTTGGAGGTTAATTGTATGCCACTATTTCGAATTTTAGTATCCAAATTTCTGATAACATGGGAGTCTTTGTATGTTATTTCTAAGCCAATTTTTTCGTCTGGAAATTGTTGGTTGTCATCAATAAGAATATTTCGGACATAATTACCAAATTTATCACTGCCTTCCTCTTGTCTGTATCGCACAAAACGCAATGAAAGGAGATTAGCATTTGGAGACTCTTTACTCTCTCCGATTTGTATAGCCTCATCAAGCTCAAAAACCATTTTCCTATCCGAAAACAATGCTGACAAAGAACGCATATTGGCTTCTATATTGGCAATAGCTACAGCAAAATTTTCATCTCTATCGGTCAATAAATCAAAAAGGTGTGTTACATCTGCTTTGGTCACATAGATACTCACCGCCTCGAGAAGCGATGATTTCCCTGTATTATTTTTCCCTACAATTAGGTTTAGCTGATTCAAAGCTGGAATTTGCAACGATTTCAGGTTGCGATAATTGGCAATATACAATGAGTTTAACATAATTTCGGCGAAAAAATAGGACAATGAATAATATACCAAATTGTAATTTTTGTTTGCTTATTATGATATACCCTCACAAGCATACAAAAATCAGCTACTATCAAACTTATTGTTAAACACCCACACCCCTCCAAAAAAGCGCACAAAGGTAAGCATTTTCCCTCGAATATCGATGCCTGCCACACAAATAATTCCCAAATTTGCACCAAAAATTAGTTTTTACTAAATTGTTAGCACCACATACACCCAAATTTGCAGAATAGTACGTATCTTTACCTCGATTTTTTGTCTTATCTAACCCAAAACAATCATATAATCTATGGCGATTACCATGCCTTTTAGTTTCAAACAATGGATAGACGAACACCGTCACCTCCTCAAACCACCCGTAGGCAACCAACAAGTGTTTCTCGACAACAAAGACTTTATTGTTATGGTAGTAGGTGGTCCCAATGCCCGCAAAGACTACCACTACGACGAAGGCGAGGAATTTTTCTACCAAATAGAAGGTGACATCACCCTAAAAATCATGGACGAAGGCACACCCAAAAACATCACCATTCGCGAAGGTGAGATATTCCTCCTACCGCCACGCGTGCCGCATTCGCCCCAGCGTCCCGCCAACACCATCGGCTTGGTCATCGAACGATACAGAACAAGCAACGAAATGGACGGCTGTCTTTGGTTTTGTGAACAATGCAACCACAAACTCCACGAAACCTATTTCCCCCTTACCGACATAGTGGCGCAACTTCCCAAAGTGATGAACGAATTTTATGCATCCCTCGAACTGCGAACTTGCGAAAAATGTGGAGCAGTCATGGAGCCTCCCGCCAAATTGTCTTAGTTCTTTAATTCCTCACAAGGCGCAACAAAACTTTTTTGTTCCGTCAACCATGCCTCAAAAGTATCAGCGTTGTATTGCGAGTGGTTGGTCTTTGGCGTAGCACTCTGGTGCAACCGCACAATAGCTTCCGTGCCGTACTGTTCCACCAAAAAGCGCGACAAACAGTCGCAATACATCATCGCTTGCGAACTTTCCAGCCCTGAAAAATGCCGCACACATGCCGCCCGCACATCGGTCTGATAAGCCTTCATCTGGTCGGCTGTCGGACGGCGAAAATCCATTCGATTGTGGTCGGGATTCGAAGGCTGAAACAGCACCATAAACCGCTCCCCGCCTCGAATCGGCAACCCATCGGGAGTGCTAAATTTCTTAGTTTTGCCATCATAAACAAGCATTTGTTTACCCACATAACTTTTGGTGTCGCTACTAAAAGTGTAGGTTGCTATGCCTGTAGCCAGCTCGTTTTTCTCAAAAGTAGGCTCAAGCCCCATCACCGTTCCTTCGGTCATCATACCCACCTTAAAATCCTTTTCGGCGCGGTTTTGTCGCCAAAAATAATACACCACAGGCAACAAAATCAGTGCCATCAACGCCAATACACCCACTATTTTCAAGTTCTCCAAGCGGTCTTTCCAACGTTGCCAGCGCCCATAGCGGCTTGTAGAGTAGTTTGGCGAACGAAAATCATAACCAAAACCTGTTTGGGGAGCATAAATCAACTCCAATTCGCACAACTCGTCATCAATAAAAAATTGATACGTATGCGAACTTTGCGGTGTGGGCAACACCTCTTCGAGCAACAAGCGGCGGTTCAGATACACCATCACCCTACCTGTTTGTTTAAAATGAAACAAAGTGACCAAATGCCTATGCAAGTGTCCATAAAAAATCCAGTCGCGTTTGTGCATAAAAAAAAATTTTCGACTCATTAAACCTTAGTGTGTGTTAAGCATCAATATTGCTATCAAGTCTCAATAAAGTGTGAATATTTTTTGGGCGTTTCCCTTACGGGTCGGGCTTTACGGGGCTAACGGTGCAAGCACCAGCCTACGGCTGCCCCTACAATCCCTAACGCGCTTCGCCATCTGCGCATTTTACTCCCCCATTTCTTTTTTGGCGGCGGCTCACGCCCACCAGTTATCGCCAAATATGTTCGACTCACCTAAAGCGTTTAAAAACAGTTTTTTATTTTATCAAACCACCCTAAAAATGAAAAAAATTAAAGAAATAATAGCACTCGGGCTGTTCTGTTTGCCATTTTTGCCCGTCTTGGGGCAGTGCAACCCCAACGACAGCATAGAATCATGGTACGACTGGGCAAAAGGCTATCAAAACATGGGTTTGGACTACTTTGCCTTATCCGTCAAAGACGAAAATATTGTAGGAGATTCCTTGCATAAACAAATAACAAAGAAATATGTTCTAGAAAAAAACTACTTCAAACAAGATTATCTCAACAAAATTGTCGCAAAATTAACACCTTTTTTGCAACGCAAAGGCATCGATTATCAGATACATGTCATTAATGACACCAAAACGTTCAACGCTTTCTCCGTTGCAGGCGGACACATCTACATCACCACCAAAATGATAGATTGGACAACCTCCGAAGACGAGTTGGCATTCATCATAGGTCACGAAATGGCACACATAGACCAAAAACACGGCGCTCGCAAAGTGCAACAAAGTCTATTAGGACAAAGTCTTTTTGGGGCGTATGGCACTTTGGCAGCCAATGCCAGCTTGATACTTACCCAACCTTTCGGACAAATAGACGAATACCAAGCCGATCGCGAAGGAGCTACCTTGGTCACCAAAGCAGGCTATGATGTGCGAAAAGGTTTGCGTTTTTTCAAAATGATGTCGAGCCAAGAAAACTACACCACCTTAGAAAAACTAATCAGAACCCACCCCTATTCTATAGAACGCTATACCTGTCTCGAAGATTATATTACCAATACTTTGCACAAATAAGCATCTACCATCATTTTTTACTATCCTAACCTAAAAAAATCCCCCATAATGAAACAATTCTTTCTTTCTTTCCTACTTCTCTGCATCTTGTTGAGTTGCCAATCGGTCAAAGACACCACTCCTGCGACAGCCACTCCGCCGCCCGCCGCCCCAACTAACACTTCCACTCCTACCAACAACCCACAAGTAGACTCCTTGTTGCGCCTTAGCAAGCAGTATATCGAGCAACAAAAAGTAAAAGAAGCCTTAACCGCTCTCGCCGAGGCACTAAAAATAGACCCTAAAAACTCCGATGTCTACTACGAAATGGGATTGGCTTATGCCTACAGCAAAGATATGCCCAATGCCATCAAAAATTTCGATAACGCCATACAGTTCAATCCAAGCAACGCCAAAGCACATGGCAATTTGGGTTTTGCTTTATATTTGGTAGAAGACCGCGAAAATGCCGAAATTCATTTGCGAAAAGCCATCGAATTAGACCCGCAAAATGGCAAATTCTACCACAACCTCGGAGCGTTCCTCACCGACACCAACGACCCAACAGCTTGCGAATACTTGCGCAAAGCCCGTCAATTGGGCTACAATGACCCCACGCATTTTCTGGAGCAAAAGTGTAAATAATTTTGACCAAGTATGGCTGATTTTTCCAATAACACCTTACACATTCGCACCATCGACCACCAAACTGCTGAGTATTGGTCGATGGTTTTGCTGCGCGACCAAGTGTTGCGCCGTCCATTGGGTTTGCAATTCACACCCGAACAGTTAGCCGACGAAGCCGAACAATACTTGGTAGTGGCTTATGATTCGGTAGGTAATTTAGTGGCTTGTCTTATCCTCAAAAAATCCGATGACCCTAACAGTCTACAAATGCGGCAAGTGGCAGTTGCACCGCATTGTCAGCAGCAGGGAATCGGCAAACAACTTATTTTGTGGGTAGAAAAATGGTGCGAACCACAAACCTACAACCATATATATTGTCATGCTCGCGCGGCGGCACGTCCTTTCTATGAACAGTTAGGATATAACGTTGTTGGCGAACCTTTTACAGAAGTAGGCATCGAACATTATTATATGGAAAAACAGCTATAACCCTTTTTTCTGCCCTCTTTGTCCTTTCAATAGCCCAAATTGTCGATAAATATCGCTCAATTTGGGCTGTTTTGGCGCTATTATATGGATATTAGACAAAAAAACGCCAATTTTTGCGTACCTTTGTCCCAATTTTCTGTATCTCTATCAGCCATGACTCTTATTTCTGCCACCGAAGAAGATTATTTAAAAACGATTTACAAATTAGCCGAAAAACAAACTGAAGACCAATTTGTGAATACCAACGCCATTGCTGCCCAACTCAATACAAAGGCTGCAAGTGTGACCGATATGCTAAAACGTCTCAATGAAAAAGATTTGTTGGTGCATCGTCCTTATAAAGGGGTGCAATTATCGCTCAAAGGTAATCAAATTGCACGAAATTTGGTGCGCAAACACCGTCTTTGGGAGGTTTTTTTGGTCGAAACTTTGCATTTTCAATGGGACGAAGTGCATGAAATTGCTGAACAATTGGAACATATCCATTCCGCAGAATTGATTGACCGTTTAGATGATTTTTTGGATAATCCCAAATTTGACCCACATGGCGACCCTATTCCTGACAAAGATGGACATTATACATATCTTTCGGAGCGGCTTTTGGCAGAGTTTGGCGAGCGACAAAGGGTGCAAATTGTCGGTGTGAAAGACCATTCAACAGCTTTTTTGCGCTATTTAGCCGACCAAAAATTGGTGCTAAATACGGATATAGAAATCATAAAAATTCATGATTACGATTTTTCGATGGACGTTCGTTTCCTCAAAACGCGCCGCATTCTCACGATTTCGCAACAGGTGGCGCAAAACCTTTATGTCATTGTACCTATCCATTAAATATCTAATTTTGTTCGATGAAACCAGCTTCTCTATTAGCTTTTGCAGGTGCTACAACTTGGAAATTTGTTAGCCGACTAAGTGCATTTGTCATTTTTGGCATTGTCTTAAACATCATTTTGTTTGTCTTATTGCCCAAATCTTGCCCATTGGCTGCTGATGCGACCTTGGGCGAAAAACTCTCCCAATGTACCCTTTCGGTTTTGTTGGGTGTGTTGTTTTTGGTGGGTTTTCCTATTCTTTATGCCATTTTGGGTTACAAAAGCGCTATCCAAAATGCTTTGTATCATGTCTATGTACAAAACAAAGATTTGTTCTTTAATTACCTTAGTGAAAAATTTTTTACTAAACTAAGCAACCAAACGCTCGAAAAAATCGACAATATAAATACATTCACTCAACGCTTTTTTGACAAGTTGGATAACCTGCCTTTTGTGTTCCGAAGTGTAGTGCGAATTTTGCAAAAAGTAGTGCCTTTCGCAGACATTGTGAGCGAATCGGTCAAAGATACGAGCATGCCCAATTTGGATAATCGCCAAAAGTTGGCAGCTAATCTCGCGCATCGTACTGATGCTATTGTAGGTGAAACTTTTTTGGAACCGTCTTGGACTTTGCCTATTATTTTGGCGGTTGCTAATTTGTTGTTGTTTGGCTTGGTCAAATTTTTGGGATAGTTTTTTTAAAGAAATACTGGGGATTGTTGTTCGAGTGGCGAAGCGCGTTAGGGATGCGGAGGGTGGCGTTAGCCAGTGCGGAGAGCAACGCAGCACCAAGCGTAGCGAAGCCCATAGCAGCCCGACCCGCAGGGAAACGCCCAAAATATAATAAAAAAATAAAAAATTTATCTATTTATCAATCTATTAACATCATTAAAACGCCCTTGTTTCCATGAAAAAAATCAGTTTATACCTTTGTTTTGTTGCTGGGATAGTGTTATTGTTAATGACACGCTGCGGTAAAAACGAAACCGAAACGCTCGATTTTACTTACGGTTTGGGTTATTTTCCTACCGATACCAGCACGTATATTATCTATCAGGTGGATTCTGTTTTATATAGCAGTTTTTTGACTGGCGGACGCGATACGACCTCTTGGCAGGTAAAAGAAGTGAAAAAAAGTACTTTTATTGACAACGAAGGACGAAAAGCCGTGCAAATTTGGCGCTACAGTCGCAAAGATAACAATATCGAATGGCAAGATATTGTGCCAACAGTCTGGTATATGGTGCGCGACTCGCAACGAGCCGAACGTATGGAGGGTGAACGTCGCTTTGTCAAAATGACTTTTCCTATTAAAGAAGGTAATGCGTGGGACGGCACTGCCTACCTCAATACGGATAATACCGAATTGGAACCGTATGATGATTGGCAATTTACGTTCGAAGATGTCGCGAAACCTTATAGCGTAGATGGTTTGAGTTTTCCTGAAACCGTCACCGTTAGCCGTACCAATGATGACGAAAATTTGGTGAGCAAAAAACTTTACAAAGAAATCTATGCCAAAAATATTGGTAGTATTTATAAGGAAGAGTGGGTGCTGACCAATACCGACTTCGACCTCCCTCCTACCTGGCCCGACCGTGCAGGTAGCGGCTATATCATGACCGCCAAAGTGCTGGAGTACTGCCTGCAAAATTGTGATTAAATTATAATTTATGACTCGAATTATGGCTATTGATTACGGCTTGAAACGTACAGGACTCGCCGTGACCGACCCCTTGCAAATCATTGCAACCGCCCTCGCAACCGTCGAAACACCACAATTATTGGACTACCTTGCGCAGTATTTAGCTAAAGAAAGTGTATCGGCTTTTGTGGTGGGCGAACCCAAAAACTTGGATAATACCGCCTCCGAAATTGCGCCACAAGTCGAACAGTTGGTGCAAAAACTAGGCGCTATCTATCCCAATATCCCTATTCATCGCATTGACGAACGTTTTACGTCCAAAATGGCAGCGCAAACGCTGGTGCAAAGTGGTTTGAAGAAAAAACAACGCCAAAATAAAGCTTTGCTCGACCAAGTAAGTGCCGTTTTAATCCTTCAAACTTATATGCAATTACATTCGGCAATATAAATTGGCTATACAAAATTTACAAAAGCACCGCAAGCAGTTGTTGCGGTGTTTTTGTTGTGGACAAAATGTTTTCGGTTCCACTAAAGTTACTTCCTAAAATACAACAATATGTCTCTAATAGAATGGCTTCTTACACTCGATTATCAGGCGTTTTTTTGGATTAACCGCTATGCCACACACCCTTTGCTCGATACTGTCATGCCTTTTTTGCGCGACCAATACTTTTGGTCTCCACTATACTTGTTTATTATTGTATACCTTTTTTTCCATTATCCGCGCCGAACGGCTTGGCTGATGTTGGGTGGTGTTTTGTTGGTAGTGTTGTTGAGCGACCAAATATCGAGCAGTCTTATCAAACCCTATTTTGAACGGCTGCGCCCTTGTCGCGACCCCGACTTTACCCAATATGTCCATTTGTTAATACCTTGTGGTAGTGGCAAAAGCTTTGTATCGTCACACGCTGCCAACCATTTTGCGGTTGCTACCTATTTTAGCGTTTTGTTCCAAAGTTTCCGCCTTACCTTTTTGGCATTTCTTTGGGCAAGTATTGTAGCGTATGGACAAGTCTATGTGGGTGTTCATTATCCTAGTGATGTGCTGTTTGGCGCGTTATTGGGTATTGGCATTGGTGCTATTATTGTGCTGTTGGTCAAATCATTTTTGGCTCGTTAGTTTTGCGAAATCATCTACTTTCGCACCGCAAAATAACCTTTATTTTATTAACCCATGTTACGCACTTGCTGTCGTAAAACAGATTATTGTAGCAAACATAACAATTACAAACTACCACAAAATTAAGCAAAGACCACAACACGCCGGACGAATCCACTCGAAAAAAAACACCTTTTTTTGCTACTTTTTTGCTCACCCAAAAAAGTAGAATCGCCATTTGTCCTTTATGATAACAGTATTTCGAAACAACAATAAATTGGTGTTCAATTACACTGTATTTTTGGACGAATGCGTAACATGAGTTATTAAAAATTCTCATAGCGGCACGGCAAATTTCGCATTTTTGCGAAATTTGCCGTGCCGCGCAAACACCCATTTGTAAATATGAAAAATATTTATTTTCGCCAAGCAGCAGAGAAAGACCGTGCTTTGTTGCTTGGATTTGAGCAAAACCTCATCGCGCACGAACGCGCTTTCGACCTAAACTTGAAAGCCGCAGATGCTTTGTACTACAATATGGACTATCTCCTACACGACCCCAGAGTGCATTTTATTGTTGCTATTGATAATTCTGCAAACAACGATACCCCCGTTGCTTGTGGTTACGTCAAGTTATTGCCCAATGCCACCAACAAATATGCTGACCCTTATTATGGTTATGTCGGATTTATGTATACCGAACCCACCTATCGTGGAAAAGGCATTGCACAACAAGTCTTGAAACACTTAATTGCTTGGAGCGAACAACAAGAAGTGACCCAAATCGTGTTGGAGGTGTATGAAAAAAATCAAAGCGCCGTCCGAGCTTACGAGAAAGCAGGTTTTGAGACCTTGATGAGTACGATGTTGTATCGAAAATAATTGCTTTTAAAATTAATTAACTTTGCACTAAAAAGTATTTTTTATTAAATAGCAATAACTAACTACCATTTGGGCTAAATAGTTGGACAATAACACATTGATTTTTTTGGGCGTTTCCCTGCGGGTCGGGCTGCTACGGGCTTCGCTACGCTTGGTGCTGCGTTGCTCTCCGCACTGGCTAACGCCACCCTCCGCATCCCTAACGCGCTTCGCCATTCAAACAAAAATATCGTTATTTTTTTACGGCAAATACAGCTTTTTTCCGACAAAAATAGATAAAGCAACTGTACACTATTTACGTAACATGGCATGGGTTAGTAGTCTTTCAGTTTAATCTTGTCGTTAACCTTTCTCCGTAGCAGAGCTTAAACCCTACTTACAGAGAAACAAACACCTGACAGTATTAACTTGAAGGATTAGTTAGTTCAAATTCCGATAAAACATAATTTTTTTGATTTTGGGTGCTTGCTAAAAATTGCAGCCATAGTTACTTTGCATTACAAATAATTCTTAAACAAAAAAATTAATGCTTTGTATTGCAAATTATTTTCTCAAAAAACATTATGTAATTTATAGCCTAAACTTTGCAAAACAAAGTATTATGTAAAATAAATTTTAATTATTTCTATGATATTACACCATTTTTGCCTAATTTTCGCCCGTTTTGGGGCATAAGGTCATAATCTAAGATGGTTGTTTGGCTAAAAATGCACAATAATTCAAAAAAAAACAAAAAATTTTAGCCACAAGGCAACAAAAAATTATTTTTGCACGTGTTTTAACACAGAAACCATTCAACAAAACGTGACAGAAAAAGAGCTTAAACTTATTGTAGAAGCCTGTCGACGCAATGAACGACATGCACAAAATGTGCTATACAACAAATTGTATGGCTTTGCTCATTCCATTTGTCGTCGTTATGCTCATAATGAATCAGAAATTGTTGATTTGGTGCAAGATGGTTTCTTTAAGGTTTTTATGAAGATGGATTATTATAGTGATGAACTATCTTTTTATGCTTGGTTCAAGAAAGTGTTCATCAATACCTGCATAGACCACCATCGACAATACCTTAGAGAAGTTCCTACAGAAGAACTAACTCCCGCAGCGGATAAACCTTTTAATGGCGATGTACTGATACACATAGACGCTGACCATCTACTCTATCTGGTACAATCTTTGCCTGCGGCTTATCGCACTGTTTTTAACCTTTATGCCATAGAAGGATATGGCTACCAAGAAATTGCCGATATACTGCACGTAAGCATTGGAACAGTTAAGTCCAATATCTTTAAGGCTCGCGAACGCCTCAAATTAGCTATTAACCCAATCAATACTTCCCATAACTATGAACGATAATCAATTTGACGACTTGTTTGGTCGTCGCCTCAATGAAATTCCCTACGAAAAAGCACCACCTAACCAATGGAATAATATGGAGGTGCGTTTAGAGCGTCATGCCCAATATACCCAATATTGGTATGCCGTAGGAAAAAATGCGCTGTTAGCTGTTCTGTTCGTGAGTAATATCGTTCTTTGGTATCAGTTGCAACAACTCAAAAAACCTCTAACAAGCACGGAAGTCAATACTACTGCCGAAATTTCTACTAATAACCTCCCTTCTGAACATAGTGCTGATAATCACACACGTCCTATAGTACAACAAAAAAACACGCTACCTACAGTCACCCATGCTACTACCACTCTTCCTAATTCCATAACGGTTAACGATGATTTGGCTCATGCTCATGATGAGATGTATATAACTTCTGGCACGACAACAACTAGCATAAACGCAACAACTACAAATGAGGTATTTAAGAATAAGCATACCAATATCAACCATAACGAAACATCAATACCTAATAATTTCGTTGCATTACCAACTATTATTCAACCAACTACAAATGTGCAAAACGCTTCTGCTCCACGCATAACAACCGACTCTCTTGCCACAAAGGTATTACAGCACAATAACAAAAATCTACCCAATGAAACTATAGATATTGTTGCTATGGAACACGGATCGAATCCTGTCCTCGCTACAACAGCAACAACAAAAAATATCGACAAGGAGGCAACAGACAAAGAAATACTAATGGCTAAGGAAGTGGTTAATCATGTTGTTAATGATGTGCCTGCTAACTTGCCAAATATGCCAACTACCTCTCCAACCGTAGCAGAGACACAACTCTCAATAGACATCACAAAGGTTGAGCATGAGACCGTAATAACAAATCAGCAAATTAAGGCAACAACTGAAGCTATACCATCGGCTAATGCAAATGATGTGCCTTCAATTGATATTGCGACTAACTCTATCAACAAGCAAACCCAAAGCAACGAAACTAAAACTACTGCCCCTGCCCTACCTGAGAATAATGCGACAGTCACAATTGCCGAACCAATTAAGGATAATACCCGAAATGGTGTTCATAAACCCAAAAATCGCTTTCATTTTCACCGTCCTGCTATTGGAGGTGTGATGGCTTGGCAAATTAGTGCTGACAAAAGCCATCAACAACAGTTCTATCGCGGCATACAAGTCGGCACCTATATTAGCCGTCGTTGGTCGGTTTGGGGTGAGGTGGCTTGGCAGCAGCACCAAAGTTCGTTTAATTTAGAAGATAGCTTATCACTCTATAGTTTTCCTATTCATCAACCCATAGACAAGCGTTTTAATTTCCAACTACAGAGTTGGGATATTACACCGCTCAAATCTACTACTTATCTTTTGGGTTTGCGGTATGATTGGTTGCATCGTCCCAGCACGCGCGCCTACATCAATATGGGCATACAAGCCTTACATACGGCTCCTCAAACGATTACAACCCGTTATTTAAAACAATTCAGAACCATTCCTGCTATGGTTGATACTACAAACAATGGTGGCGGCAATGGTGGTCATGGCGGAGGCGGACATCATGGCGGAGGCGATCCAGGCGGCGGTCCTGGCGGAGGCGGACATCATGGCGGAGGCGATCCAGGCGGCGGTCCTGGCGGTGGTGGGCCAGGCGGCGGTTCTGGCGGCGGTGGCGGTCCCGATGACGATGATGACGATGATGATTATAGCAACTCTCCTATCTTCACACCTGCCATTATGACCCACAAAGAAACCTTTACTTTGCCTGCCCATACTATACTCGCACAACGCATTTGTACAGGTATTGGGGTGCAACAACGCATCTGGAAAGGTTTGGCAGCGCAAGGCGAAGTCCAAATACAAATACCTTTGTATCAAGTCGCGCAAATGAATAAACAAGCTCTCCAAGTTAAAACAAGTTTAATCTATAATTTCTAACTAATAAGTTCATTTTGTAAAAATTTTAAAGCAATGAAAAGAAATCTATTCTACGCAATGGGTTGCGTTTTGTTCTCTTGTTTGTTTTCTCTCTCTCTAATGGCTCAACCCGGTGGCGGTCATGGTCATGGCGGCAATGACAATGGTCATGGCAACGGTGGCAATCAGGGCGGCGGACCTGGCAATGGCGGACCAGGATGGGGCGCTTTGGACAGTTCCGATGTTGAAGATATTTTAGATTCTTTGGGTGTCGATTTTGATTGGGACGACTTAGACAGTCTCGACCTCGACTCTCTTGGCACAGGTGGCGGTCATGGTCACGGTCATGGCTGGGGACACGATAACGACAGTACTGATGTGGATACTCTTGCTGGACCAGGCAACGGTAACGGTCATGGTCATTGCAATGGTGGCGCAGACAGCACCGATGTGGATACAACAAACCTTGGTGGTGGTCACGGTCACGGCTGGGGACAGTTGGATAGCACCGAAATCGCCAATATCTTAGACTCTTTGGGTATCGATATTAATTGGGAAGACTTAGATAGCCTTGACCTCGATTCTCTGGGTATTGTCTTAGGTGGTGGTCATGGTCACGGCTGGGGACACGACCACGATAGTACGGCTGTTGATACTACTGGCGTGGGTAATGGTCACGGTGGCGGTCACGGTGGCGGTCATGGTCACGGACACGGCTGGCATCATGGTCACACAGGCGTTGTTGATTCGTTAGACCTTGGCGGTGGTTTCATTGGCTTTATTAAAAGCCATACCAACAACGGTCATACCAACAACAAAACTACGAATGTCCTTCCTATTAGCGTTGCTCCTAATCCAACTGCCGATGTTGTAACCATCTATAACACCGAGAATATTGTGTCTTATAGCCTATATAGCAGCGATGGTCGTTTGTTAGACCGCAACACGGTGAATAGCCAAGAATTAGTGCTTTCATTAGCTCAATATGGCAAAGGTGTTTATTTGTTGCAGATACAAACAGCTACTCAAGGCGTTTCTACCCATAAACTAATGGTTCGATAGACCTTGTTGTGCTGCCTTATAGCGACATACAACATAAAAACTCCCTCTATTGTTGATGTACAATAAGTAGGGTGAATAAAAAAAGCGTATTGCTATCCTATATGGAAAGCAGTACGCTTTTTTGATGTTTATTGGCGAGACAAACAGGCTTCAATGCCACAACCAATTGTGGAGTAGTTGCCTGCCATAATCGGTCAAAACGGATTCGGGGTGAAACTGAACACCACGAATATCATATTGTTGGTGCGCCAAAGCCATGATATTGCCGCTACTGTCGGTGGCTAAGACTTCGAGAGTGGGTGGCAGAGGGGCTGCCACAACCCACGAGTGATAGTGTCCGATGGTGAAGCGTGTGGGGCAATGTTCAAACAAATAGTCGGCTTGGGTGATTTGGACGGTGGAAACAACACCATGCAGAGGATCTTGTAGGTTGTGGAGGGTGGCACCAAAAGCCTCGCCCAAAGCCTGATGGCCTAAGCAAACGCCCAAAATGCTTTTTATGGGAGCATATCGAGCAATGATTTGGGGCATATAACCTGCTTCTTGAGGTATGCCAGGACCAGGGGACAATACAATTTTGTCAAAATCGTGGAGTTGAGCGGGGTCGACGGTATCATTTTTTTGTACAACAATATCTGAGGCACCCAAGTCGTCGAGAATATGCACCAAATTGTATACAAACGAGTCGTAGTTGTCAATAACAATGATGCGCATGGTTAAAAGTAGGTTATTTGGGGTGGAATAATTGGATTTGGGAGAAATGGAAGGGGCGTTAGCCCGCCATGAAAAAAAACAAATAGAGCATCTTGGACAAATGGCGAAGCGCGTTAGGGATTGTAAGGGCTGCCGTTAGGCAGGTGCTTGCACCGTAGCGGTAGCGAAGCCCTGTAAAGCCCGACCCCAACGGGGAAACGCCCAAATATTTATGCTTTACTAAGGCTACAAAGTGGGTTTTGTGGCATTTTTTGGGGTTTTTAGCCCAACAATATCCAAACAAAAAATTGCGGCAGACCGTCCTTTGAGGGCAGTGTCTGCCGCAATGGTGTGTATGGGTGCGGATAGGTGGAATGCGACAGTGGTGGAACGTTTACAAGCTTATAAGGGCTTCGTTTGTGTTATCTTGAGCTATTTTCGTCTTTTCTTTGCCCAAGGCATGTCATGTTCCCAGTCTCCTGCCATGATGCAGCCGTAGGGCAATATACGGTCGACGATTTCGCCAAGACCAAATTGCTGCATTTGTCGCTGCACGGTGTCGGCGTTTTTGTAGGCACTTGGCAACTCGGATATATCGATGTGATTGGAATAGAAACGCACGTCTAAACCCTTTGTTTCGTGTTCGAATATTTGCTTATTGGTACGGTGTTCGTTGTTGCGGCGGTGTTGGCTTCGGCTTAGGTTGCGTCCTGCGCCATGCGGAGCAAAACCCAGATTGGTGGCAGTGGTTGCACCCTTTACGATAAGGACGGGTTGTGCCATATTGAGCGGCACCAAACGCAAACCTTCGTAAGAATCGGGTACAAAACGGTCGTCCAAAGGGGTAGCACCTTTGGCATGATAGAAGTGGTCGTTGTCTTTGAACACAAAATTGTGTTCGTTCCAGAAGCGGTCAAAGGAAGAGACGGACAAGCGTTCGAGGGTAGTGTTGTGGATGAGGCTATGGTTGAGTTTTGTCCAAGCGCGAACGATTTGCAAAGCCTCCCAATATGCCACGCCTTCGGGTGTGTCGTAGGGTATCCAAGCATTGTGGTTCAAGGTGTTGGGCGAAATATCTTTTCTGAACCGTTCGGCTATTTCCATGCCTCTTCTATAGAGCCATGCGCCCACTCCCCTACTCCCATGGTGCGTGACCATCATGGTTTCGCCCGTTTGTTGGGATTGTCCGACAAACAAAAAGTGGTTGCCGTCGCCTTGTGTTCCCAAATGCGAAACGGCAAGGTGTAGCAAAGCGTCGTTGTTCAAAAAACTGTTGTCACGCATTTGTTTTTTGAGGTTGTCGGATAGATGAAAGTGTTGCGAACGTCCGCCACCGCCAAAATGGGTGACGCTATGGGCTGCGTCTAAGACCTTTTTGGGCGAAATCATGCCCAAATTGGTCATCATTACGGAGCAGCAAATGTCGGCACTGTGCATAGCAGGATGTATGGCTTTGTGGGCAACCACCACGCCGCCAACGGGTATTTGTCCGTATGCTCCTGCGGGACAAGCATCGGGCATAATGGCACCTGTAAGCAAAGTAGGGGTTTTCATGACGGCATTCATGGTTGCTATAACGCTGTCTAAGTTGCTGGTTTCGTCGGTTGTTTCAGCGATAATGTTCTGATGAAAAGGCAGGGGAGCAGCAAAAGGCTCAACAATAGGTACTACAAATTGGTCTAAATAATTGGTGAGTGCTGTGCCGTTTAATCCATTTCTGTTGGCATATTTCAGGGCTTCTTTGAACCATTTAGCGGGTTTATAGCCTAAGTTAATGAAATCGTTTCCTGTTAACATTTCTTTTTTGTTTAAAAATTGAGATAATTTAAGGGCTGTATCATTCGGTAATAATGATTTTGTGTGGTGTGTGAATGCGGGTGGTTTTGAAGGATTTAGTTTTTTTTAACTTATTGGGTGTCGAGCCTTGAGGCTTTCACAAAGAAAGGGATTTGTGTGTTGTTAATTACTGTTTTTTTGTGGTAACGCATGCAGGTATGTTGCCTATTGGGTGTGGTGGTGGTGTCTTGTTATTTGTTGGGCAGGTAGTGCCTTGTGTGTGGCATTATTTTGGTGTTGCAAATATAAGGGTATTATAGGAGTTAGCCAAAAAAATGGTTTATAAACGGGCATTTTGTTCGTTTCGTTTGCCAAAAATCATTTAAAAGCGTGTTTTTTGTGGGCAATAGTGCTTTTGGCGTGTTTATTTGGGTGATTTGGGTGGTTTTTGTTGGCGTGGCAGTCATTGGAATTGACGAACAAGTGTGGGTGGGTCAGACGGGGACAAACTATGGTGCTTTGCAAGGGTGCTATGCTCGACAAAGAACAGCTAAAAGCAGGGCAAAGATGGGTTTGGAGGTGCGATGCGTGTCTGTAGTAAATGTAAGCACAAATGCTCGCATAGCATTTCTATTGCTAACAACAATTTATGTGCTAAAAGGCTTGGAATAAGGCAAAAATTAGGTAAATAAATTGTACCTTTGCGGGTTATTGGCGCTTGCCTCCAAATCAATTGCCTTTGTAAGTCATAAAAACCATTTTATTATCCTAATGAACGTCTTTTACGTCTTTCGTCACCTTTGTTACATTTTCTTTTTTTCTTTGACCCTTTGTATAAACCTTTTGGCACAAACTACTCACTTCTGTGCCACTGAATATTTGGCAGAACAACAAGCCCTCAACGACCCCAATTATTTGCATGAGCAACAAATCATCAACCAGCAAACAGAAGCTGCTACCTATAGCCTGTGGCAGGAGCGCGACAATGGCACACAAAGCAGAAGCAGCGATGGTTGGGGTTTGATGACCATTCCAGTAGTGGTGCATATTATGGCTCCTCCCGGACAAAACATTGGCACGGGTAGCAATATCCCCGACCAACAAGTATATGATGCCATAGAACACCTCAACGAAGCCTACCGCAATACAGTTTTGTATGATATGGCTACGGGACATGACATTGAAGTAGAGTTTTGTTTGGCACAACGCAGTCCTGTCGATGCCTATACCACAGGCATTACGCGCCACAATACCTATTCTATCATTGACCTTTCGAGCAACAATACAGACAATTTCAATATGAAAAATGCAACGGCTTGGAACCAAGAACGCTACCTCAATATCTGGGTTGTAGCGGGTATTACCAAAGCTGACCAAGGCATTTACAACATTGCAGGCTTCTCGTCTTATGCCAACGAACACGGAGACACCAACGATGGTGTGGTGTGTCGTTTTGACTATTTCGGCACCAATACTGATGCCTCTAAGGTGATGGTACATGAATTGGGACACTACCTTAATCTATACCATACCTTTGCGGGCGGTTGTCCCAACACGAGTTGTTTGGCACAAGGCGATTTTGTATGCGACACATCGCCCGATGCCTTGAGTTCGGGCGATTGCAACGCTATCAATAGCTGCGCTACCGACGACGACGACCCAAGTACTTATAATCCTTTTCGGGCGATAAACATGGGCGGCTTGGGAGACCAGAACGATCCTGTCGATAATTATATGGACTACAGCGACCGGGCTTGCCAAAATCTATTCACACAAGGACAAAAAGACCGTATGCGTTTTGCTTTGAATGTCTATCGTCATTCCTTGCTTGAATCCGACGGCTGCCAAGCTACTTTCCTCGCCGATGCAGGCATTATTGACATCAAACAGCCCAATAATTTCAGTTGTGAGGCTACACCTATTGTCACACTCAAAAACTTTGGCACCAATATCCTAACTGCTGTTAATATCAACTTTCAATTAGACAATGGCAACACCTTTGGGCAGGCATGGACGGGTGTTTTGTCTCCCAACGCAACGATTGACATTACACTAAACACTATTTTCTCCCTACAACAAGGCACACACACGCTGTCGGTCTATACCGGTAATCCCAACAATACTGCCGATGCCAACAATAACAATAACGAGCAAAGTGTGACCTTTTTTACCCTCAACACACAAGCCATGCCTTTTTCGGACAACTTCGAATCCACCACCCCAACGGGCAAATGGATAGTGGTCAATCCTGATAATGCCACTACTTTCGAAAAAACAACCAATATTAGCGGCTGTAGTGACGATGGTTTGCAGGCGGCATATATCAACCTCTATGACTACAACGTCATTGGCGAACCCGATTATCTGTTCACCAAAATAGACCTTAGCAATTATAGTGCTGCTAATTTGCAGTTCCGTGTATCCTATAAACAACGCAACAATACAACCTCCGACCGCTTGTCAGTTGTTGTGTCGCGCGATTGTGGTGAGAGTTTTGAGCGACTATATGACAAGGCAGGTAGTGTTTTAGCCACCGCATCGGGTTATCAAAACACGGCTTGGTCTCCTTCGGCTTGTTGGCAGTGGCGAAGCGAAACCGTAAACCTATTGGATTATTTGGGCGAAACAATTGTCATCGGTTTTGCCATCGAATCGCGTCATGGCAACAATATCTATATCGACAATGTCAATATCAATGGCAATAGCACCAATACTTGCAATGTACCCAGCAATTTGGGTGTCTATAATATCACCGAACAAAGTGCTTTTGCTTCATGGAACGCCACCGACAACAACGCACAAAGTTATACCTTGCGATATAGAGTGACCAACGCCAGCGAATGGATATATGTATACAATTTGCCCGAACCCAACTACAACATTTTAGCACTATTAGACGATACCGATTATGAAGTGCAGGTGCGTGCCAATTGCAACAACGGACAACAAAGCGGTTTTTCGGCGAGCGCCCATTTCACCACCCTCAACGTGGCTTGTCCTGCTCCTTATCAGCTAACGGTGTATGATGTGGATAGCTATGAAGCCTCATTGAGTTGGACAAATGTCGCCGATGCCAGCCTTTATCGTTTTACTTATTATGCCCAATCCAGCCCCAATTTGGCTACCACCGTCTATCCCAATACCAATAGCATTCAATTGTCGGGTTTGTTGGAAAACCAAACCTACGTTGCCGAAGTGGTGACCATCTGCACCTCTGGCGCCACAAGTCAAAACCCTGTTAGTGCGACCTTTGTGACCACACCCACTTGCGACCGCCCCAACGGTTTTATTGTCGACAACGTACAACCCAACGCCGCTACCTTCTCTTGGCAGGCAGTCAGCGATGGTCTTAGCTATCAGTTGGAATACCGCTTGTTGGGCAACACATCTTGGAACAATACCATCGTTTCGAACAATAATTATACCCTTGTTGGACTAAATCCACAACAAACCTACGAAGCCCGCTTGCGAACCAATTGTTCGGGCATGGCAGGCATCAGTAGCTATACCGACCCTATTGCCTTTCAAACACCTGCTCCTTGCTCCACCCCAAGTCTTTGGGTGAGTTATACAAACAGCAGCAGCATTGGTGTCAATATAGCCCCCAACGGTGCCACACCCAACAGCTATCGCCTTATCTACAAAAGAAAAGGCACCACGCCTTGGGACACCATCACCACCAACAGCACCTTTGTTCCGATTAATAACCTCTTGTCGTGCAACGACTATTTGTTTCGCGTCCAAGCCAACTGCACAGGCAATAGCTATACTGCCCTTAGTGATTATTATACCTATACCACCCAACAAAGCGACGGCTATTGTTGTGCCAAAGGCGATGTGTCGACCTATCAATGGATAAGAAGGGTGCGAATAGGCAACGCTTTTGACAATAATAGCAACAACAATGGCGGTTATGGCGACTTTATAGACCAAGTTGTTGCGCTGCAACAAGGGCAAACCTATAGTTTCAAACTTACCAAAGGAGTCAAGAAAAAAACAGATGCCGCAGTCTTTTGGGGTGTTTGGATAGACTATAACCACAACCAATACTTCGAACCAGAAGAACACGTATACGATTCCGAAACCAATGGCAGTGGCTTCACCATCGGCGGAGACCTCTTTACAAGTACCACCAACGTCAATATCCCTGCCACAACAGCACTTGGCTTTACCCGTATGCGTATCGCCCTTCGATATGCCAGTGCGCCCGATGCTTGTGGTGTGATACCTTTTGGCGAAGTAGAAGAATATACGGTCAATATCCAACAAGGCGGTAGTGACAACAAAGACCTCCCTCCTACCCTATTGGAACAAGCTATCAGTGTGCAGATTCGTCCCAATCCTGCCCAAAGCTTTGCCGCTGTTTTGTATCAGCAAAGCACCAACAGCCCGCTACAACTCGAAGTGGTCGATATTATGGGCAAAGTGGTGCTAACACAAAACGCACCTAACGCCCAACAAATAGGCACTATCTATCTGCCAACCGACGAACTGCCCAACGGTTTGTATTGGGTGAGACTACACAACGAACAACAGCAAAGGGTGAGCAAGTTGATGGTGGCGCATTAAGCAACAAAAGACCAAATACACCAGCCAAACAAAAGTTTGATAGGCAATCTAACAATTTGCACCAATAAACCGCGAAGGGGTGACAAATTTATAGTAAACGATGATTAACAAACACCAATAAAGCCCGAAGGCGTGATATTATAAGGCGGCTTGGTCGTTTTTTATGCCTATTATCTTGTTGTCTATAATGTCAATAAAAGGTGTTGTTGTATAAACATTGACCAAATAAACCCCAATAAAGCAATATTTGCCCAAAAAATAACGATATAATGTCACCTCGTCGGGGTTTTTGTCCCTTTTTTTGTTGCTTTTTGCTATAAACGTGTCACCCCGTTGGGGTTAAAGGTGTTTACTGGTGCTTTTGTCGCTAAACGCCCTCAATTTGGGCTTTTTGTGGAGTGTGTTATGGCTTTTTAAGGTCGTCAACTTATTATCCGTTTGGGCTTGTGCTTAGTTTTTACTACCAATCTGCTATCTTTAAAAACCTATTTTGTGGCACGAATAGGCATTGGCATACAAATTTCTATCTCCCACACCACAACTTTTCTAAACGCGTTAATCCTTCACCCACAACAGCTCGCAACAACATCAATATACCTTTCTAATCGTCCCAAATAAGGCTGAATCTGTATAAAGATTCAGCCTTATGGCGTTTTGGAGCATAGAAAAACGCTCATTTTTGTCCTTATTTTTCCCTCTTTTTTGCTTCTATATACAAAAAGTGTTTTTTGGGCAATTTTGTTCCCAAAATGGGCAAAAAAAGGCGTTTTTTGGGCAAAAAAGCCTCATATTATTATAGCGTCTACAGCATTTCACGTAAATACGGACGTACAACATGGCACAAATGACGTTATTTGTGGCATATCTCACGTCCGACAAGGTACAAATGACGTTATTTGTGGCATATCCCACGTCCGACAAGGTATAAATGACGTTATTTGTGGCATATCCCACGTCCGACAAGGCACAAATGACGTTATTTGTGGCATATCCCACGTCCGACAAGGTA
Source organism: Chitinophagales bacterium (assembly GCA_016787295.1). Classification (GTDB taxonomy): domain Bacteria; phylum Bacteroidota; class Bacteroidia; order Chitinophagales; family UBA2359; genus JAEUUX01. Next base: position 21,507 of record JAEUUX010000271.1, read on the forward strand.
CAAATGACGTTATTTGTGGCATATCCCACGTCCAACATATTATCCAACGTATTTCACCAAATACAACCCACAAAATCATCGGCAAAATGTGTTTTTTTGACAATGCCAACAAAATAGGCAGCATTGGTATTTGCACCCATGAAAAGGATTTTTTACGTTGTTGTTGTATAAACATCACCAAAATAAACCCCAATAAAGCAATATTTGCCATTTTTTTCGTTATTTCTTGCTATAAACGTGTCACCCCGTTGGGGTTATTTTTATTTGTATGCCACAACAAAGCCTTTTTTGCCCTTTGTGGCATCAATCATTAACAAACAGCGTCAAGGAATATTGCCATAAGCCTTTGGGATATGCCAACAAACAAAATCATCAACCAAACACAGCTTTTTGACAATATAAATCCTTCATCATCAACCATAAAATGCCCTATTTAATCAACTACAAAAAAAAAATCACACCTAAAAACCCAATTTTGGCACTAACTATAGCATTTTACAGCGTATTTTCCTACCTTTGCCAACATAAAACGCCTTTTTATGCCTTATAATCCTTCTTGATGATGATTTGGTGTAGTTTATTGGCTTTTATGGAGAAATAAATGTCTTTGTTGCGGCTTCGTGCAAGGGCAGGACGATACTATTTCATTCCACATTTATCTTACCTTATTCCTATACTGCCCTCCTTTATTGTTTCATTTTATCCATTATCGACAGTTTATGGCAAAAAATGTACTTTCCTTTTCCAATAATCCCACTTCTTTTGTTTCTGCATCACGATATTATAGCCTGCTAATGCTGTGCATTGGTTTTTGGCTGTATGCCTTGCCTTTAACGGCTCAAAATTTGGTCAATAACCCAAGTTTTGAAAGTACCAGCTCCTGCCCTGTGGGTATTTCGGAGTTTTTTAAGGCTTCGCAATGGAGTGATGTCAATGGCGGAGCAGATACCTGTTCTTCGCCCGACTTATATGCGGCTTGCGCACCTAATATTGGGGGTGCAAATAGCCCTAATGCCCTTGTTGGTTTCCAACAATCACGGACGGGTAGTCATCATGCGGGTATTATCTTGGTTGAGCGTGCTACTCTCTTTGGTTGCAACCCTATGTTTGGACAAAATTACCGCGAATACATCGAAGGTTCGCTTTCTTCTACCTTGGTGGCGGGACAAAAGTATTGTGTAAAGCTTTATATGAGCCTTGCGAACTGCAAATGGGGTACAGATGACTTTGGTGTATACTTTACGAACGCTTTGGCAACTTATAATTTTTGTACGAACGATGCTCCCTTGCCTGTCACGCCTCAACTAACGTGGTGTGGGGCTGCCATTATGGAAATGGACGAGTGGGTAGAAGTCAAATGGTCTTATACTGCCACTGGCAACGAAAACTTTTTTATTATTGGCAATTTTAACAACGATAATAATACTGACTTGGTGGATAATTTGTGCAATTCTATTCACCCCTACGCTTATTATTTTATCGATGACGTGTCTATTACGCCCGGCTGTTGTCCTGTTGACTTGGCGATTAACAATGTGGTGCAGCCGAGTTGTGGAAATAATAATGGTGGTATTGCTTTGGGCGTAAATAATACGCCTGTTTGCGGCGAATCGGGTGGCTTCACCTATCTTTGGAGCAACGGAACGACTACTAAAAATAATAATAACATTGGTGTTGGTACTTATACCGTTACGGTAACAGGACCAGGCGGCTGTACGGCAACGCTATCCACCACTCTCACCGCAACGGCTTGTTGTACGCTTGCTGCTTCGGTCAATGCCAGCAATGCCACTTGTGGTAGCAATACGGGTAGCCTTAGCGCCTCCGCCAGCGGCAATTCGGGTGCGGTCACCTACCTTTGGCAGAATGGTAGCAGCAATGCCAACGTCAATAATGTGCCGCCCGGCACCTATACCGTCACGGTGAGCGACGCTTCGGGCTGTTCTACTACTGCCTCCGCAACGGTGGGCAGTACGCCTGTGCCAACGCCTCCTGTCATAGCCCCGCAAACGGCTTGCAATGTGAGTAGTGTGACCCTCAACGCCACCAATGCCTATACCACCTACGCTTGGACAGCCGCTAATGGTGGCACAATAGGTAGCCCTGCCAATGCTCAAGGCATTTTGGCAACTTCGTCGGGCACCTATACCGTTGTCATATCCAATAGCAACGGCTGCACGGCTTCGACACAAACCACCGTGACCATCAACAACGTATCGGCAACGGCAAGTGCCAATAGTCCTTGCTTGGGAGGCACGCTCACCCTTTCGGCAACGGGTCCCGTAGGGGCAACTTACGCATGGTCGGGTCCTGTGGGCAATGCTAATCAGCAAAACGTCAGCCTACCCAATGCCACCGCCGCTATGTCGGGCATCTATGTTGTGACGGTGACGGGTGCGGGCAGTTGTACGGCAACCGCTTCCGTCACGGTAAGTATTGGTAGCAGCACTACCCCCACTTTTAGCCTGCCCACCGCCGTGTGTCAGGGCAGTAGCAACCCGCCGCCCCTGCTCACTACTTCCAACAATGGCATTACAGGCATCTGGACACCCGCCACCATTAACACCAATGCCGCAACAAGCTATACTTTTGTGCCAAATGCTAACCAATGTGCCACCAATGTCACTATCAACATAGGCATTACCGCACCCACCACGCCTACCTTTTCTGCCGTTGGGCTAATATGTCAGGGAGAACCCAATCCTCCCACCTTGCCCACGACTTCCAATAATGGCATCACTGGAACATGGAGTCCTGCTGTCATCAATACCAATGCTACGGATAGTTATACTTTTGCGCCCGCCGCAGGGCAATGCGCCAACAGCCTGACCGTTAATATTCCGATTAGCACACCCACAACACCGACTTTTAATGCCATTCCGAGCATTTGTCAGGGGGAAAGCAACCCGCCTGCCCTGCCCACGACTTCTAATAATGGTATCGTAGGCACATGGAATCCCGCTATTATCAATACCAATGCCACAACAAGCTATACTTTTACGCCAAACGGCAATCAATGTGCGAACAGCATAACGATTAGTATTCCCATTAGCACGCCCACTGTTCCAACTTTCAATGCTATTCCCAATATTTGTCAGGGCAGCACCAATCCACCCGCTTTGCCAACAACTTCCAATAATGGCATTACTGGAACATGGAGTCCTGCTGTTATCAATACCAATGCCACCAGCAATTATACCTTTACGCCAAACGGCAATCAGTGTGCGAGTAGCATAAGTCTCAGCATTCCCATTACTACGCCCACCGTTCCTACTTTTAATGCCGTTCCGAGCATTTGTCAGGGCGAACAAAACCCTCCCACACTCCCGACGACCTCCAATAATGGCATTATAGGCACTTGGAATCCCGCTATTATCAATACCAATGCCACGAGCAACTATACTTTTACGCCCAATGGCAACCAATGTGCGAGCAGCATAACGATTAGTATTCCTATTACAAGCTCCACAACGCCAACTTTTACTAATTTGCCGCCACAGGCTATTTGTCAGGGCGAACAAAACCCTCCCACACTCCCGACGACCTCCAATAATGGCATTATAGGCACTTGGAATCCCGCTATTATCAATACCAATGCCACCAGCAACTATACTTTTACGCCCAATGGCAACCAATGTGCGAGCAGCATAACGATTAGTATTCCTATTACAAATCCTATTAACCCGACTTTTAATGCCGTTCCTAATATTTGTCAAGGCAGTAGCAATCCACCTGCTTTGCTCACGACTTCCAATAATGGCATAAATGGAACATGGAATCCTGCGGTCATCAATACCAATGCCACAACGAGTTATACCTTTACACCAAACGCCAATCAGTGTGCCAATAGCGTAACGATTAGCATTCCCGTCACCACGCCCACCGTTCCGACCTTTAATGCCGTTCCAAGTGTTTGTCAGGGTAGCAGCAACCCTCCTACCCTACCCACAACCTCCAATAATGGCATTATAGGGACGTGGAGTCCTGCTGTTATTAATACGAATGCCACCACCAATTACACTTTTACGCCCAATGCCAATCAATGTGCGAGCAGTTTTACTGTACAAATTGCAGTGAATAGCCTTTCGGCAAATGCGGTAGCGACTCCTGTGGCTTGTAGTGGCGACAATAATGGTAGTATTAGCCTTAGTCATAACGGCGCTTTACCCGCTACCTACACTTGGTCGGGCGGTTTGCCTTCCGTAGCCAATCCGAATAATGTGGCAGTAGGAACGTATAGCGTCACTGTCACCGATGCCAACGGCTGCACCGCAACGACAAGCACCACCATCACCCAACCCGCGCCTTTCTCTGCCCAAGTAGGTGCCACGTCTTTGAGTTGTAATAATAGCGGCGACGGCGGACTATTCGCCGCAGCCGTCGGTGGCACTCCGCCTTATAGCTATGCTTGGTCGGGCGGTTTGGCACCCATAGCCGCACACAACAACCTCAATAGCGGCACTTATGGCCTTACGATCACTGACCAGAATGCTTGTACATCGAGTGTTAATGCCACTATCACCGCTCCCACGCCTTTGCAGTTGTCTGCCAATACCACCGATGCCTCTTGTGGCAGTGCCAATGGTGGTATTGCCGTTAATGCGTTTGGTGGAACGCCTCCCTATACTTTTTCGGGTGTAGCGGGTATCAACCCAACGACAGGCGTAGCCAATAATCTGTTAGCGGGTGTTTATCAACCCCTTGTCACAGACCAAAATGGTTGCACTTCGAGCGTACCTATCACTGTTTTTAGCTCCAATGGTCCTAATATTGCGAACATACAAACCAATGCTGCTACTTGTGGCAATAATAATGGCAGTATTAGCTTTACGGTGCAGCCAAACAACAATATTACTTACACTTGGCAGCCTAATGTGAGCAATAATAATAGCGCCAACAACCTGCCTGCGGGTAATTATCGAGTGACTATTACCGATGCCAACAATTGTAGCGCTGTTAATAACTTTACGGTCAATGCCACGCCCGCCCTACAGTTGGTCGTTATCGATTCCAATAACCCTACTTGTGGCAACGACAATGGTAGTATTTTTATCGATGCCGTAGGAGGCACGCCCAACTATACGTATACGTGGATACCCAATGTGAGCAATGGCAGTAGTGCTACCAATCTCGATGCAACTGCTTATGCCATCACGATAACGGATAACAACGGCTGTACGGCAAGCACCGACCTTTACTTGGACGAAAACCCCGCTCCTACGGTCAGTATTTTGCAGGTCACACCCGCCACTTGTCAAGGCAATAATGGCAGTATTAGTGCGACAGGTAATCAAACAACCAACGTTTATGTGTGGTCAAATGGCACAACAGGCACTACAAGCCTAAACAACCTCAACGGCAACACCACTTACACCGTTACGGTCACTAATCCCGATAATTGTATGGCTACTGCCACTGCCTTTGTTGCTCAACAAAACGCCCCTACCCTAACACTCGATAATATTACCCCCGCCACTTGTGGAAACAGCAACGGTGCGGCTTGTGTTGCCGTCAATGGTGGAACAAGCCCCTATACTTTTGCTTGGAATAATGGAATAAGTAATAATACTTGTGCCAATAACCTTAGCGGTGGAAATTACAGCGTCACCGTCACCGATGCTAATAATTGCGTAATTAGTACCAATATTACTGTCCCCAATGCCGACGGTGCGACAATAACAATAGATACGATTACACCCGCCACTTGTGGAAACAGCAACGGTGCGGCTTGTATTGCCGTTAATGGTGGGACAAGCCCTTATACTTTTGCTTGGAATAATAACATAAGCAACGCAAACTGTGCCAATAACCTTAGTGGTGGGAATTATAGCGTTACAGTGACAGATGCTAACAATTGCGTAATTAGTACCAATATTACCGTCCCCAATGCCGACGGTGCGACAATCAGTATTGATAGCATAACGCCCGCCACTTGTGGAAACAGCAACGGTGCGGCTTGTGTTGCTGTTAATGGTGGAACTTTACCTTATACTTTTGCTTGGAATAATAACATAAGCAACGCAAACTGTGCCAATAGCCTTAGCGGTGGAAATTATAGCGTTACAGTGACAGATGCTAACAATTGCACCATCAACACCACCATAACCGTCCCCAATGCCAATGGTGCGACAATCAGTATTGATAGCATAACACCCGCCACTTGTGGAAACAATAACGGTGCGGCTTGTATTGCTGTTAATGGTGGGACAAGCCCTTATACTTTTGCTTGGAATAATAACATAAGTAATAATACTTGTGCCAATAACCTTAGCGGTGGAAATTACAGCGTTACAGTGACAGATGCTAACAATTGCGTAATTAGTACCAATATTACTGTCCCCAATGCCGACGGTGCGACAATAACAATAGATACGATTACGCCTGCTACTTGTGGCAATAGCAACGGTGCGGCTTGTATTGTCGTGAATGGTGGGACAAGC
>JAEUUX010000010.1 GCA_016787295.1 Chitinophagales bacterium
AAAAATTAGCGGCTTTTGAAGAAAAGATATTTTATTATTTGGACAATACTTTAAGTTATGCTGATGAATTAAAGTCATTGCTTACACTAAACTTTCAAATTATAAACAAATAATTGAAAGTATGATTTGTTTTGACTATAAACGCAAAAGCGAAGACAGCCTGATTTTGGTCTTTGCCAAAGCCGATAATGAACCTGCTACACTTGCCTTAGACACATAGACTTTGTTAATAGCATTATTACTGTTCAACAAAAATGAAAAATGATTAGCTTTATTGTTTGTATGAAACTCCCCTCCCCACGAAGCCAAAAACCTTCGCAGGGAGGGGAGTTTCATTGTGCAGCAGCACCTTTTTTCCGAAAAAACATCTAAGTTTTGTCAAAGAAAAAGGAAATTTGTGTATCTTTGCGGCTAATATTGTTGCGCTGCTTGTTGCAAGGAGTGATTTTAAATAAAAGACACTTATTTTTTATTCATTATCGCCCAAATCTATGGAAGAACCTGAAAAATTATATCCAAGAACGGGTGCAGATGAAATAAGGTGTTAATTTGTTGTGCAATGCCTTATCAAATAGGCACTCTTCAGCCCAAACAATCTGTGCAAGTTTGCGCAAATTGTTTGGGTTTCTATTTCTTTGTTTTAAAAACCTTATCTATCCAATAACCATGAGAAAGTATTTTTACTTATTATTCGTACTATTGCTGGCACAAACACCCACATTTGCCCAGCTAAATTGTGTCTTAAAAGGACATTTAGACTATGTTGATCAATTGAGCAATGTGTGGGGATACGAGCAAAATGGGCGCGAATATGCTATTGTCGGAACCTATAACGGCACATCTATAGTAGACGTTACCGACCCAACTACGCCCACCGAACTGTTTTTTGTTGATGGTGCCAATGGCATTTGGCGCGAACCCAAAACGTGGAGCCATTATGCGTATATTTCGAACGAGACCAGCGGCGGTTTGCTCATCATAGATTTGGCAAACCTGCCTGCAAGCATCACCCACAGCTTTTGGACAGGTGGCACTTTGCCCAACGGTACTACTTACACCAACAACACTACCCACGATTTGTTTGTTGACAACAATGGCTATCTGTACCTCACAGGTAGCAATCAATACAACGGTTTGGTGATTCTCGACCTCAATGCCAATCCCACAAACCCGCCTATTGTAGGTCTCTATACAGGTGCTTATGTACATGACGGTTTTGCACGCAACGATACCGCTTGGGTAGGACAGATTTATGCAGGCAATTTTGCAGTCCTTGATGTGAGCAACAAAGCCAACCCTGTTGTGTTAGCCACCAAAAGTACTCCCAACAATTTTACGCACAACTGCTGGCTCACCGACGAAGGAGACTATCTTTTTACGACCGACGAAAAAACAGGAGCATATGTAGCAGCCTATAATGTATCAAATTTGAGCGATATACAAGAAACAGACCGCTATCGCCGCAGCGAAGGGACGGGCGTTATTCCACACAATACGTATGTCACCAAAAAGAACGGCACCAATTTTGTCGTCACCTCATATTACCGCGATGGTTTCACAGCCGTTGATGCCACTTATCCCACCAACATCATAGAGACGATGCACTATGATACCTCGCCTTTGTCGGGCAATGGTTTCAATGGCGCGTGGGGAGTGTATCCCTATCTGCCATCGGGCAATATCTTGGTGAGTGATATGGAAGAAGGTTTGTTTGTCATCGAGCCACACTATACCAAAGCCTGCTATCTCGAAGGTTTAATTACTGATGCCACCACCGGACAAGCCATTTCGGGTGTGACCGTTACTGTCATGACCACTACCCAAAATGCTACCAGCAATTTTGGTGGCAACTATCAAACAGGCACGGCTTTGGCAGGAACTTATCAAGTACAATTTGTAAAAGCAGGCTATGCCACCCAAACGCAAACCGTAACTTTAGTGAACGGACAACTGACCACCCTCAACGTGAGTATGTCTGCCACTCCACCCTATACTGCCAATATACAACTGCTCGATGCGGCTACCAATCAGCCTATCCCAAATGCCAAAGTAGCGCTTAACAATGCTTATTACACCAATACTTTAGTTACCAACGCCTCCGGAGTTGCAAGTTTTTCGCTTTCTTATAGCGGCAATTACAATATCTATGCAGGTGGCTGGGGCTATATTACGCAACTTTTCAGCGACCAAAACCTAAGCAACACTAACAACACACTCACCTTATTGCTCAACAAAGGATATTATGATGATTTTCTGTTTGATTTTGGTTGGACAGTACAGAGTACAGCCACAGGCGGTGCTTTTGAGCGCGGTGTGCCTGTTCTCGCCACGCTAACAGGACAAACCACCAATCCCGGTACCGACGCAGCAGGAGACTATGGTAATTTGTGCTACATTACAGGTGCAGGAGGTGGTATGTCTAACAATCTCAATGACGGAACAACCACCTTGACCTCGCCAATTTTTGATTTGACTACGTATCAAAATCCTAAATTGAGTTTCCAACGTTGGGTGTTTTTCCAAAATGGCTCGACTGACCAAATGACCATCACATTGTCGAATGGCACTACATCGGTCAATTTGGAACAAATATTTGATGGCAACGTGTATGAAGGTAGTTGGGCTTTGCGCGAATTTTATGTGGCTAACTATCTGACTCCCACCAACCAAATGCGCTTGACAATTACTATTGGCGACATAGGAGCGGCTAATGTTGTGGAGGGCGGTTTTGACTTTTTTAAGGTAGAAGATGCCGAACTGCCTCCTATTGCCAATTTTTCTGCCAATAGCACCAGCGGTTGCACACCTTTCACTACCAATATGCACAGCACTTCGCTCAACAATGTAACTGCTTATTTGTGGTTATTACCCGGCAGCGATATAGGCACATCAACCGACATGAGTCCAAATCCTGTTTATACCACCGCAGGTAGCTATGACGTGACTTTGATTGTGAGCAATAGTGTTGACACGGATACTTTGGAGATGCTCAACTTTTTTACGGTTTATGAAAACCCCACTGTTGCTCCCACAGCCTCTGCTAATACGATTTGTGCGGGCAGCAATGTACAACTTGATGCCAACGCCACAGGACCGTCTTTGACTTATCAATGGTTTGGTAGCAATTTGGCAAACAACAATGTGGCTACGGTTACTGCCACGCCCGAAAGTTTTAGTTCCTATACAGTAATTGTTACTTCGGTTGATGGTTGCGCTACTCAAGGTAGTTTGAGTATAGATGTTAATCCCAGTCCGCAAGTGGAAGTGAGTGTAAATGATGCTGATATTTGTGCGGGACAAAGTATTACTCTAAGCGCGACACAAACCGTTAGCCCTCCACAAACCTTGACTTATGCTTGGACAGGACTTGGCAATAGCACACAAACCGGTAGCTCCATAACTGCCACACCTACCAACGCTGGTACATATAATATACAACTCAGTGCCACCAACAGTTTTGGCTGTACTTGTGTGAAGACAATCACTGTTAATATCAACCAAAATCCGACTATTAGCAATATGACTTTGCCACCAACGGTTTGTGCCAATGCCCCTTTTAACCTGTCGGCTGAAGTTGTTGGTGCCGAACCATTTGAATACACTTGGACAGGTGAAGGACTAACTACTTCCAATACAGCCACTGTTAGTACCACACCTACTTTGCCTGTCGGTATTGATGAACAAACGAACAATTATACCTTGTTGGTGACCGATGCCAATGGTTGTACTACCATGCAAGAAGCCCAAACAAGCGTTACGCTTTGTTCGTCTGTTGGTTGGGTAGAGGACGAAAATGCCACTTTCCAAATCTCGCCCAATCCCAATACAGGTGATTTTACGGTCTTGCTACCCAATGATAATACCAGCAATTTGCAACTAACTATCTACAATCAGTTGGGACAAGAGGTGTTGCTTATTAACCACGCAGCAACTTTGCAACAAGGACAAGAATTGAAATATCATACCACCACTTTGCCCAATGGTATATACTATGTTAGCCTTCAAACCAACGGGCAGCAAGTCGTCCGAAAAATGGTGGTAGAAAGATAGCATTAATGGAATGATTTAGATAAATAGCAAACAGCAAACTTACCGATTAATTTCGCTCATTTTTTTCAAAAATACCTGATAATCAGTGCCTTATAAATACAATAATTTATCATTTATGAGTGGCAAAAAATGGGCGAAAGGTAAGTAAGCAGCACATCAACTAGAAAACTTTTCTCCTAAGTATTTTTATGCCCGCTTTTAAAGCCTTTGAATGGTTAAAACGTCTCACGCCTGAACAAATAGACCGTTTTGAATTATTTTTGCAATCGCCCTATTTCTACAGAGGAAAACTACTGCTTAGTTTTCTCCAATACTTGCGCCCTTTTCTGAGCGAAGAAGACATAGACGAACAAGTTTTTAGTAATGAAACTATTTTTGCCGCGCTACAACCCGACCAAACATTTAAAGCCACCAAAGTATATACATGGAAACACGAACTAAATGAACTTGTACAACAATTTGTGGCAGAAGAAAGTAGTCTTAATACCGACAAACCAATAAACGATTTGATTAGTATTTTGAATTTTGCGGTAGAAAATGAATTGGAAACAGGAATTGAAGATAGTTTAAAAAAGATAGAAAAACCATTGGGAACAAGCATACATGATCGTCCTTATTATTACAATATCTTTTTGACCGAACACCTGAAAAACGTATGGAATACTTCCAAAACACGACCACAAAACCTACAAGATCAGTATTTACATTTGGAACGTTTGTATGCATTCAACAAAATACAAATGATTTTGACAGAACTCAATCATTCCAAAATATTTAATCTTGTGTATGACCTTGGTGAGCATCAGTCGTTTTTGGATAACTTGGTTGCCAATAATTATTGGCAAGATGCCATATTGGAGTTTAATTATTATCAAATACAACTTATCCATCAACCCGATGTAGCCCTATATCATCTACTCAAAACAAGTTTGAGGCAAGAGATGAGTCGCATACATCCAAGCGAAGTTCGCAATGCCCGTGTTATTTTAGCCAACTTTTGTGTACAACAAATGAGGCTTAATAATCCTGATTTTTATGGTGATTATTTAGAAATCTTCTTAGAAAAAATAGAGCAAGAACAACAAATACTTATCATAGAGATCAAAAACATAGTTACAGTAGCTTTGAGGGTAAAAGATTTGGAGTGGGTAAGTGCTTTTTTGGAAAACCACAAACATTTAATCACACCTGTCGAGCTGGCTGAACATGCGTATCAATACAATTTGGCACGAGTATATTTTTTGCAGGGCAAATACGAAGCGGCTTTAGAATTACTGTTGTTTGTCAAAACAGACAATATTTATTATGATGTCGAAGCAAAGATTTTGGTAATAAAAATTCTTTATGAACAGATTAATAGTGGTACTTTGTCGGGTAAAAAACTGTTTAACAAAGAAGAGGAATTAGAACTAAAGACCGAGGGTTTTAAATCGTATTTGTTAATGACCAAAAAATTGGATACTGTGCCTACGGTTACGGTAGAGGCGTGGAAAGGATTTAGTAAGTTTTCGCGCCGAATTGTTCCTATTTTACTAACTGCTACTTATAACAAAGCTGTTAAAGTAAAAAACGATTTGGTAGTTGCTTTTTCAGAAGGTTCAAAAATTGTGGAGTATCCATGGTTACTACAAAAAGTGGACGAATTGGTGCAAAAATCTAGTAATAAAGTATCTGCCAAAAGTAAAAAATAAGGGAGCAACAGTTTAAACAAATGCCGAAATACTCGCACTTTGAAGTATTTCAGCATTTAGGTTTATTGGGTTTTCAATCGTTTTGTTTGCTACTTATTACAGTTTCATGATTTTTTCAGTTTTGCGATTTCTGCCCGATTGCAGCAACAATATATACATACCTTTGGGCAAATCAGCAGCGGCAAGCGTGTAGGAATAAGTACCTGCTTCTTGATAGGTATTGTTCAAAATACTTTGCACCAATTGACCGTTGGTATTGTAAAGTTGTAAAGAGGTATTGTCGGCTTCTGTTTGGGTGAAGTTTATTTTTGTTTCGTTATCAAACAAATTTGGCGAGCAACTTAGTTGAGGAACTGCCTCAAAAGATAGGTCTTGCTTGCCGCTTATAACTCCTCCCGCATTGTTTAAATCGATTTTATAGACGCTTTCTATAGTATTATTGGTGTTTTTGACAACCACATAAATAGACCATGTAGCAGCCGTCGTTATTGGGAATGCCCAAGGAATAGTATTGGAAGTAACTTTAGTGATATTAAATCGCAAAGTATAGGTGCCATTATTATTACTCAATGTAGGAGAAACTTTTAATATAGCATTGGCTGCTTCAGTGGGGCGTAAATAAATTTCGTTTGGTTGTTCCAATGAATTTGTTACAGACCCAATTGTCGAATTTGTGGCAGAAAGAGAAGATGACATAGCAACAGAACAAAGAGTGGTATTAACGTATAAGCTTACCTTGACATTGCTATTAAAAGTCATTCTCGTATTAATAAGATTTGAACCTGATCCAGTGGCTATAAAAGTATCTACATTTTCATTATAGACATACAGATTTGTTCCGCCACTGGTGGGCGAAGGAACATAACTAGCATAAAAAGTAGTACCTTCATCTGAAGGAAATTCGGATTTGAGGCGGCAGCGATAAGTACCATCAGATAGTGCTGGCATACTGAAAAATGTTTGGGCATTGTTAAGTTCGTAGGATATAGTATTATCTGGTAATACTATGATTGCTTCTTTAGGGATAAACATAGTAGCCAAAACAGTAGTGCCGCTCTCATTCATAATATCTAAAATATAGTTGATACTATTAGTAGAGCAATGATTCCATTGTAGTTTCATGACACGATAATAAATGATAGATGGACGCACTCCTACAGAAAACTTCTGTATAAAAAAGTTTCCTGAATTTGATTTTGAAAATCCTCCTTGTATATTGCTAACTGAACATGGTGATAGAGGGTCTTTAATAGGGTAGACGACTGTTTGGGCATAGGACGTAGAGGACAAAAAGAAATTGATGATGATAATAAAAAAAATAGTTTTTAAAATAACGTTGCGCATAAATTGCTAAATTTTAATAGTTAGGAAATAGTTTAAATAAATAGGACTTGTAAAGAATACTACTGCAAAGATAAAGGTTTTTTGTGTGAACTTTTTGGTAAAAAAAGAGGCAATTCTTGTTTTTGCCTTCTATTACACCCACTATAGCGACAGAAAATATACAAATTATATGTGGGTAAAACTACTATACTTGTCTTTCGCTAAAAAATATTGGCAAAAAACAAATTGAAATACTTAGTTCAAAGCCTTATTTTACGTCTCAAATACGCGAAAATAATGTGTAGGACGGTAAAATTCTGTTATTTTTGACCTATTTCTGTTGCAATAGGATTCAAAGTCCCCCCCTCCTACACACCAAAACCGCTATGATGTCTCTATTGGGGAAACATCATAGCGGTTGTCTTTTGTATCGATTTTATCTGTTAGCTATTTTTGATAAAAAAAACAAAGGACAAACCTTCACAGGCTTGTCCTTCTCAAAAACTATGCTACTTAAATCACTACACTCACTCAGACAATAAGACACTACACCATTTAAAAAGTCACAATGAATCGTTTTTTTTTCACAAAAAAATTATTTTTTCTTTTTTCGCAAGATTATTGCCCCCAAAAGCTCAAATACAGCAATTTAGACTTACCTTTGTCACGCCAATTCTCAAACGTTTAACAAAAAAGTATGCAAAGTATCCTCTACTTTCTCTATGTAGTAGCCTTGTTATTGGCTTTGCCCAAGGCAACTGCTTGTATTAGCGAACCACCAAGTGAGCGGTATTATGTCACCTATTTTGACTGTCGCTTGTCTGGCTCCGACACAACTTTGGTGCCTTGCTATGTTGATGCCAAATTGATGGAGCCTTTTAGGTGGGATACACCACCCGAAAAACTTTTTGCCACCAATTTGACGGAATGGAAGTATTTTTGTCAAAATCAACCTTCCTTGACCGACATCTGGAAAATCGTGTATGAACTGCCTCTTGAGGCTTTTCGTGCCAATGGCAGCAGTTTTTCTTTGCCCGATTCTGTGAAACGAAACAGTTTTGTGCAATACCTACAACGCAGCAATACCGCCAAAGATGTGTTGCCTTATTTGCATTTGCTCAAACAAAGCGAACATTATACGCAGTCATTCGAGCCTTGGGAAGAAGATACCTTGCGAGCTAATTTGACAGCTATCCGCCCCGTTTTGGCACAACTCAAAAGTAATTATCAAACCGTTTCGTCCGATTTCCTTAAACTGCGTTATGCCTACATTGCTTTGCGATTGGCGCGCAGTAGTGGAGCCGAATCTGTTGCCAATTTGTACGATGTCTTAGTATTGCCTTTGCTCAACAAGAAAAACTTAGACCCTTTGACCCAAAAAAGCAAAGTGCGGTATTGGGCGTTGGCACTCAAAGCAGGAACTTTGCTCGAAAAAGATAACCCTACTGCTTTGTATTTGTTTGCTCAATGTTTTTTGCACGACCCCGAAAAACGCGGACTGTATCTGTTCAATTTCAATGTGTATGATGATACAAGTTTTGAAAAAGCCTTACAGTTGGCAAAAACCGATGATGAAAAAGCCGCTTTATGGCTTATGTTTGGCAGTCGCATAACAGCGCTTGACCACAAACCTTTGGAATCTTTGTACAAAACAGTGCCAAATTCACCTTTTTTAAATGTTTTGTTGGTGCGCGAAATCAATAAAATTGAACGTTATTCGTTGAGCAACGCGCGCATGTTGGGCGATTCTACTTTGCTCAAAAAGATAGACACTTATTTTAAGGACTATTACAAACAAAAATATGGAGATGATTATTATGGCGACGGTAGCGGATATGACGAAACAGGAAATAATGAAATAAAAACAAACGGAGGCGATGAAAATACCAACTCAACGCCTCAAAACACCGAAAAAAAATCGGATAAAGGTTTCTTTGGAAGCATTGGTGATTTCTTTAGCAATATCTTTGCTACCATAGCCTCATGGTTTGGAGCATCGTCGGAACAGGTTGCTCCGTCTGATAATTTGGCATTGCAAGATGCTGCTTATATTCAAGAATTGTTGTCTTTTGTTTCGCAGACTGCCAAAGATAGCAAAGTGGCAGATGTGGCTTTGTGGCAAACCGCCGCTGCCTACCTGCACTACCTCGTGCAACAACCCACCGAAGCACGCCAATGGGTGAAACAATTGGTGCCTGCTGCCACCGAACCCATTCGCAATCAAGCATTGTTGGTCGACTGTTTGGCACGTCTTAGCGAAGGCACTATCGACGAAACCCTCGAAAATGATTTTGCTACAGCTTTGCGAACCCAAAAAATCCCCTTGTATGAATACGACAACTATAGTGTAGCCAGCCGCAGTTTGACCCTTTTGGCACAAAAGTATTGGCAAAAAGGCGATTTGATAAAAGCTATTTTGTGTTTTGATAAAGCCAAGGAAACGACTACCGCCAACAAATTGCTCGAATTTATGACCACCCAAAAAGATTTGGACAATTTATTAGCCCGAATCGATGCAACGAACCACACTGCTTTGGAGCGTTTTTTGTTGGACAAAAGCCGTTTGACACATGATGTTGTGTTGGATATTCAAGGTACAAAATTGATGCAAGAAGGACAATTTGAGGCAGCTTTGGGTAAATATCTGCAAACCGAAGCGGATCATTTTCCTCCTTTTTCAGGTACTCCTGTAGCACAAGAAGAGTATTCGCCCAACAATATTTATGATGAATTTGGTATGTTTAGCGCCAATTTTACGAAAAATGCTACCGACAAACAACGCCACGAAGGAGCTAAATTGTATCACCGCAAAAGTTTTGCGCAAAAAACCGTTGAGTTGCTCAAAAAAGCTCAACAAAATCCCGCAAAAGCTGACCAATACTACTATCAATTAGCCAACGGTTTTGCAAGTTCCCCATTTTGGGCATACAATAGCCGCATTTGGAACGGTGGCATGATATATGCTTTTTATGAGCATCCGGGCAGTTTCCCGACCAACATAACACCACAAGCCGAACAATTGTGGGAGGCAGAACAGAAATTTTGGAAAAACTATGGCAGCGGTTCAATGGCTATACAGTTTTATGAAAAAGTGATAGCCACTACCAAAGACAACGAATTAGCCGCCAAATCGGCATATCTTATCAAATACAGCCAGCTAAATCCACAAACAAGTGTCATTGTACCCGATACAACCGACCTCACCTATACCCGCCTTTTATCGCAAAAATATAAGCAAACCCAATTTTATCAGGATATTTTGCGCGAATGTCCGAGTCTTTCGGCTTATATGGGCAAATAATTTATCAAATACTTTGAGATAGGTCTCCTCACAAAAAAACCATCGATGTGCAACGTCACATCGATGGTTTTTGTTTTGGGGGAAACTAATCATTGCTCATATCGGCAATTAACATTTCATTGTGTTGATGGTGTATGTTTTCACCTTCGTGGTAGCAAATACGGCAGCGTGGTTCGTAGGCTTCTTTGGCACCCAGCACTACCTTGTCTGTGTTTAGCACTTTGCGATAAGAATGCGTTGCTAATTGCCCACATTGCACACAAATAGCATGTAGTTTGGTGATGTACTCAGCTATTGCCAAAAGGTGTGGCATAGCCCCGAAAGGTTTGCCCAAAAAATCCATGTCCAAACCTGCAATGATAACCCGCACTCCACGAACAGCCAATGTTTCGCAAATCATAGGCAGTTGTTCGTCAAAAAATTGAGCTTCATCTATGCCAATAACTTCTGCATCATCTACATAAGCCAAAATATCGGCGGCTTTTTGTACAGGAATGGAAGGAATCGTCTTCGCATCATGCGAAACGATGTTGGTGGTGTCATAACGGGTATCAATAGCAGCTTTGAAAATTTTGACTTGCTGATTGGCGATAGTGGCGCGGCGCAAGCGGCGAATCAGTTCTTCTGTTTTGCCCGAAAACATAGAGCCACAAATTACCTCTATCCAGCCTTTTTTGACCGATGGTTCTAAAAACATGGAGAATGAATTGGTTTTGGTGCAAAGGTAGGTATTTTTATCCGAATTTTGGACACACTTCAAGAATTAGCCAATGCTAATTTCAAAAACGTGCTTGTTTTTGGCATCATTCCATCGCACAATGCGAGCTTTGCTCAAACCCAATAAGACGAAATAAAGATTTTATTAGACAATCAATCCTTATCGCACAATACTAATTTTTCCATGCTGCAAAATTTGATTTTGAGGGTTAAGAATCTGATACAAATACACACCCGAAGACAGATGCTCAATAGGAACGACAGATTGATTTTCAGGGATAAAAGACAAAACCCGCCTGCCCATCACATCATACAACACAAAAGTAATATTTTGCCCCAAGCTATTATTTTCTATTGTAAAATAGTCTTGAGCGGGATTGGGCGAAACCCTAAACCTATCCCCCAAAGGCAAGATAGGCTCTTCCCCCACTCCCACATACACCGTACTATCGCAACCCGAAAAAGAACAAGTATTAAAATCGGCATCCATCTTGAGTACCCAGCCTTTCTGGGGCATAGGTGAGTATTGATAACCCGCCATCACATAACCGCCATCGGGTGTTCGCTGTAGGTCTTTGATATAGGCTTCGGCG
>JAEUUX010000079.1 GCA_016787295.1 Chitinophagales bacterium
AACCCGTTTATTAAACAAAATAACACAGCGCTTGACACGCGCCATAGCCGACGAAAAATTGCGCAAACAAATGGACATAGAAGAT
Source organism: Chitinophagales bacterium (assembly GCA_016787295.1). GTDB lineage: Bacteria > Bacteroidota > Bacteroidia > Chitinophagales > UBA2359 > JAEUUX01. The sequence continues at coordinate 86 of JAEUUX010000079.1, forward strand.
GAAATAGAGTTGGAATTTCAAAGTTTAGATACTCAAATCCAAAAGTATAAAGAAGCATTGCAAAACAAAGACCAAGAACTCCAAGGAAAAGACCAAGTAATACAGAGCCAAGACCAAGTAATACAGAGCCAAGACCAAGAACTACAAAACAAAGACCAAGAAATAGCAGAACTCAAAAAATTACTTTCAAAAAAGTAAACCGATATTATTGGTCATTCGCTAATGTATCAGTCCGCCAAGAATAAAAAATGTTCTTGTTTGGATAAACTTGGCGAAAGACAGACTTTACCCAAAAAAATTAAAAACATATATCCCAATTTTTTTAAGACATGAAAATTTTAGTTTGTGTTGCTCAAACGCCTGATACAACTGCCAAAATAGAATTTATTAATAATTCTACCCAGTTCAATGCAACAGGCGTTACGTTTATCATGAACCCTACCGATGAATGGTATGCCCTTGTTCGTGCAGTGGAATTGCGCAAACAACACGGCGGCACAGTCACCACCATTACCGTAGGCGGTACCGATAACGAACAAACCATCCGCAAAGCCTTAGCCATTGGTGCCGACGATGCGGTGCGTATCGATATGCAGCCCACCGATGCCTACAATGTAGCAGCCCAAATCGCTGCCTACGCCAAACAGCAAAATTATGACCTCATTTTGACCGGTAAAGAAACTATCGATTACAATGGTTCTACTGTCGGCGGTATCTTGGCAGAATTATTAGACCTGCCCTACATCGCTTTGGCAAGCAAGTTGGAAATGCCCAGCCCAAACAGCGCCGAAGTATGGCGCGACATCGAAGGCGGTGTAGAGAAAGTAGGTGTACAAACGCCTTTTGTGGTGAGCGCCCAAAAAGGCATGGCAGAGCAAGTTATCCCCAATATGCAAGGCATCATGGCATCGCGCCGCAAGCCCTTAGCCGTCTTGCCACCTTTTGATGTAGAAACATTGACCATGGCAGAAAGTTTCCAATTGCCACCACAACGTTCCAACGTCAAATTGATTGACCCCGAAAATCCCGCCGAATTGGTGCGTTTGTTGCACGAAGAAGCAAAGGTCATCTAATCTTCCTCCACCCAGTAAGCATATCGCTCCCGCACTACCGCTCACACGTTTGAGCATTTTATTATTTCCTTAATTCAATTTACAAATGTCCGTTTTAGTATATATAGACCACGCCGAAGGCAAGGTCAAAAAAGCAAGTTTAGAAGCCTTGTGCTATGCCGCCAAATATGCCGAAACACAAGGCAGCCAAGTCACAGCCTTAGTATTGGGCAGCATATCCGACACCGTTCTTGCAAGTCTAAGCAACTATGGCGCAACTGCCGTATGGCACGACAGCAACAGCGCCTTCGATGGCTTCGACTCTGGTGCCTACACCAAAGCCATCGCCGCCGCTGCCACACAAGCCAAAGCTACCGTAGTGGTTTTGTCGCACAATAGCAACGGAAAAGCCATCGCTCCCCGCCTATCAGCACGCCTCAAAGCAGGCTTAGTAGCAGGAGCTATCGCCCTACCCAACACTAGCAATGGCGAATTTGTGGTACAAAAATCCGTATTTTCGGGCAAAGCCTTTGCCTTCTACAAAATAACCACACCCATCAAAATCGTCTCGGTCAATCCCAACGCCTTTGCCATCAACAAAACCGAAGGCAGCGCCACCGTATCCGCTTTCAACAGCGGCGTATCGGCAGCGGACATCAAAATCAAAGTATTGTCTGTCGAAAAACAAAGCGGCGACACCGTTCCATTGCCCGAAGCAGAATTAGTAGTATCAGCGGGGCGCGGCATGAAAGGTCCCGAAAATTGGTACTTAGTCGAAGATTTAGCAAGCGCATTAGGTGCCACCACCGCCTGCTCCCGCCCCGTTGCCGACGTACATTGGCGACCTCACCACGAACACGTCGGACAAACAGGCATCACCATCCGTCCCAACCTCTATATCGCAATCGGTATTTCGGGTGCCATACAACATTTGGCAGGGGTAAACAACAGCAAAGTCATCGTGGTCATCAACAAAGACCCCGAAGCTCCGTTTTTCAAAGCCGCAGACTATGGCATCGTAGGCGACGCTTTTAACGTATTGCCCAAACTGACCGCCGCCGTAAAAGCATTCAAAGCCCAGCAACACTAAAACATTTCGTTGCTCCGAAATAAAAAAAACCAACATCTCAAAACAAAACCGTTTTGAAGTGTTGGTTTTTTTAGGCAGTATAGGACAAAAAAGAAAGGATACCCTTTTTACAGGGTATCCTCCTTCAAATCACTACACTCAACTCGCGGTGCAAAGGTACGACTTTTTTTAAAAATGCAATAGTTTCTGTAACTTTTTTTCAAAAAAAAGTATTAATTTCTCAATTTTCATCGTTTACAAGCCCAAACAAACCTATCAATCTACCTCAAACAACCCAAATACACTTTTCACAGTGCATTATCACATAATTTTTTAATTATTTTTGGGCGTTTCCCCGTTGGGTCGGGCTTTACAGGGCTTCGCTGCCGCTTCGGTGCAAGCACCTGCCTGCGGCAGCCCTTACAATCCCTAACGCGCTTCGCCATTCACACGCTTTTACCCAATAGTTTTTTGCGGCGGCTAACGCCCGCCGATATTCCCCCCACACTACAAACTATTTTCAAATAGACAAAAAAACAAAGGATACCCCTTTTACAGGGTATCCTCCTTCAAATCACTACACTCAACTCGCTGGCACAAAGGTAGGTACATTTTGCTCTATTTTCCAAATTTTTGGCTCTTTTTTTTGAAAAAAAACACAATTTCATAATGCACCAATAAAATTTCATTAAACAGCTCTAAATAATCAACATATTTGCCATGAAAAACCTTATTGTAAGTCTACTATTTGTATTTTTTCCGATGTTTGCGTGGTCACAAGAAACCACTACCAATTCGCCCAATGTCAAACTCGACTTTTTCCAAGTGCGCTACATCGAACGAATTGACAGCACCGACTCCGTTGCCATTGCCAACCTTCTGCCCTTCGCCCGTTTCGACGAAATCGTTTTGCCCAAAAAAGAACGCATTAATTCCATAGACGTACTTCGCAAAAAAGCAGCCATGATAGGAGGCACATTATTGGTCGTTCAAGACAGTCAAGAAGTGCGCAGCATCAAAACAAGTTTACTCGAAGGCACAGGCAAATCCTTGTTTGGCGTTAATCCCGTGAAAGTCAAAGTTGTATACGGCACGGTCTACGGCAAACCCCTATTTAGCGGCGACAGCTTGCGGCAGGTATTAGCCAACAAGACATGGCGTTGGTTCAGCACCACCACTGCCGACGGCTATGAAGTACAAGAAAAAGGCAAGCAATACTTTTTCGCTCCCGACGGCAAACTCCTAGTCAAAGGCAAAGAAAAAGGACGCTATGCCCTCACGCGCGAAGGACTGTTAATCATGGAAGAAAATGGCATAAAAACAATTTTAAACGTACTCCATACCACACCCAACCAAATAACTACCGCCACTCTCCAATCCAAAATTGCCGAGCAACGTGTGTTTGTTTTAACACAAAATTAGCAACTATTTAGTCAGCCAAACAACTCCAAATGTATATTCAGTTTATTGCTCATTATTGAGTAAATAAACTGAATATTTTTTTATTTTTGGCATTTTCTACCTAAAATTAGCTCCAAAATAGCAAAATTTCATAATTTTATTTCAAATTAACTCCATAGTATACTTTGTGCGAAACAAAAAATGTATATTCACGCCCCAATTACACAATGTTCCATTTTTCACCCACATTAACATTTATACATACCATGTTTCACATTCCCATCTTTTGGCGACTTGTGCTTTGTTGCACCATCTTATTAGCTACCACCTCGCCCATCAATTCACAATCAAACACACCTAACTCGCGCGGTACAAAAGCCAATGCCTCTGCTCCCGTTTTTGAGGTAAACAAAAAGTATTTAGACAATACTCTCTATTATTTACAATCTATTTTGGCAGGCAAAGCGCCTGTTGATTATTTAGATGCATTGTTTTTCAATGAGCAATCTTGGAAATCTTACATTGAATACCTTCAAAAAAACAATTGCACTATTCAAGCAGAAGCTATACCCATTTTCCAGAATTTCTCCAAACAACTCAAATCTGATTTGTTGACAATGTGTGGTAGTGTTACCTCAATCGAAGTTGTTTTCCAGTCCACACGTCATGGTATTTGCCCCGACATGAAAGTCATTTCGGTTGGCATGAATTTTCACGTTATTAACCAAGAATATCCTACATCAAAAAAAATACAACTCATCGAGTACAATAACCAATACTTTTTATTCAGCAACAACGATTAACTCCTAACATACCATATAATATAATTGATAACCTCTCCTTAAAGTTCTTTTTTAGTATTACTATTCTTTAAATATCCTATCATGGAAAAAAACTTTACCAAAATATCCTTTTTAATAATTCTCATATCACTTCTCAGTAACAATTACATTTATGCTCAAACAGGACCTTATACGCTTAATGATGGTCGCATACGACTAAGAGTGTGGGCACACAAGGTTTGGACTAACGCCAACTGTGATGACCCCGGTAATCAAGAATACGTATACCGTGGCATTCGGGTGCGCCCTCATGATGATATTACAGGTGTAGGTTGGTCTCCTTATGGACTCAACGTCAGAGCCGATGGCAACGAAAACCGTTGGTGGCAACGAACCGAATGGTCAGGGTTACAAACGCCTGCTGCAACAGGAGTATTTCCTATGACTCAAGATGCTAACGGTGTTTTGATGATGGACATTACCTATCCAAGCACACAAGCCCCTACCGCTTTCGACTGGTCTATCAGCGAAATGTTTGAAAATGATGACAACGGCTGTCCATGGCCCTGCAACGATGGTGGCGACGCATGGACGTATGACCCGAGCATGTGTTGTGGTGCCTTGGGCGATGACAATTATGTGGGCGCAAGTCAAGGACTTGCCGTCAACCCATTCAGAGGTGGCACAGCAGGACAAGTACATTATGTCCAAACAGATGTTTTAGGTCCTAGCAGTTTTTTAGCCGAACAACAAAGTTATGCTATCATATTTGCTTTCCAATGGGATTGGGTAGACCCATTAGACCCTTTACCCAACGTTTCTACTAATCAATCCAGCGGCGGTATCAAATACCAAGACGGACCACTACAATTAGATGTTCAATTGATGGGCGTTTTTAGTGATAGTGACTACGACTTCGGCGTGAACTGTACTTTTGGCGTTGCTGATGTAGAAGATATACGTGTAAAATGGCGCTCACGCGACAATTTATCTGCTTTTTCAGGTGCGTCTACTTGTATTACAAGCCTCGCTCAAGACTGGCCCCAGTGGAACACTGGCAATCCTGTTACGAACCTTTTAACCAAAAATTATACCGCTGCCCAAACTAATTTCGAATCTTTTGAATTAGAATTTGAACTATGGGAAGAAGATGCTTGTGGTGGCGACTGTTCGTATGATACAGGTTGTGTTCTTGGCTTAAGTGGCGATGATGCCTACTATTTTGGAACTACTGGTCTCATCAATTGGCGCAATAGCATTCCAACAACAAGTGCCAATAGTACCTATTGGAACTATTTAGATATTCCTGTGCGAGCAGGTTCTGGAAGTTTTAATAACTGGACAATTTGGATAAGGTATCGTTGGCAACAACCCAATTTGACTGTAGTAGGCACAGGTCCGTTTGACCGTACTTTATGTGTAGGTACACCTACTACACTTTCTGTGACCACAACAGGAGCCACTTTCTACCAATGGCAAGTGACCGACGTAACAGGTCCTGCTGGTTCGGCGTGTCCCGCTGCTGGTACAACATGGACAGATGTTGCGGGTGCCTATTGGAAAGATTTCATACCTCCACAAACACCCGGCACGCGAATCTATCGTTGTCGTGTTCGAAATCGCACGGGATCAGGAAGCTATAGCGCAACAGGAGGACGCTATACAGAGTCCTATTCCGAATGTTTTCGTGTAACCTATTTCCCCTATTCGCCACCTATAACAAGTGTGGCGTGTGGGGCAAGTGTAGTTGGCGGAACACCCTATACGTTCTCTATTCCTGCGGTACCCGCTGTTGGTGCTGTAGCCAATGCCACTTCTACAACATGGTCAGTATCTCCATCAGCGGGCGTAACAATTTCAAACCCTACTGCCACAACAACAACCATTACATTTCCCAATTCAACGGGCAGCTACACCATTACCATGACCGTAGCAGATGCTTGCGCTGCTGCTAATGCAACTACTACTTGCACAACTCAAGTAACACAAGACTATTGTGGTGATATTTTTGTTGCTCCTACTGGCACAGCAGGTTTTACAACCGCCCCCAACGATGCCAATGCTGGCGGACCAGCAAATCCTGTTGCAACATTGCAACAAGCTATTGCTTTAGCTAATAGTTCAGGCGGGGTAAGAAAATACATCAAATTATTAAGAGGTAGCTATACTGTATCAAGTATCTTAAATATACCTTCAAACATTTACATAGATGGAAAGTACACCTATAATGGCACTGATTGGATAAAATCGTCTGCCGACTCAACAGTTATTACTTTTAGTGGCACAGAAACCATTAATAATAACGTAGCACATGTAGTAGGTTTAAAATCTAATGCCGCAACAGGTTGGACATTACAAGACTTAGTACTCAAAACCACCAATGCCGCAGGTACAACAGTATCTGGCAATGGCGTTTCTAATTATGTCGTGTGGATCAACAATTCGTCTACCTACAACATTGTACGTTGTCGCATTGCTTCTGGAACAGCCACTAACGGTATTGCTGGTGTAAATGGTAATGCTGGTTCAGCCGGAGGTGCTGGTACCGATGGCGGCACTGGCGGTTGCGGAGGCGGTAATAGTTCGGGTGGCAATGGTGGCAATGGTGGCACTGGCGGTTTAGGTGGTGGTGGAGGTCCTGGCTCTGATGGCTCGGCGGGCGCTTCGGGTGGTTATGGTGGCGGTGGCGGCAATGATAATGGAGGCTCTACTTCCACTACCACAGTCTCTCAAACACCGGGCAACTGGAATGGTTATAAAGGACAGAGCGGTTCAGGAGCTGGAGGAGGTGTTGGTGGAAATGGTGCCGGCTGGTCAAGCGACGGAAGTTGCGGCAATAATTCAGGACGTGGCAATAGTGGAGCAAGCGCCTCCGCACCCACTGCTAGTACAAATGGAACAACGACAGCAGCTAATTATACTGGTGGTTACTACAATCCATCATTCGGAACCAACGGAGCTGGCGGTTTCGGCGGTGGTGGTGGTGGTGGCGGCGGCGGCGGCGGAGCCGACGACGACTTGATTGACGTTGGAGGAGACGGCGGCAAAGGCGGCGGCGGCGGCGGCGGCGGCGGCGAAGGAGGAACAGGCGGACGTGGCGGTGGAGCAACCTTTGGCGTATTTGTGTACGCAGGAGGAGCCGGCGGCACACTCCTCGATTCTTATGTTGGAGCAGGAACTAGTGGTGCTGGCGGTAATGGCGGCACAGGTGGAGCTGGTGGCACAGGTGGTAATGGCAACTCGGGTCTTACTTGCGGTTGTGGTGATGGCAACGATGGCGGCGACGGCGGCAATGGTGCCGCTGGTGCCACTGGTGGTGCTGGTGGTGCTGGTGGTAATGGTACTAGATTCGCAGTTTGTAACCAAGCTGGTACAGCACCAACGGTCACAACCTCCCCCGCTATTACCGTTAACTCAACTCAATATGCAGGAACAATACCTAACCCTGCTACATTCACCGCTAATTTCTATCATGGTTGCACTAATTCCGACATACCTTTAACAACATCGGCAACCATATCCAACCTAAATGGTGGAGCCTTAGTACAAAACATAACAAGTAGTTCTACTACATATTCCTTAACAGGTCCAAATTTATCTGCTTACTATACCACAACAGGACAAAAAGATATTACGTATGCTGGGGGAACATTCCAGAACTTTATTAACATTACTACTACCCGAACTCCTCCAACAATAGACCCCATCTCAACACCTATTTGCAGCGGCTCAACCATCAATTTAGGTTGCAATCCCAATAGCCCATCAGTAGCAACAGCGTTTGAATGGACTATTCAGCAAACGCCCGTCACTGGAGTAAACACCAATCCAATTCCGGTTTACACATCAACCTTAGAAGACCCCGGAGCAGTTAGCTTACCTACTGTAACCAATTGTCCAACTGTCACCTATCAAATTCGCCTGCGCGTCAAAGATGAATGCTGCGGGTGGTCAATACCTGTCTATACCACAATCACCATCGAGCCTCCTTTGGCAAACAACACCATTTCAACCGACCAAAATTTCTGTTTATCAGGCAATCCTGCACAACTTAATGGATCCTTGCCAACAGGTGGAAACTGTAGTTATACCTATCAATGGCAACAAAACACCAATGGCGCAGGTTTTGTTAATATCGGAGGTGCCGCAAGCCAAAACTATGACCCACCACTTATCTCAACTCCCGGCATTTATCAATTCCAACGAATTGTAACGTCTGGTGTATGTGCTAGCAGTCCAAGCACCAGCAACATCGTAACTATCAATGTTAATGCACCTCCAACGGTAACTATCGAACCCTCTCCTGCCGTTGTCTGTGCCGGTCAAACAGCCGACCTGCTTGCCAACGCCATAGCAGGGTCAGGCACCATAACTACTTATGCATGGACAGGTGGCTCTCCCTACATAAGTCCTACCAACGCAGCCACCACCACTTTTAACGCCACTTCGCTATCATCTGGCACCTACACAGTCACCATAACAACCACAGATGCGAACGGCTGTACAGGAACAGCAAGTTCGAACATTAGCGTACAACCACTTCCGACAGTCTCTAATCCACCGAGCAACACAACTATCTGTTCGGGACAAACTGCATCTTACACACCCACAGGCACTTTTGCCATTAGCACTTTTGAATCTACTGCAAGTAGCACCAATGTTTCGGGCAACACCGCATCAGGTCTTGCCACGCCACCTGCCGCACTAATATCAGATGTATTAACCAACAACGGAACAACCAACGAAACTGTTACCTACACTATAACTGTAGCCACAAGTTCGGGTTGCGCCGTAAATTACACATGGGTTGTCACCGTTCGTCCTGCACCCCAAGCACCCACTTCGGCAGCCACCGACCGCAATAATTTCTGCGCCGATGATGCTGGCAATATTTCGCTATCCCTCACAGGCGGTTTAGGACAAACAGTTGAATGGTTTACAGGCAGTTGCGGTGGCACTTCAGTTGGAACAGGTACTCCATTAGTCCTACCTTCGCCCACCACTACTACTACCTATTATGTAAGGTATATAGATGTGTGTAGTAATGCAACTACTTGTCAATCAGTAACTGTCACGGTCAACCCCTTACCAACACCTACCATAACAGGTCCTACAAGTATTTGCAGCGGACAAAACGTTTCTCTGTCAACCACAACGATATATAATTCTTACTCTTGGACAGGTGGAACTACTACAGCTACAGCTACTTATAATAATGTAACCAATACACCCAATATAACTTATAGTGTTACGGTTACAAATACTAATGCTTGTTCGTCCGCCACATCACACACCGTAGCCGTAAATACATTGCCAACCGCAACAGCTACCATAAGCAACAATACCAATTGTTCTGCTCCTTTCAATGGCGGAATTAGTTTAGTTACTGATGGCACATCTTTCTTATGGAGCAATAGTACTACTAATCAAAATTTAACTGCTGTTAATGCAGGTACATATACTGTAACAATTACTGGAGCTAATAGTTGTACTACGGTAGTAAGCGGAAACGTTTCAAATAGCTATAGTTATCCAACAGCCTCTACCACTCCCATTCCCAACAACAACTGTACCGCCCCATACAACGGTGGCTTAACACTCACTTCCAACGGTGCAACATTCGTGTGGAGCAACAGCTCCACCAACCAAAACCTAAGTGCTGTTAATGCAGGAACTTACACTGTAACAGTCACAGCGACTAATGGTTGTACAACTATTGAATCGGGAACGATCAATAACAACACCACACCACCGACCGCTACTATTACGGCAACAGATAACACCAATTGTTCAACTCCATATAATGGCAGTCTAACATTAACTTCTAACGGCACAGTATTCGTGTGGAGTGAGGGAAGCAATAACCAAAACTTAACGAATAGTGATGCCGGAACTTATACTGTAACCGTAACAGCAACTAATGGTTGTACAACTATTGAATCGGGAACGATCAATAACAACACCACGCCACCGACCGCTACTATTACGGCAACAGATAACACCAATTGTTCAACTCCATATAATGGCAGTCTAACATTAACTTCTAACGGCACAGTATTCGTGTGGAGTGATGGAAGCAATAACCAAAACTTAACGAATAGTGATGCAGGAACTTACACTGTAACCGTAACAGCAACTAATGGTTGTACAACCGTAGCAAATGGCACTATAAATAACACCATAGCTCCGACTATTAGTGCTATAGCTAATCCTACTACTTGCGGAGAGGACAATGGTAGCATTAGTATCACTGTTTCCAACACCACCAATCCAATTTATAGTTGGTCGAATGGAGCAACGGACGAAGACTTGAACAATTTAGCTCCTGATACCTATACAGTAACCATTACAAGTACTGGCGGTTGTACTGCTAGTACAAGCATTAGCGTAAGTAGTTCGACAGGTATCAACGCCACCATTAACGCCAGCAATACAAGCGTTTGTGCAGGCGAAAGTGTTACGTTAAATGCCATAGGTGGCGCAGCTAATGCCACTTATATCTGGGATGATGGTTCAACACAAACACAATTGCAAGCTACTCCTATTTCCTCAACTACCTATAGCGTAACCATTTCCAATAATGGCTGCAATAGTACAGCAACGATAAGCATTGTTCTTAATCCTACACCTGATATAGCTGTTACTGCTCCAAACAATATCTGTTTAGGAGATACATTCGACCTAAGTAGCCTAAGCGTATCGGATAATAACAATACCAACAGCACTACATCATATCATAGTGGAACGCCTGCTATTGCAGCCAATGAATTGAGTAGTTTTTCTGTAACACCTACAGCAACTACAACTTATTACATATTAGTTACAAGTTCTAGTAACTGTAGCGACGAAGCAAGTGTCACCTTAAATGTCGACCAACCTAACACTGCTACTGTAGCTATTAATGCCAATACTTGTAATAGTGCTACAGGAAGTGGTGCTATCCTCGATCTAACAGCTTTAGTAAGTAATGGCGATACTAATGGCACATGGTCAGACCCCAATGGCATAGGTATTGACCTATCCAATCCAAGTAGTGTTGATTTTACTGGTATTGCAGCAGCTACGTATACTTTGACATACACCACTTCTCCTACTACTACTTGTCAAGGAACAACATACGATGTAGCTATCAATGTACAGGATTGTAATTGTCCCAATATTGCTACCAATGCTCCAAGTACCGATTTTTGTAACAATACCTCTACATCAGTAGATTTGACCACCCTACAAACTACTAATATGGCAGCAGGGACATGGAGTATTAGCACCCCATTAGGCAACATTGCTAATCCGCCAAACATAACAGGAAACAATTTCGATATCCCATTAAATGCAACTATTGGTAGTTATAATGTTACCTATACCTTGGATAGTCCGGTAGCAAATTGTCCAACAATTTCTACACAAGCTATCATTATCAACGAATCTCCTAACGCAGGCACAAACGGAACTACTGCTATTTGTAGCAATGGTACTCCTATCAACCTTTTCAACGAATTGGGTGGCACACCGGCTAACAATGGCACATGGACTGATGAAAATGGTAATACTGTTAGTAATACTTTCAGCCCAAATACTCAAACAAGTGGCGTATTTACTTATACCATGACAAGTACAAACGCTTGTCCTGACGCTACAGCAACTGTTAGTATTACATTAAATAATGCTCCTATACCAACCATTAGCGGCAGCACAACCTTCTGTCAAGGTGGCAATACAACATTAGATGCAGGTAACGGGTTTGCAACTTACACTTGGTCAAACGGTGACAATACACAAACATCGGTCGTTAGTATTGCAGGAACTTATACCGTTACAGTAACAGACAACAACGCTTGTACTGGTATTGCAACTGCCAACGTTACACAAAACGCCAATCTAACACCAACCATTAGCGGCAGCACAACCTTCTGTCAAGGTGGCAACACAACATTAGATGCAGGTAGCGGGTTTGATACCTACACTTGGTCAAATGGTGATAATACGCCAGCGATTACAGTTACAAATGCCGCAACCTATACCGTCACCGTCACAAACGTAGCTGGTTGTACAGGAACAAGCAGTGTTGATGTAACAGAAAGCAATAGCTTGACCGTAAACATCAACGGTAGCACAACTTTCTGCCCTAATGGTAGCACGGATCTAAGTGTAGATAATACTTTTGCTTCTTACACTTGGTCAAACGGTGATAATACGCCAGCGATTACAGTCACAAATGCCGCAACTTACACCGTCACCGTCACAAACGTAGCTGGCTGTACAGGAACA
>JAEUUX010000112.1 GCA_016787295.1 Chitinophagales bacterium
TACATACCCCTCTGCACCACGATACATACCCCTCTGCATCACGATACATACCCCTCTGCACCACGATACATACCCCTCTGCACCACGATACATACCCCTCTGCACCACGATACATACCCCTCTGCACCATGATACATACCCCTCTGCACCATGATACATACCCCTCTGCACCACGATACATACCCCTCTGCACCATGATACATACCCCTCTGCACCGCCATTCTCTACATTTTTTTAAGCACAAAATAGGCTAAATCCACGTTTTTTTGCAGATGGGGGCGGAATGCGGGATTATAACAAACCAATAGGCAATTATCTGCTACAGATAATTGCCTGTTGTTGGATAGCTATAAAATATTTTTATCGTTGCATCAAAGCCTCAATTTCGTCTACTTCCATAGGGATATGAGCTTCGTCCATCAGGTCGATATTGTCTTGTCCGATGGGCATTACCACAATATCGTTTTCTATCCTGATGCCAATGCCTTCTTCGGGAATATAGATTCCCGGCTCACAAGTAAAGACCATACCTGCCTCAATAGGAAGGTGTTTTAAACCAACATCATGCACATCGAGACCCAAAAAATGCGATGTACCGTGCATAAAATACTTTTTGTAAAGTGGCATTTCGTTAGGTTTTTGGTTCGCAACGGCTTCGGCATCTAACAAACCCAAACCAATGAGTTCTTTTTCCATGATTAGCCCCACTTCGCGATGATAGTCGTCGAGCAACACACCCGGTTTCAGCATTTGTCGAGCGGCTTTGAGGACGCACAACACGGCTTCGTAAACTGCTTTTTGGCGCGGCGAAAATTTGCCATTAACAGGAATAGTACGGGTGAGGTCGGCGGCATAGTTGGCATATTCGGCACCAAAATCCATCAACAACAAGTCGCCATTTTCACAAGTTTGGTTGTTGGCAACATAGTGCAACACACAAGCATTTTTGCCCGATGCGATGATAGAACCATAAGCAGGACCTGTGGCGCGTTGCCTGATATAGGTGTGTAAAACTTCGGCTTCTACTTCATATTCGGCTACGCCCGGTTGCACAAACTGCAATACACGCCGAAAAGCCGCGCCCGTAATGGCAATAGCTTGGCGCATTAAGTTGATTTCTGCCTCCGATTTCACAGCCCGCAAACGGTGCAAAATGGGTGCTAAACGGCGAAAAGTGTGGAGCGGATACCGTTGGCGCATTTCGAGGGCAAAACGGTGGTCGTGGTCAAGCACCCGTGTTCTCATGCGCGTATGTTCGTTGGTATTGAGGTAACAAGACTCTGCCAAATACATCATATTGGGCAAATTGGTGTCAAATTCGTCTGCCCAAATGATTTTTTGAATACCCGATGCCGTGCGTGCCTCTTCTTTGGTGTATTTATGTCCTTCCCAAACAGCAATATGTTCATCGGTAGGGCGAATAAACAAGACCTCACGCCATTCCTTTTGTGGGCAAGAAGGAAACAATACCAAAATGGTATCTTCTTGGTCTATGCCTGTCAAATAAAACAAATCGGAATTTTGGCGAAAAGGGTGAAAACCATCTGCACTGCGCGGCGATTCATCGTTAGCCGTTAGAATGGCAATAGCACCTTCGGGCAGTTGAGCCGCAAGACGCTGACGATTTTCTACAAAAAGTTGGGCATCGATAGCCTGATATTTTTTTAGCATCGTAAATAATTTTGGATAATAGCATTCAATAACAAAGCTACCAAAAGCGCTATAAAAGCGTTTGGCGGGGCAAAAATAAGGCATTTTGCTCATAATAACAAAACAAACACTGCCACTTAGCACATTATTTCGTTCTATTTTTTATTTCGATAACTTTCTATCCAAACTTCTTACACCTTTTTTCTTCCAATAGCTAATGAACATCTTACATCTTTCGACCGCGCGAACTTGGCGCGGCGGCGAACAACAAATTGTCAACCTTTACAAAGGTTTGCAAAACCATATTCCATCAGTACAGCAACACATCATTTGTACCAAAAACAGCGCCATGCACCGCTATTGCCAACACCATCACCTGTCGCATTTCCCTTTGACCAAAGCGGCACCTTTCAATCCACTTTTTGCCTACCACCTTTGGCGCATATCCCGTCGAACGAACGCTCACCTTATCCACTGTCACGACCCACATGCCCAGCAATTTGCTACCATAGCTGCCGATATTTTTGGCAACTTCGTTCCTATTGTGCTGTCGCGGCGCGTCGATTTTCCCATCCAAAACAATTGGTATTCCTACTACAAATACAATCACCCGCAAATCAAACGGATTATTTGTGTGTCCGATGCCATTCGCCAAATTATTACGCCAACTATTAGAAAATCGGAGAAAGTTTGCACGGTGCATAGTGGCATAGATTTTGACCGCTTTGATACAGCCACACCCAACGCTGCCTCCAATTTGCGACAACAATACCAAATTCCTGCTGCTACTTTGCTTATCGGCAATGTGGCAGCTTTGGCAGACCATAAAGACTATTTTACGTTTATCGACACCGCTCAAATACTGTTGGAAGCGGGTTTGAACGCCGTTTTTTTGGCGATTGGCGAAGGCGAACAACGCCAAGTATTGCAACAATATGCTCAAACAAAAGGTGTGACAGACCGCCTTATTTTCACCGGTTTTCGGGCAGATATACCACAAATTTTGCCGCAACTCAACCTGCAATTGGTCACGTCAAAAACAGAAGGTTTGGGGACAGCCGTTGCCGATGCCATGTATTGTCGCATTCCCGTTGTGGCGACGGCAGCAGGTGGCATTCCCGAACTGATAGAACACGGCAAAACGGGTTTGTTAGCTCCCGTCCAAGACGCACCCGCTTTGGCTAAACATGTGCAGCAATTGTTGCAACAAAAAGCATGGCAACAAAGCATGATAGACAATGCTTATCGTAAAGTTGTGGAGCATTTTTCGCTGCAAAGTATGGCAAAAAAAACGTGGCAAGTGTATGCCGAAGTGGTGCCAGACATAAGATAAAATAAAATTTTCAAAGAAAACAAGAAAAACACCAAAATTTGAAACCTTTTTACTTCTTTTACGTATAAGCTATTGTGACGATGAGAAATCGTCACACCTAATTAGGGGTTAATTAAAGAAAATAGGTTTTGTAATTAGTAAAAAGGGGAAAACGAGATTATCTGAACGATAGTCTCGTTTCTTTTTTTGTCTCATTATAGCAATAATTAAAAAAATGGTGTTAGCAGCACAAAAAGCTAAAAAAGCGTACTTTTGTGCCGTCTAACACCATTTTGTTTATAATTCATCAAAATTTTATGCCATTTAGAAACAAACATCAACTTTTTTTCACTATTCTCACCGGATTTTTTGTTACCAATGCAGTTGTTGCCGAACTTATTGGTGGCAAATTGATACAAATAGGTCCTTTTGTGTTGAGCATTGGCATTGTGTTGTGGCCTGTGGTTTTTGTGACCACCGACTTGATTAATGAGTTTTATGGCAAACAAAATGTCCAGAAATTGAGCTATTTGACCGCAGCACTCATCGCCTACAGTTTTATTGTGCTTATGGCTGCCATTCAGTTGCCTGCTGTTAGTTTCTCACCAGTCACGTATGAGCAATTCAAGGCTGTTTTTGGACAATCACAATTGATTATTGTGGGTAGTATTATTGCTTTTTTGGTGTCTCAATTGGTGGATTCAGGTTTGTTTCATTTCTTAAAACAACAAACAGGCGAGCGCATGATTTGGTTGCGAAGTACAGGGTCTACGGTCATTTCGCAATTTATCGACACCTTTATAGTAGCAGGTATTGCCTTTTGGTTGCCCGGAAAAGTGACTTTCTATCAATATGTGTCCATGTCCATAACGGGTTATACTGCCAAACTCATTATTGCCGTGCTTATGACTCCTGTCATCTATGCGCTTCATGCTTTTTTGCACAAACAATTGAAATAAGTTAGTTTTTCAAAGGCATTTTGTGCTGATTTATATCGGTTTGAACGCCTCGAAAGCTTGTTTGCAATGGTAGCAATAATGCATCGAACGACACAAAGTTGGACCAAACAAAATGTTGAGCGAGGTTTCTGCACTGCCACAATGTGGACAATTGGTGTTGGCAATGGTGTCAATATCTGCCTCTTTGCCGTTCAAACGCGCAGGTGTTGCCAAGCCGTGTGCCTTAATCTGTTCTCTGCCAATGTCCGTAATTCTGTCCGAAGTCCAAGGGGTGCTATAGTCAATCATAACGCTGGCTTGCTCCACAAAATCGAGGGCTTCGGCGGCATTTTTCACTTCTTCTTGCAAAATTTTGATAGCAGGACAAGCAGTAAAAGTGGGAGTCATGGTGATTTGAGCCATACCATTTTCGCAATGTATGTTGGTAATAATGCCCAAGTCCACCACCGAAATAGTGGGAATTTCGGGGTCTTTGACGGCATAAAGCGCGGTTAAAATATCATTTTCTTGTGGATTCATGTTGTTTGGGAAGAAAAATGATGATTAAAATAGGTGGTTATAGACTTCGTTCAGGTTGCTGACAGCGATGAGGCGCAAACCAAACTTGTTGAGGTCTAATCCTTTATTGTTGGTGGGAACAAACATGCGTTTGAAGCCCAATTTGTCTGCCTCCAAAATGCGTTGCTCAATGCGGTTGACGCTGCGCACTTCACCCGACAAACCGATTTCACCTGCAAAACAACTGCCGGGTGGAATGGGAATATCGTCAAAGGAGGAGAGCAAAGAGCAAACAATGGCTAAATCTAAGGCAGGGTCTTCTACCTTCAAACCGCCTGCAATGTTCACAAATACGTCTTTGTCACCAAAGCGAAAACCACACCTTTTTTCCAATACCGCCAACAACATATTTAAGCGTTTGTTGTCATAACCCGTGCTGGAGCGTTGCGGTGTGCCGTAGACCGATTTACTGACCAATGCCTGCGCCTCGATGAGCAAAGGACGCATACCCTCGATGGTAGCTGCAATGCCAATGCCACTCAAGCTGTCGGTATTTTCGGAAATAAGTAGCTCGGACGGATTGGTGACTTGGCGCAAGCCACTTTGCTGCATTTCATAAATGCCCAATTCGGAGGTGGAACCAAAGCGATTTTTTTTGGTGCGCAAAAGACGGTATGCGTGATGATGTTCGCCCTCAAACTGCAAAACCGTATCGACCATATGTTCCAAAATCTTGGGTCCTGCGATATTGCCATCTTTGGTGATATGCCCCACCAAAAAAACGGGTACACCACTTTCTTTGGCATACCGCTGCAACTCGGAGGCGCATTCGCGAATTTGCGAAATACTACCCGCCGTAGATTCTATGGTGGGCGACTCCAATGTTTGTACCGAGTCAATGATGCACAAGTGCGGCTTAATGCTTTTGAGTTGTTTAAAAATTTGGTAAAGATTGGTTTCGGTCAATACCAAACAGCGCGGATTGAGCGCCCCCAAACGGTCGGCGCGCATTTTGATTTGCTGCGCACTTTCTTCACCCGATACATATAAAATAGTGTTTTGTGGCAAACTCAATGCCAATTGCAACAACAAAGTCGATTTGCCAATGCCCGGCTCGCCACCAATGAGGGTGATAGACCCCGGCACAATACCACCGCCCAAGACGCGATTGAGTTCGACATCTTGCGTCACCAAACGATTTTCTTCTATGCTTTCTATCGAAGTGATGCTAATGGCACTCAAAGGTTTTTCGGTAGCACCCGACAAACGACGTGCTTCGGCGTGCTTTTCTTGTTGTGGATCCACAACTTCTTCTACGTAGGTGTTCCACGCCTCGCACGAAGGACAGCGTCCCAACCATTTCGGAGATTCTACGCCGCAATTTTGGCACACATAGCGCGTTCTTATTTTTGCCATTAGGTTTTTGGGAGATTATTTTATTTTTTAAAACTTTTTATCGAACAAAAAAACAACAAAATCAGCTAACCTTTAGCTATTCCATAGCGGCGTTTTCGCCACCAACTGTAGCCTAAACCAAAAACTACCACCAAAGCAATAGGCAGCAACATATTGAGCAACTGCCATTGTAATTGCTGTTCTTTCACCTTTTGTTCGTCCAAAAGTCGCAATTTCACTTCTTTGGAGCGCGCCACCATTACACCTTTGTCGTCGGTGAGCCACTCGATGGCGTTGAGCAAAAAATCTTTGTTTGCAAAGTTGGTTTTGGAGTATTTATAAAAACCCAAAGGTGTTGGTTTGCGGGTTTCGATATCAAAATCGTTGCGAATCACATCACCTTCTGCCACCACCACCATGCGGGTAGGTTTGCTTTTTTCCACAAAACCATTACAACCTTGTGCCGTATCCACCATAGCCAGTGTTTGGGCGCTAAGGCGATTTTTGAACACCGAAGGAAACTCGCCCTCCAATGCTACTGCCACAGTTTGTTCAGGTAGATTGAATTGTGCAGGGTCGGGTGGTGTGCGAACTTCGCCCACATCTATGCGGATAGGTGTGCTAACCGATTGACTGTATTTCGAAGTGCTTAATAAAATTGTTTTTTTAATGCTATTATCTTTGCTTGGAATGGTATCGATAGACCCACCGAAACGAAACAAAATTGGTCCCATGTTTTTGGTCAAAGGGTGATTATTGTTCACGTTGGTTATCACAGGGAAATATATCCACGGAAAAGGTTGCATCTGTTGGGCATTCCCAAGGCGGTCGGTGCCAACTACAATAGGAATTTTTTCGCATTGCAAATCCTTCACCATGTTCATATTGACACGCACACCATACTTAAACAATTGGTCTTCGAGATTTAAACCATAATCCAAAGCCAAAAAACTGCCACGCTTCAGGCTGTCCATTTCGGCGCGCATATTTTCTACTAACCACAAAGCTTTGCCGCCATTCATAATAAATTGGTCGATTTTAAATTTTTGTGGTTCGTCTATTTTTTCGGTGGGTTTGGCAATAACAATGGCATCGTAGCGGTTATTGGGAATGCAATAGTTGTTTTTCAGGTCAAAACGGTCGACTTTAAAGTATTTCGATAGCGTATACACCATGTCGTTGATGGGTGCGCCTGTGAGTTCGCCATTTCCCTCGATGAAAGCCACAGCGGGTTTGTGGTCGTTGTGAAGTTTGGCAATGGCGTTGGCAAAGTCATATTCGAGCAACATGATAGAATTGTTGAGCGTTCCTTCGGCATTAGATTTGTCGGTTTGTTGCAACAACAATTGAACGGGCATTTCGTGTCCGCGATAGGTGACAATGGCACCGGGAAAAATAATTTTTTCGGAATAACCCTCTTTGTTTTCAATCAGGCGCGTAGGCTCAAGTCCTTTGTCCATGAGCTGTTGTGCAATTTTTTCTTTTTGCTCTTTCGTGGCATCTGCCAAAGGGTCAATAAATTCGTATTGCAATTTATTGCCGGTATAGGCTTTAAATTCGTTCAACATTTCGGCAGTAGCGTTGCGAAGGCGTTTGAATCCCGCGGGAAATTCGCCGTCCAAATAGACCTGAATGTACACATCGTCGTTCAGTTGGCTCAACAAATCGCGCGTGGGTTGGGTGAGCGAAAAGCGTTTTTCGCTCGTCAGGTCAAACCGTGTGAACCATTGGTTGCCCAAAATGTTCAGCACCACCAAAATGGCTAATAACAAAAAGAGTTGGCTAAGGGCTTGGCGTTTGGTTTTTGAATGAATGGACATATATTTTTTATCGGACTAAAAACTTCAAAAATCGGTTAATATTTGGTATATACTGAATTGAAAATACTTTTCGGATTTGATAATGAACGATGTTACGTACTCGCCTCCGAATGCAACATAAACTAACGACAATTTGTCATTCCTCGAAATACTATTATCGTAAATGACAAATGGTGATTCTGCTTTTTTGCTCACCCAAAAAAGCAGCAAAAAAAGGTGTTCTTTTTCGAGTGGATTCGTCCGCGGCGTGCTGTGGTCTTTGCTTAATTTTGTGGTAGTAAGCAAAATTGAACACACTTTGTCTGTTTTTCCGTATTAGCTACCACAAAATGTAGGCAATCGTTGAGGCGTTTTACCGTACTTGTTCATTTGTGCGCAAATTCAGTGCCTCAACGACCGAAACAGCACTATTTCGGGTGACGAAAATAGTGTAAGCAGATGTGCGTTTTTTGTGACCGCAATTATTTGTCTCAAACACTGTCAACATTTTACAAAATCCGAAGACTGTATTCAATTTAGTATA
>JAEUUX010000163.1 GCA_016787295.1 Chitinophagales bacterium
TTTTGGAAGTGAAAACTTTTGTTTTGGAAGTGAAAACTTTTGTTTTGGAAGTGAAAACTTTTGTTTTGGAAGTGAAAACTTTTGTTTTGGAAGTGAAAACTTTTGTTTGCCAACCGAAAATATTTATTTTGGAGAGGAAAATATTTATTTGCCAACCGAAATTTTATTTTTTTGGACAAAAATATTTATTTGTCAACCGAAAATATTTATTTTGGAGAGGAAAATATTTATTTGCCAACCGAAATTTTATTTTTTTGGGCAAAAATATTTATTTGTCAACCGAAAATATTTATTTGTCAACCGAAAATATTTATTTGTCAACCGAAATTTTATTTTTTTAGGCAAAAATATTTATTTGTCAACCGAAAATATTTATTTTGGAGAGGAAAATATTTATTTGCCAACCGAAATTTTATTTTTTTGGACAAAAATATTTATTTGCCAACCGAAAATATTTATTTTTTGGCAAAAAAATTCACTTTTTGCCCGTTTATTGCTTGTTGTAGTAAAAAATCACTGTTTTTTGTGAAAAAGTCCTTATTATTTGGTTAGAAAAGTGATATTTTTTCGTAGCTGTAAGGTCTAAACCCCGCAGCTACGAAAAAACAGCTATTACCATTTTTTATTGACAAAAAGCGGTCATTTTGCGCTCCAATACATTTAAAGGTTGCACGCCATCGAGCAACAATTGGTCGTGGAAAGCGGCTAAGTTAAATTTTTGTCCCATTTTTTGTTCGCAATTACGGCGAAGTTCTTGGATTTTGAGTGAACCGATTTTGTAGGAAAGTGCTTGTGCGGGTATTGCCATATAGCGTTCTATTTCTGCTGTGGCGCCCTCTTCGCTAATAGATTCGTTGTCCATCATGTATTTAATCGCTTGTTCGCGCGTCATTTTACCTGTGTGCAAACCTGTATCGACTACCAAACGAATGGCGCGGTGCATTTCGTCGCCCAAAGCGCCCATGTATTGATAAGGATTGGTATATAAACCCAATTCTTTGCCGAGCGATTCGGTATACAATGCCCAACCTTCGCCATAAGCTCCATACCACAAAAAACGGCGGAATTTCGGAAGGTCTTCGTTCTCTTGTTGCAAAGAAATTTGGTAGTGATGACCGGGAATAGCTTCGTGCAAAAACAAAGACTGCATACCCGATGTGCTATTAAATTTTTTTGGGTCGGGAATGGGCGTATAAAAAATACCGGGACGTGTGCCGTCGGCTGTACCCTGCACATATTCGGCGCTGGCAGAAGCTTCGCGGAATTTTTCGGTCTGGCGAATTTCAAAAGCAGTCTTGGGAACGCGTCCAAACATTTTTTTCAGATTGGGGTCAATGACTTTCTGAATATTGCGAAAAGAATCTAATACAGCTTGTTCGGTAGCAAAAGGGAAAAACTGTTTATCGGTTTGCATAAACTTAAAAAAGTCTTGCAAACTGCCTTTATAAGCGACGCTTTGCTGAATACTGTCCATGATGTGGCGAATTCGGGTTACTTCTTGTTTGCCTGTTTCATAAATTTGTTCGGGTGTTTGTTGGCTTGTTGTCCAATAACGAATCAAATAATTATAGTAGGCATCGCCTTGCGGAATGGCATTGATGCCTGATGTTTTTCGTGCTTTGGGTAGGTATTCTTTTTCCAAAAAATCGGCTAATTTGGTATAGGCGGGCGTTAGTTCGGTGCTAATCATTTGGGCATAACTCGCCGTTAAACGGGCTTTATCTGCGGCAGAAAAAGTAGCGGGCATTTTGAGGATAGGACCATAAAACACACTTTTTGTAGGGTCGGCTGTTGCCAAATCTTTCATTTGGGGAATCATTTTTTTCACCAATTTTTCGGGCAGTACGATGCCGCTTTTCATGCCTTGTTTGAAATTAGCAATGGCGGTATCTGCCCAAATTGTGAAGCCATGCACGCGTTTTTGCCAGTCGTCATAATCTTTAACGGTTTTAAAAGGTTGTACATTGTCGCCGCTGCCATATTGTCCCATGTTCAAAGGCATACCCCAAAACTGTTGGAAAGGGATTTGCCATGCAGCAGGATAAGACAAACCTTCGAGGTTCATTTTCATTTCGTAGCTAAAAATGTCGTAGCTTGCCTGGTCGTTAGCGTTTAGCTTCGAACGGTCTATGTTGGCAATAGCGCTTTGATATTTTTGATAAAAAGTAGTGGCTTTGGCTCGGAAATCGGCGCTAATGTCGTTCACCAATAAATCATTGAAACGATTATCGCCATTTTGCGTAGCTTCGAACGGATAGAGGCTCATGCGTTCTTCGTAATAAGTGTCGAGCAAAGTTGCCAATTCGGCATTTTTTTCGCTTGTGGTGGCAGCATCATTGGTAGATTGTTGCTTGCACGCTTGCAATGCCAATAACGCACCGCAAAGCAATAAGAATATGGTTTTTTTCATGAATCAAAACTTTTTAAAAACAAATGATTATAGGGTGCAAAAGTACGTTTTTATTTGCTTGTTTGACAAGTAAGTTGTGTTTTATTTTGGGATAATGTTACAAAAAGATAAAAACAAGCGTGAATTTGACAACAATCCTAAAAAAGTGTTATTTTGATAAGGACATTAAAAAGGTGTTTTGGGCTGACATGATTATAGTATAACAACAATAAAATGATTAACCTAAACCGCCAAGGAGGTGAAATCATTCAAAAAAACACAATATAATGTCTCCCCGTCGGTTTTTTTGCCTTTTTTGCTTCGTCTTTTTTGCTATAAACCTATCACCCTTTCAGGGTTTATCTGATTTTTTTATCGTTGTCATTTTCTGCGATACCACCCAATGTTGTTATCAAACTATTTTGCACAATAAAAAAACAACACACAACGTTTAACAATAAACTTTCTTTCTATGAAATCTTACTTTTGGTTATTTTGTAATGCAGTTTTGTTTTTGGGGATACTTTTTTTGTATCAAAAGGGCTATTATACCACCTATCGAAGTGATAGGGTAAAACAGGCTTATTGGATTAATTTTAAGTTGTTAGATGAAACAAGTACGCTTGTGTTTCATAACAATACATACGCTAATCGTTTTGTAGATATATACACACACGAAAGAAAAGCGGTAACAAATGCTATTACCTATTGGCAGCAAGCAAAAAATATCTTACAACAAGACAGTATGTTCCAAAATCATACCATTGCTTTAATTGAGCTATTGCAACAAAATAAAGAACATAATGTAGCGGCTATAGCAGCCTATCAACAAAAAATTTTAGAAATAATAGCGCAAAAACAACTACAACAAGTATTTTCAAAAACCTTTGGAGATACTTTACGAGAAATACTCCAACAAGCAACAAAAGCCGATTTGTATGTAGCACAAACTTTATTGAGTCATCTTAACATACAAAACAGTATTAAAGTTCATCATAGGTTAGAAGTATTGGAATCGCAATTGTTGTTCGAAAAACCAATTTTGTATGATACTTTTATGCCACACGTTGTTCTTAATAAAGAACATTTTAAAGTGGGAGATACTTTGCGGGCAAAAATTGCGCTGATTGGAACTGCTTCAAAAGCGCCTGTGGCGGTGTCGGTAGAAGATAAAAAAATTCCATTACAAAATGGTTTAGCACGCTATCGGCAAGTGTGTAAAGAAGTAGGGACGTTTAGTCTGGGCATTTTTTTGAAATTAAGACGGATGCCTTCCGATTCTGTTATGATAACTAATGCTGCTCAATATCAAGTACAAACTATTTGTCAATAATCACCCCAAAACTAAGCATTCTTTTTTTGTATGAAAAATATATCACTTGGAGCTATCACAACTTTGCTGCTATTATTTATAACAGGCTATGGTGTATTGCAATGGTATCGTTTGCCTGACAATCATTGGCAATGGACAAAACAAATAACAAATAGTTTGGAAATAGCCGCCCAATATCAACAAGAAAATAATCGAACAACCGTTGATATTGATGCTATCCATATGCAGAAATATAATCTTGTATCGCCTTGGTTTCCGCCCGAAAGAGGTATACAAAACTATACGCAAAGCATCTATGACACTTTGGACGCACTGCAACACCAAAAATTAGAAAAAGACTCGCAAATTCGCGACATATTGACCACCTATCAACATACTGTTGCTTTAAATACTTTCAAACAATTGAAATCAGGAGTAAATGCTGAAATATCAACAGTCAATGACCGTATAATGCAGATGTTTGATCAGTTACAAATAGAAAAAACCAATCTTACTCCTATGCAAGCCAAGCTAATCGTGGCAAAAATAGAAGAAGAATGGTTAGATTTTTTGAGTCAGAGGCACATAGTTTGTTTTGATTATTTTAGTTTTCCCTTTCTTTATGCGGCTGCCCTTCCTCAAACAGAAATGCTACAACCCAACGACACCTTAGACCTAAGCATTTATTTAGCACCCCGAAAATCAACTACCAATTATACGGCAATAATAGCAGAAAAACACTACCGTCCTTCGCCCGACAAGTGGGTGCATTATGAAACGATATTGAACAATACAGGAACTTTCCAACTTAAAGGTATTATTTCGCCGCCAAGTTGTTCTACTTGCATGATAAAAACTTATCCTTTCTCCCGAACTTATACGGTGGAGGCGTGTCATTAAGTGTATATAATTCTTTCAAAAACACATTTTTCTATGAAATCTTACTTTTTATGGCTGTGTAATGCAGTTTTGTTGTTGATGATACTTTTTTTGTATCAAAAGGGCTATTATACCACCTATCGGAGTGATAGGGTGAAACAGGCTTATGAGCTTGATTTTCATTTATTGAACAATTTTGCATTTAATACACTAGACAGAAACAATATGACAAATATGGCGCTTGGTGCGTATGCCAACGACAAAATAGCCACTATGCGCGCAGATTCTTGTTATCAAATAGCTAAAACATTATCTTCTCAAAGCAATAAACTTTTTGGGAATCGTTATGATTTGTTTGAGTTATTAAAACAAAACAATGATGAACATAAATCCACTATCCAAAAATTGGTTACAGAAATAGATACCATCATTCAACAGCAAGTACAAAGCCAAGTAGTAACACAAGGTTTTTGTGATACACTATTGCAAAATTTTCGCTATGCTTTAGAAGCCGATACAATTGTAGCAAATACACTAATGCTCCAAAGCATGGCGGATTATGAATTGATTTTGGAAAAAAAAATAAGCTCATTATACGAAATAGCTTCAGCAGAAAAAATAGTATTTAACCACTATACTGCTCACACTATCCTCAATAAAGAACGATTTAAAGTAGGAGATACTTTGCGGGCAAAAATAGCTGTTATTACAACTGCACCCCAAACACCTGTAGAAGTTTTGATAAATAACCAAAAAATCCCAATGCAAAGTAATGGTATAGTGAAATATCAAAAAGTTTGTAAAAAAGCGGGCAATTTTAGCACTTCGGGTGAGTTGCGCCTACAAAAAGGAAAACTTAATGCAACACTATTTACCTTTACACATCATTATAATGTACAAACTATTTGCCATTAATCACCCCAAAACTAAGCATTCTTTTTTTGTATGAAAAATATATCACTTGGAGCTATCACAACTTTGCTGCTATTATTTATAACAGGCTATGGTGTATTGCAATGGTATCGTTTGCCGAAAGACAATAAACGTTGGGCAAAACAAATAGAAAATTGTTTAGACAAATCATTGCAAAGTATGCAACAGGCTAATAAAAATCAGGTCGAAAGAAAAGCACGGATACAGGAAAATGATAGTAGGTATAGTGCTTGGGTCATATCTAAAAGAGCGGCATTCCAATACACTCAAACAACGTATAGCAGTTTAGATTCTTTAGCTGCCGAAACACCGATTAATAGCCAACAGCTTATGGCAATACTCAACAAATATCAGTCTGAAATAACTCGTACACTTTGTGAGGGTTTAGAAGATACAATGCTAATATCTCAATATAAGGAGGTAATGATACCTTTATTGGGATATTTACAGCCCGAAATAGCGAATATATCCCTAACACGCGCAAAAATGTTTATTACTTTGGCAGCGAAAGGTTGGTATGATATTGTACAACAACGATGTTGGGATGGTACTTGTATGTCTCCACTCAAACACGCCATTGTTTTTCCTCAAACAGAAATTATACAACCCAATGACACCCTACAACTCAACATTTACTTAGATGTATCAGCTTCTATGCTTAGATGCACAGCAGAGGTGAATGGTAAAGTATGCGAAGTTCCATATTATGATAGTTGGGCAAGGTATGAAACCGTATTACACAAAGCGGGAACTTTCCAACTCGATGGTACGACATGTTATTTCCCTTGTTTAGATTGCAATGAGCGCAGTATTCCCTTCTCCCGAACTTATACGGTGGAGGCGTGTCGTTAAAAAATGTTAAGGCAAGAATAAAACCAAACTCCACCTTGTCTAACAAGCAGATTATATAACCAAAATTACTTGAACATGAAATGCAATTTTTTAATGCTGTTGGTATGGTGTTGGTCTTTGACTTTGTTGGCACAAGATGTCGAGCAACGTCCGCATAAAGACATGACCGAACGCCTAACACAACAATTACAGCTTAGTCCCGAACAAGTGAGCAAAGTGGCAGCAATTAATGCCAAATTTGAGACACAAATGCAAAGTTTGCGTCAAAAAGACCAGCAAGAGCGAGACGCACGTCAAGCAACAAGAGAAAAAACTATGGACGACCACAACCAAGCCATAGACCAAATCTTGACTCCCGAGCAACGCAGCAAACACCAAGCTATGGTGAGCAAAATGAAAGAACGTCGCGCCGAACACGAAAAAATGCGCAACAATCCCGAAGCCCGCGCCGCTAAAATGACCGAAAAAATGGCAAGTAACTTGCAATTAGATGCCAAACAAACCGAGCAGCTAAAAGCGATTAACAACAATTGGATATTGCAACGTCACAAATTGTCCGAAGATACGCAACTTTCACCCGAAGCAAAACGCCCTAAAATGAAAGCTTTGCACGAACAGTATGAGCAAAAATTAAAAGCCTTGCTCACACAGCAACAGTACCAACAACATTTGACAAACAGAGAACAGCATCGCAACGACCATCACCCACACGGAGCAAAAGGAAAAGGTAATTGTATGGCACCTCCGCCGCCGCCACCTCCTCCTGCTCCACCCAAACCTAACTATAAATAAATTTTTTGCGGCGATTTTAGTATTTTTTTCATAACACCTTGTTTCCTGCCCGAAACAAGGTGTTTTTTTGTAACATTAAGAACCATGATAAACATATTATCCAACTCAGCCATCACAACAAGTATTTCTTTTTATAGCAAAAAAACACTCTTTTAAGGCATTGCTATTGTCTAATTACTCAAAAAACCCTACATTTGCACCGAAATAGCCGCAAAGAAACCTTTATTTTCATCCTCCAAAACCATTAATATATGCCTTGTGCCACAGGAAGTATCAATGTTTATGTGCCTTCTGCCAATATGCCTTGGAATCGATTAAGAGCAGCACATTTGTATCGTCGCATGGCATTTGGGGCAACCCATCAACAAATCAACGCTGCTTTGGCGCAAACACCCGCCGCCGTCATTGACCAAATTGTCAACGCAGCTATGGTAGCACCATTGCCCGCTCCGCCAATATGGTACGATTGGACACGCGAACCCATCGACGACTATCCCGATTTTAATAGTGATGTGTTTTATCATCGCGATCAATGGGGTATTCGTTGGATAACAGACATGTTTACATATAGTTTTCGCGAACGAATGGCACTGTTTTGGATAAACCATTTCGTAGCAAAATGGAGTACTTATTTGTGTTCGGCATACCTCTATGAATACCACAAACTAATGCAAGTCCATGCCTTGGGCAACTTCAAAAACTTTGTTCATGCTGTTGGAATCACGCCCGCCATGCTCGTATTTCTCAATGGCAACCTGAACACCAAAGATTCGCCCAACGAAAACTATGCCCGTGAGCTGTTTGAGTTATTCACCCTTGGACAAAACAACGGTTATACGCAAGAAGACATAGAAGAAACCGCCCGCGCCCTCACAGGTTGGCAAGCCTCAACCGATTCGTGTGCGCCCGTGAGTTTTGATGACACACAATTTGACGATGGCAACAAAACTATCTTTGGTCAAACAGCTAATTTTGACTATGACGGACTGATAGATTTGTTGTTTGCTCAACGTAGCAGCGAAATTGCCCATTTCATTTGTGGGCGTTTGTATCGCCATTTCGTTGCCTACGACATAGATGATACCATCGTAGCAGGTTTGGCACAAACATTTATCGCCAATAATTTTGAAATAGCTCCGGTAGTACGACAGATGTTTAAAAGTGAGCATTTTTTTGATACCTACAACATCGGGCATCTCTATAAATCACCCGTCGAAAATTTCCTTAATTTTTTTCATACCCTCACTATTCCTTATGACAATGGTACTATAACAGGCTTTTTTTATGCTTCGGTCAATCATGGACAACTATTGTTTGAACCACCTAATGTAGCGGGCTGGCCTGGGCATCGTTTTTGGATAAACGAAACAACCCTCACCTACCGTTGGCAAGACATTGGTTTTTTTATTCAATACTTTCCCTATTCCGTTTTTGACTACCTAATTGCCATGATACGCGAAGTAACAAACGACAATTATACTGTTGATTTGGCAGCCCGAACGTTGGTAGATTTTGTTTTGGTGAAAGGACTACCACGCGAGGACGACTATGATGTGGCGACAGTTATTTTCAAAGCCAATATCCCCCAAAACTATTTTGATGATGGCTCATGGAGTTTGCAGTGGGACGAAGCCCGCGAACAAGTGCGCGCCCTATTGTATCATCTCGTCAAACTACCCGAATATCAATTAAATTAGCAATAGGTACATAGTAATTTTCCGTAGAGCAGGCTTCTCCCCTACCCTACGGAAAATTTTTATTTGCCCATAGAACGATTAACAAAACCCCGACAGGGTTTATTTGGGTATTTTTTTAATACTTTTTGAGGTTGTCGTTTTCTATTATGCTACTAAAGAATGTTCGTTATAAAAGCGTAAATTTGCTCTCCACAGCACCCAAATTCAAAACTGCCCAATAGGTTTTAAAACCCATTAGGCAGTTTTTGTTTCATTTATGGATTAAAACTTAACCCACTTAGTCACGCTTGTTCCGCTGTCGGTTTCTATGGTACATAAATACAAACCTGCGGGTAATTCGGGTGTATTTATCGTTTGTGTGTATCTACCCGCTACTTGTTCGGCATTGCTTAACAGTATTTTAACTTGCTTGCCTTGTGCATTATATAGGCTAATATTGACTGAACTATTGCTTGTCAAGGTATAATACAAGATAGCTATACCATTGTTAGGATTAGGTACAACGCTTAGTTGCGTAGCAGTGTTATTGCCCAATGCCATTGGTTGACTTTCTTTGGCAGCATGAAAAACACAAGTGCTTGGTGGTGTGATAGTTACATTAGGATCGGTTGCTTCGTGGGTGATGTAGAAATTCACCTGCTCGGACTCGGGTGCATAATTGGTTGTTTTACCACCTGTTTTAGACCTTAGACGAACGCCAATAGGAAGGGCTTCGTTGGCTAATAAAGGCACTCCTATTAGTTTGGCAGTAGTAAAATCGATTACACGCACTACTTTGGGTTCAATAATCTGCACTCCTACACTTTGTTGTCCGTTGCTCGTCCATCTATCCCAAAAATTCTCCGACAATACAAACTCAATGTAGTATTGCGATTGTTGTTGGGCTGTTGGTTTTAACAAGTTTTGTGCAACCACATTTAAGTTGGCGCTATAATTATTGTTGTTGCGTATATACACAACACTTGGTACGCCTGTTGGCGAATTGCCTGCTGGTGCATATAGGTAAATAGTGTTGCGTGTAACAATGTTGTTGCTATTAAGAATATTATAGGTGACATAGCCCTCGCTTTCGTTTTTTATTGGGTCTTGGTCAGACTCGAAACGCGCCAACAAACACATTTCTACACTTTTGTTGGTTTGACCTATTATAAAATTATTCACATTTGCCATGTCGCAACCATCAACAACATCGGGAAAAACAGGTGGTGTCCAGGGTATGTTAAATATCTTGCCTGCGGCAGGTATCGGATAGTCGGCTTCGGTAATGTTTATCTCACCCATTAGGTCACCCACTTTGCAGTTGGCTATGCCATCATTATCTATCCAATGCTCGCTCCACATTTCGCCGGTGCTGGCTACTGTCCAATATAATTTTATTTTACCTGTAGTGCAACTATAGTTGTTGGCACTAAACAGCCTAATGTTTAAGTAATTAGACATGTCGTAGTCTATTTTTTCGTTGCTGGGGTCTTGGTTAGCCGATAAAGAGGGTATTGTAAAAGTATAACTATTCCATAAATCGGGGCTTTCCCAAATAGCTGACCAGGTGTTCGCAGTACCGGGTATAGGTATGGCAGCCGTTATATTAGGTTCGTTATTAAGTCCGTCCCATAGATTGTCGCGCAAGAATAGATCATTCTTAAGTACGCCCGATGCTGTGCAATTATTGATATCTTTTACAAAATAGCCTATACCATTGCACAGTTCAGAAGTGGGTATAGTAACAGTAAATTCGGTAGGTGATGGTGTGGTGGTATTTGCTAAGACTATATTGAGTGCCGATGATGAGCCTTGTGTAATAAATACCTGACATGGCGGCACAAAGGTAGATAAATTCATTTGTACGCTTAGTATACTTTGGTTGCCCGCTGTGCTAATACTGTTAACCAATGCATTTATATTGGGTTTGCTACAGTTAGCTGTGGGCGTTGTAAGTTCTATTACTTTAATACAACCGCTTGTATTGGTGACACGCAGCGTAAAGTCTTCGGGCAAAGCAAAACTTGTCTCATCAAAATAATAGGCTATATTATCATTGGCATTAGCTAAGGTATGGCTTGTTGATAAACCTGTCTCATTGTCTACCAACTCCCACGAAGCAATAGTATTGGAAGGTGTTGTTGACAATGTAATGCCCATACCTGCATTAAACAGCACATCAAAAGACCACAATGGACAATAATCTATGTTTAGCCAAAAGGTATTATCGATACCTGCGGAACTGCTTGTCCAACCGCCATCTGCTGTGCGGAAAGGCATATCGGATACTGCTACGCACTTGTTTGTGGCATCGTAGGATGTGTAATTTTGCATTACTTCTAAGGAATTACCTGCCAGATCGGATCCGCTAAAATGCAATAGGTATACATTATCTGGGCTGTATGCGTTGCTTATTATTGGCTGATTTTGTTGCATAGTCATTGTCCAAGTTATACCTCCATCTATACTATTGGGTGTTGTTACGCTAAAATGGGTGGTATTGCTTAAGTCGTAATAGAGATTGCCCAACGATAGAGCATGTAGGTGTAACTCTGCCAAAGGCTCGGAGGCAGTAACAGTGATGTCCAAATCATTGACAAAATCGGTATAACCATCAGGGTAACTATCGGTTAGGCATAAGTTATTGCCTGTTTGTATCCATTCTTGTTCGGCGGCAACAGAACCACCATCTTGTGCGTGCATTTTTCTTAAATAGGGTAGATGGTTGTCACACAAATCTGTTTCAGGCGATGAGGAGCAGTCGGCTATAAGTACATCAAAAACAGCATGGGGCGTAGTAGTAGAGGCAGGTTTGGCTGCGGGCGACCAACCCGAACCATTGTAAACGGGTATTTGGTTGTAGTTTATATTGCACGGAAAACCACTGTACTCTTGCATGCGCTCTAAGGCATCGCCTTGCATATCAGTACCCGTAAATAGTAGTTGGTAGGGTGTTGTGGGAGAACTGGGTAAGTTAACACCTGTTAATGCAAATTCCCAAATAGTGTTATCATCATAAACATAAGATTCGTCAACATCTAAAGCCCATGTATCACTGGTTGAGTTGTAAGTAGTAGCACCATTTTTAAAACCCACAAAGTTTAGATTAGCCATTTTTTCGCTGGTGGTAACGCTTATAGTGATGTTTGCCCCAGCAGGTATGGGCAATTTGTTTTTTTGGTGTTCGAAACACATCTTGGCTACGCCACCTTCGTTTTTCCAAACTACTTTTTGCTCCACATAGACTTTACCACCGCCCGAAACTATTACCTTATCTATACGCGGTAGTTTGCTGTGGTTGGCAGCGCAAGGCGTATAGCCCGTACAACTGCAGTTGGTGGGGCTTAGACCTACTGCTGATAAGGCTTTCGCTGTTTTTACTACTATGGGGTCGCAGGCATTGCCGTTGGCTATATCTACTGCCGCTGAAATAGCATGGTCAGCAAACATAGCCATAGTTTCGGTTCCCTCTACTTTTTCGGTTAGTGTTCGGTAGGCAATTTTGGTGGCTATGTCCAAACCCACACCCGTTAGGTTGTAGGCACAGCCATTGTCGTTGGTGCCATTGCCGCCTTGCGACAATAGGTAAAACCAATGAGAGATAACTGTTGAGTTGGGATAGCCACTATCGCCACGAGCATAACGCCCCTGATAGGTGCTGGCATTTAGGGTACTGTTGGGGTCAATAAAGTTTCGCATGGAGGAGTTACCTGCTGGATAAACATCGTTGCCCAATATCCAGTCTATAGGCACTATAGTACCTTCGGCAACTACCCCCAGAATATCGCATAAGCCTTCTTCTATAGCTACTGTCTCTGCTAAACTGCCCATATTATCTCCTGGACCACCTAATGCTTTTGCATTCTTATCAATACCATGCACATACTCGTGGGCAACAGCATCCATACTTAGCGTATAAACATCTTCGCCCGCTATATAACTACTAATGCTGTATTTTAAGGCTCCATTTGGGTAAGAAGATAATGGATACAAAGGACCTACTTCTTGTGGATCGAATCGTTGTCCTTCTCCGAGATAGACGGGAAATTTTTTAGGGTTAGTCACATTATTAGCTGTGGTAGTAATATTGGTACTAAACGTTGTTGCTGCGGCGGGTTGGTTAAAGTTTAGAGAGCTTCCGTTTACAATACCGCCTCCATTGCTAAAAAAGGTGTGGGTTTCATCTAAACAATAGGTCACCAAATTGGCTTTGGGCTGCATACTCGCATCGGGGGCTAATCTAATGTTGTTAAAAGCATAATATTTGTTGGTGCCAATTTGATGCACCAATACGGCATAGTTGCCCCACGAAAAAGGATAAGTGCTTGCTGTAACAAACAAGTCTTGTAAAGCATATTTCCCATTATTAGGTTTTTTATCAAGGGGTGTTGCCGAAAAAGAACGGTAGTTACTACCTCCCGCTATGCTTATTTCGTATTCGGGTGTTACGGTAGCATAATTTTTAGTAGTAGGTAGCGTTAAAAATATTTTTTTCCCGATAGGGTCCGCAGTAACACTCATTCCTGTTGGTATAGCAGTTGCGCCAATAGCTATGGGCAAATTATTACTACAATTGTTGGTATAGGTAACTGGATGCTGGGTTATGGCATTATTGGTTAAGCCTGTAACATTGGGGTTGGTAATGCCCGTTATGGTGGCACTAATTATGCCGTTAAGGGTTTTAATATCCTTAATGGTAGTGGCAGGGTCTATGTCGCTTAAATTAGGCACCGAATACCAATCGGCTTCTTCGTAGCTTCGCGTAGGCGGTCCGCCTGTTGATGCATCGGCATAATACACCACATGAAAAGGATTGGCACTTTGCTGCAAACGGTATCGTTTTACCATATTGCCATCAGCTAAGGTTTGGTTGCAGGTTTGCACTTCGAGGCTTACCTCGCCGTTTGTTCCATACACAAAGTTAGCATTGTGGTAAGTAGGTACTGTTTGGGTGCTGTAAGTTGATGTTGAAAAATTGCAAGTTTCGCAAAGAAAATCAGAGGTAAATTTACATCGTACTCCTCCCTTTTCATAAGCTACTACATACCATTCGTCTAACCCAAAAATGTGTCCTAACTTTCCCTCTGGTGATAGTGTTAAACCGCGATAATTGTGTAATAGCTCGTTTACTGAATACTTTCTTTCTTTAATAGGTCGCACATATCCAGCGTTTGCGCTGTTTAATTCTTGTTGAGCTATATCTAATCTTAGTATTGCTTTGGGTGCTAACTCTTCGGGTGTTTTAGTGGGTGTTACGTCAATGTTATGTAAGCGTTTAAATGCCACATTTATTCTGTCAATCTTAGGGCTATTATAAAATGTTTGTACGTTAATATAGCTACCTTGTACTGGTATACCTTTGTAGTGGTACCTGTAATAATAGTTTGTATTGAAAGTCACTTGGAAAGTATCACTGCATATATCGCAAGCCATGCTGTCTTCTTTCGCTAAATCAAACAAAAAACGGTAGTAGGTAAATAGTTCTAAGGCATTAAAGTGCGGTAGGTGGTTGGTAATGGCGGTGTCTAAGTTGTACTCATTTGTTAGAACTGAAGAACGCGGGTAATCTTTCCTGATTAATTTTTCTAAGGTCAGGGTGGTGTCTATACGTTCTTCTGCCTTTGCACTTGCAATAGGTGCTGTTTGGTTGGTGCTTGTCGTGGCATTGTCTGACTCCTTGCTACGACGTTGTAACTTAGCCGTACATGCGGCTATTAGTGATAGGCTTACTATAACAACAGTAAGCCAAAAATGGATGGATGTTTTGGTAATCATAAAAGAGAGATATTTGGTGATATAAAAAAAATTGGTACGGGGGTTTAAAGCGACAAAGGACGAAAGAATTTTGAGAAAAAGCTTGCTTTTTCCAAAAATTCTTTCGTCCTTGTGTATTTTTGTTTGTTTTGTCAGAGGGCATTACCCAAAATTTGCTTTTTCATTGCAATTTTAGTGTTATCGCTAAGTCCACACCTAATCTTTGTGCGCCTTAATTGTTTAAGCCTTAACCAAATATACTATTGCCTTTATTTTAGGTTCATGGTAATCATTTGGCGCAAGGCTCTAATCGCCACCTCGTTGCTACCGCCTTGTGGCACAATCAAGTGGGCATGGCGTTTGGAGGGTTCGATGAATTGGTCGTGCATGGGTTTCACAGTGCGTTCATAGCGCTCTAACACATCACGCACGCTTCTACCACGTTCCAAAATATCGCGCTGAATACAGCGCAACAAACGCAAATCGGGTTCGGCATCGACAAAGACTTTGATGTCGAGCATTTGGCGCAGGGCTTCGTCGCAGAAAATCAAAATCCCTTCTACCACAATCACGTCTTTGGCAGGAATGGTGATAGAATCTGTCGAACGAGTGCAAGTGAGGTATGAATACAAGGGCATTTGGATAGTGTTGCCCGCCCGCAATTGTTTCAGATGCTCTACCAACAACTCAAACTCAATGGACGAAGGGTGGTCAAAGTTGAGTTGTTGTCGCTCCTCTAAATCCAAATTGCTGTTGTCGCGATAATAGTTATCTTGTGGCAACAAAGCTACTTTTTCTTTGGGCAATCCTTCCATGACTTTGCGCACCACAGTCGTTTTGC
Source organism: Chitinophagales bacterium (assembly GCA_016787295.1). GTDB lineage: Bacteria > Bacteroidota > Bacteroidia > Chitinophagales > UBA2359 > JAEUUX01. The sequence continues at coordinate 15,429 of JAEUUX010000163.1, forward strand.
CCGCTCCGGTGCCGCCCGCTATTCCTACAATTAGCATATCGAAAATTAAATGGATTGTAAAAAATAAGTTGCAAAAGTAGTATTTTGTAGATAGGATTCCAAACCTTATGCGTTTTTTTTATGCCTTTGGGAGATAAAAATGTAGTATAACAAGAAAAGTAAGCACCAAACACCTCAATTTGTACGATAATTAGCCAAAAAGTGCTACTTTTGCGCTCAATTATTAGCATAATCAGCAACAAAATTTCATTTTTGCGATGAACATTATTATACCTATGGCAGGACGCGGTACGCGCCTAAGACCACATACCATCACTGTTCCTAAACCGCTCGTGCCTGTGGCAGGAAAACCTATCGTACAACGCTTGGTCGAAGATATTGTACAAACTTTGCAGACAAAAGTAGACAATATCGGTTTTGTGATTGGTGATTTTGGTGCCGAAACCGAACAACACCTCATAGAAGTAGCCGAAGCAGCAGGTGCAAAAGGACATATCTTCTACCAAGACCAACCGCTGGGTACTGCCCATGCTATCTTGTGTGCCGCCGAATTGTTGCGTGGCAAAACGGTAGTGGCATTTGCAGACACTTTGTTCAAAGCCAATTTTCATATAGATGCCAATGCAGATGGCATTATTTGGACACACCGCGTGGCAGACCCTTCAAAATATGGCGTAGTGAAACTGAACGAAAAAAATATCATCACCGAATTTGTAGAAAAACCCAGCACTTTTGTCTCTGATATGGCAATTATTGGCATCTACTATTTCAAAGATGGTGATTATTTGCTCAACGAACTGCAATATCTTTTGGATAACGACATCAAAGACAAAGGCGAATACCAATTGACCTCTGCCTTGGAAAACATGAAGCAAAAAGACTCCCAATTCACCATTGCTTCCGTCGAAGAATGGTTGGATTGTGGTAACAAAGAAATGACCGTCTATACCAACCAACGTATATTGGAGTTTTGTGCCGACCGTCAAGAAAATTTGGTGGCAAAAGGTGTAATATTGGAAAATTCGCTCATTGTGCCGCCTTGTTTCATAGATTCGGGCGTGGTGTTGCGCAACTCGGTGGTGGGACCACACGTTTCTATCGGCAAAAACACCCACATCACCAATAGCGTTGTGCGCAATAGCATTATCCAAAACAACAACCATATCAGCAACAAAGTTCTACAAGACAGCATGATAGGTAGTCATACCAACATTCGCGGCAAAGCAAGCGATTATAGTTTGGGTGATTATTCAACTGTTGAGGCATAAAAAAACGAAACGCCGCTA
>JAEUUX010000176.1 GCA_016787295.1 Chitinophagales bacterium
TGTCTTTTATAGTAAAAGCAAAAAGGAAGTTTGTTATCTGGGAGCCGAGTTAGTCAAAAAATTTGACTCTACTATTTTGCTTTTCACAGGACAACCTAAACACCCCCAAAGGATAGTTGCAACAATATTTAATAGAAACCCATTTGACCATTTTTTAAACAAAAAAAACAAGATTCACCAACACACAAAAAAGCATAGCTCAAAACATCGAGCTATGCTTTTTGTTGTACTGCAATGCAAAAAAAATTACAAACGTTCCCAATAATTGACATTTTCGATATCCGTCACAATTTTGACATAACTATTGTAGCGCGAAGCCGAAATTTGTTCTGCTATCACCGCTGCTTTAACCGCGCATTTAGGTTCGTCTAAGTGCATACAATCGCTAAATTTGCACTCTTGTGCCAATCGTTTGATTTCGCGAAAATAAAAACCCACTTGTTGCGGTTCAATCGCCACCAATTCCAACAATTTGATTCCCGGCGTATCAATAAACGAAGTATCGAAGGCAGCGGTTTCAAACAAGGTAGCAAAAGTGGTGGTGTGTTGTCCTTTACCGCTATAATCCGAGATTTCTTGCGTTTTGAGTTGTAAATCGGGATACAATTGGTTGAGCAAAGTTGATTTTCCAACACCCGAAACACCCGTCAAAAGATTAGTTTTTCCGTTCAAGAGGTTTTGCAAATCGCTCATGCCAAAACCTGTTTCAGCCGATACCAATACAGTTTGATAACCCAATTCTTCATACATCGCTTTCACGGCTTCGTAATATTCCATGTCGCTTTCGTCATACAAATCTTGTTTATTAAACACCAAAATGGTATCAATATCATCATATTCGGCGGTCACTAAAAAACGGTCAATAAATCCCAAAGCGGTGCGCGGTTGCGAAAAAGTAATAATAAGCAATAATTGGTCGATGTTGGCAGCGATGGTGTGGGTGTGGTAGGCACGGCGCGGCGATTTTCGTACAATAGCGTTGCGGCGCGGCAAAATGTCGGTAATAATCCAAGCATCGGAGGCGGATTCGGGTTCGCATAACACATAGTCGCCCACAGCGATAGGATTAGTCGTTTTGTGGTCTGTAATTTTAAACTTACCTTTGAGGCGAGCATTCACCTCTTGTTGGTCTGCCGTCCTAATGACATACCAACTTCCTGTAGATCGTGTAATTCTTCCTTTCAATAATAAAAAATGATTTTTTTGGGGGTGAATATATAGGTAGTAGTGGTACTTGTACCACTAAACGCTGAAAAATATCGAACAAAAAATACGGCATTAGTCTAATAAAAACACTACAACGCTTCTTGAATTACCTCCCATCGCGCACCAAATCCCGCAAAGTCTCTATCCACAAAGGCGAAGTATTGAGACTCTCTACCAACTGCAACTTTTCGCCGCCCCAACCAATAAACAATTCTTGGTATTCGTGCGTAATCTCAAAAAGTGTTTCCAAACAATCGGCAACAAAAGCAGGACAAAACACCAAAACGCGTTTGGCTTGAGATTTTTTGGCTAAATCTTCTATCACTTGCACTGTATAGGGTTGTTTCCAAGGGTCATTGCCCAAGCGGGATTGGAACGAAACCGTATAGCGTTCGGGCGGAATACCCAATTTTTCTGCCAACAAATAAGCCGTTTGATAACATTGCGCACCATAGCAAAACCGATTCGACACACACAAGGTTTCGCAACAATTGCTCGTCTGACCACAGTATTTACCTGTATCATCGCCTTTGCGCAGTTGTCTTTCGGGCAAGCCGTGAAAGCTAAACAAAACATGGTCAAACGAATCGGGTGCATAGCGTTGTCCAACGGCTGCAAAAGCCGCAATAAATTTGGGGTGATTAAAATAACTATTGATAAACCGAATGGGTGGAACGGTCTCCCAACGACTCACAATTTCCATCACGCATTGATGTGCCGAACCTGTTGCAGACGAAGCATATTGTGGAAACATAGGCAAAACAATATACTCTTGAGGTTGTGCTTGTCGCAATTCTTCTAAGACCGATTCGATAGACGGATTTTGGTAGCGCATTGCCAAACGCACCATGTAGGTAGGTTCGCCCTCGTTGCGTTGTGCATTAAGATTTTGTTCGAGCAAAGCCGCTGCCTCTTGACTAATCACTTTCAATGGAGAACCTTGTTCTGTCCAAATTTCGCGATACGATTTAGCAGAATTGCCCGCACGAAAAGGACTGATAATGCCGCGCACCAACAATTGGCGTGGCAACCACGAAAAACTATCAATCACACGAGCATCGGTCAAAAATTGATTTAAATAGCGCCGTACATCACTTGTTTGTGAGCTATCGGGCGTGCCTAAATTGATAAGTAGTACCGCAATCGGTGCTTGTTGCATGAAATAAGTGTGGTTTTTTTAGAAAAAACAATAAAAAGGTGCTTAATTGGCGCAAAGATACGGCATTTTGCCGACAAACTATAGCCCAAACAGCGGACAACATTAAACAGTAACCTCAAAAAATATCCCTATTTGCTCAAAATAGAACAAATAGGGAACAAAAAAACGTTTTAAAGCCGCATAATCTCCTTAATTCGCGCGATTACTACCTCGCATTCCGCCAAAGTATTGTATTTCGAAAACGAAAAACGGATATTAACACTATCATCTTGTTTTTGCAAAGCACTAATAACATGTGACCCCACATCAACACCCGAACTGCAAGCACTACCGCCCGACGCACAAACACCATGAATGTCCAACTGCAACAACAATAATTCCGTACTTGGCAATAGCGGAAAAGATAGATTTAGGATTTTGTAGTGCGAATCAACCGCATCGCCATTCACATAAACCCCTTCAAGGTCGCACAATTCGGTCATCAAATAGTGTTTAAGTGACGAAATATGCGCCCGATGTTGTGTCATTTCTTCGTGTGCCAACTGCAATGCCTTCGCTAAACCCACAATATTGGCTACATTTTCGGTTCCTGCTCGCAAATTGCGCTCCTGAGACCCACCATATAACAAAGAATGTATAGGATTTTTGGCATTCATATACAGAAAACCGATGCCTTTGGGACCATGAAACTTGTGCGCCGAACCCATTAAAAAACTAATTGGTGTTTTTTGTACATCAATAGGATAAAAACCCAAACTTTGCACTGTATCTGTATGGAAATAAGCTCGATACGCTTGACACAAACGCGCCAAACGCTCAATATCCAACAAACTACCAATTTCATTATTAACGTGCATCAGGCTCACCAATTTGGGAACATCTAAAGGCAAACTATCGAGGATTTGCTCTAAATGTATCCAATCAATATGACCATTGCGCAAAACATCGACATTATGTACCTCAACAGCAGGATATTGTTTATGCAAATGCTGCAAAGTATGCAAAACGCAATGATGTTCTATTGGCGAACTAATGAAATGTAACACACCCAAATCGCGCACTGCACCATGCAACAACATATTACTTGCCTCTGTGCCACAAGAAGTAAAAAAAATCTCCGCCGACGAAGCACCAATGAGTTGAGCTACTGTTTTACGACTTTGCTCGATGGCTTTTCGTGCCACGCGCCCCAAAGCATGAATCGAAGAAGGATTGCCATAATGCGTCGTCCAATAAGGTAACATGCTTTCGATAACACGTTCGTCTATGCGCGTCGTAGCAGCATTATCAAAATAAATAGGGTCAAGCATACCAAAAATTAGCTAAATATGAGATAAATAGGTGTTTATTGCACCATTGTTGCTTTTGTACACAAAAAAATGTGTTGTTGACCAAAAAACAATAAGAAAACCTCCTCAAATGCTTTGATACCGCCAACAAATCTAAGCAACAAAGCCGCAAAATGTGGTCAAATACAAACTCAAACCGACTATTAGCCTCCCATTTGACCGTTTTCGCTCAAAATATGCACCAAGAAACTGTAAGTGAACGCCAATTCTTTATAAGTATCGTAGCGTCCCGACGCGCCTGAATGCCCTGCTGTCATTTTGGTATTGAGCAACAATAGATTTTGGTCAGTTTTGTATTCTCTCAATTTAGCGACCCATTTAGCAGGTTCCCAATACGCCACATTGGTATCGTGGAAGCCTGTTTCTACCAAGACGTGTGGATAATTTTGCCGTTGAATATTATCATAAGGAGAATAAGAGAGCATATAATCGTGGTAATGTTTCTCATTTGGGTTGCCCCATTCCTCGTATTCTGGCACTGTAAGCGGAAGTGTTTCGTCGAGCATGGTGGTCATTACGTCCACAAATGGAACTTGTGCCACTACTGCTTTAAACAGCTCGGGACGCATATTCATTACCGCCCCCATCAGCATACCTCCTGCGCTGCCGCCCATAGCACACAACTTGTCGGCACAAGTATAGCCTTCGGAGATAAGATGTTCGGCACAAGAGATAAAATCGGTGAAGGTGTTCTTTTTATGCAACAACTTACCATTATCATACCACGAGCGTCCCAGCTCTTGTCCGCCGCGAATGTGTGCGATAGCAAAGATGAAACCACGATTAAGCAACACCAAACGAGCAGCCGAAAAGGTTGGCTCAACAGAAATACCATAAGAACCATAACCATACAGCAAACATTTGTTACTACCATCGCGCAACATACCTTTGCGATAGACCAACGATATAGGAATGTGGGTGCCGTCTTCAGCAACCGCCCAAAGCCGTTCAGAAACATAGTCATTCACCGAAAAATCCCCCAAAACGGCTTGTTGTTTCAACAATTCGCTCGTTTTTTGGCGCATATCCCACACAAAAACACTCAAAGGCGTGGTTAAGGAAGAATAACTGTATCTAAGCTGATGCGTATCGCTACGATAACTATCCTGAACGTTTACAGCATAAATCGGGTCGGGAAAAGGCAGATAATAATGTTCATGATTATCTTGCAAAGAATGTATATACACTTGTACCAAACCGTTGGAATGTCGTTCTTGGGTCACTAAATAATCAGTATACAACCAAAACTCTTCAATAAAAACGTTTTCACGGGCTGCAAGGACGGTTTGCCAAGAAGATTTGTCTAAAAGAGGCGATGAAGTGGATAAAATACAAAAATTAGTGCCGTTTTCATTCGTTCGAACAAAAAACATACCTCCAACATCGTTCACATAATACTCCACACCCGTTTTTCTTGTCTGAAAAAGCACTATATCATCGCTTGTTGGTTGCAACAAATTGGCAGGAAGATAGCGAATCTCTGATGTGGTTTTGCTTATCGAATACACATACATCAAACGACGTGTCGCTGACATATAAGCACCTACCCAAAAGCGCTCATCGAGGTCTTCATACAACAAAACATCGCTCGACCGAGCGCTACATAAACAACGAGCATACAAACGATAGGGACGCAAACTATCATCATGCACCGTATAGTAAAAAACATCGCAATGGGCAGTCCAACAATAATCTGCAATATCCTTAACGGTCTCTTCATGCAAGGTTTCGCCTGTCAAAAGGTTTTTAAAATAAAGCGTAACGACGTGAGAACCTGTTAAATCGACGGTATATGCCAGCCTATCGCCCGATTCATTGGCACGAACGTCACTAACAATAAACTGTTTGTGGTCTTTTGCAAGTTCATTCACATCTAAAATAACTATCTCTTCGGAATCTAAGCGCAAATGCTTCCGACAATAAATCGGATAGGATTTTCCGCTTTCCATACGATGATAATAGTAATAATCGCCACGCAAAATGGGAGTACTACTGTCATTTTCGGCAATATGAGACTTAATTTCTTCATACATCGTATCTTTAATAGGGGTTGCAGGGGACAAAACATTGTGAGCATACACGTTTTCGGCGGCTAAATGCTCCAAAACTTCGGGGTTTTCGCGCTCACGAAGCCAATAATAGTCGTCAACGCGTTGTACAAATGGACTATGTACTAAATAATCTTGCTTTTTTGCTACTGGTGGTTTCATAAAATCAGATAATAAACAATAATTAAGGGCGAAAAATAGGAACTTTTAATGACATTTTTATAGTATGTATTAAAAAATGACAATAATAAAACAATACTAACTATAATAGTAAGCATTTAGGGCGTTTTTAGTACAATAATATACCCACAACAAGAGTCTATTTTATCAAATACTTAGGCGTGCTAAGGGTTTTGTAGTACCAATATACCTATAAAAATGCCCAAAAAATGACTCATCTTGATGTCGACAAAAAACGGTTTGATGGGGCGCAAAAAAGACGCTTTGGTTGGAAAAAAAGAGGGGTGAAGCTTGGTTAATGGGTAGTATTTGGTCAAAAAAAAGGCTGTTTTGTTGTGAAATAGCTACATTTAAGCCCAAAAAATGCTTCATCTGCCCAAAATGAACTGTTAAAATCAGGGCTTAACACCATTTTTGCTGGGAACTATGTGTCGTTTTTCAAAAGTATTTAGTCCAAAAAAGCCAAAAAAATGACAAAAATTACAAATGAGAAGATGTCGACAAAAAAGCACACAAAGTCGATGAAAAAACCAGACTTTGTGTGCTTAAATGTTGTATGATAGGAATAATTTCGGTGTATAATGCAGAGAAAAAATAGGTGAAACGCTAAAAAAATGCTTTGTTTTATGGCGAAAATAAACACAAAATACCGAATCGACGGCATGATATTGAGGGGGTGCTACATTTTTGCCAAAAGACATTGCTCAACGGTCTAAGATGGCAACTTTGCGCGGTATTTATTGCGGCTGTACTCACTAAACGACACCATTTTTTGCAATTTTTCGTCCCACAAATTGGCATTTATCGTCTTTAGGCTTTCAAAAAACGACAAATAACGCGCATGTTTCACGAACATTTGATTTTCGTAGTGGCATGCCTTCAAATGATAGTTGGGAATGATTGGACAAAGGTGGTGAATGTGATGATAACCAATGTTACCGGTCAACCAATGTCCGATGGCGGGTAAATCGTAGTAGGTGCTGCCCCAAATTGCCGACAAAACGTAGTCCCATTGCTCCTTTGTGCTTTTATAGATGTACTCATATTGGTGTTGTATGTAGAAAAACCATAAAGCATACGACCCAAAGAACGCTAAATTGATGCCTTGTACCCAAAGAAATTTCCAGCCGAGCAAATAGGTGAGGGAGATGTACAATAAGACAAAGAAAATATTGCTCCAACGCACGTTGCGATAAAAACCTTTGAAGTAACCGTCACGTAAAAGGGCGAAACGGTTATAAATAGCGACGTAAACAAAACCACCAACGGTAAATAAGTACAAAGGGTTTCGGTATATGCGATAAGATAATTTCCGATACCAAGGTAAAGTACTGTATTCGGCTGTAGTGAGGCACTCGATGTCTCCAACATCGGAGTATTCTAACTGACCATTGTGGGCATGGTGAAAATTGTGGGAGCGCGCCCAATAATGATAGGGGATAATGGTAAAAGAACTACAGATAGTGCCTATTAAAGCATTCATTTTGCGCGGTTTCACGAAGGAAGTGTGACCACAATCATGCTGAATGATGAAAATTCTGCCCAACAAGAAGCCATTGAGCAGGGCAATTGCCACAACAAACCAGATGGAATAGTCCAACAAAAAGAATTGTGCCACCCAGAGGGCGATGAAACTGCCAAAACTATTGGCGATTTGCACTAATGCTTTGCGTGTGTTAGGAATTTGATACTTGCGAAGTTTTTCTTGCCAGTCTTTGAAGTCATCTAACAACTCCTGACGGCTATATTGGTACTGCATATTCAAAAAAAAAGAGTTTATAAAACGAAAATAATACACTATTTTCCCACAAAAAGCCTCTCTATCTGCATTTTTTTTCTCCAAAATCATTTTTTAAGGCATTATGTCCGACGATGGAGCCTCGCCCACTTTTTTCCCTTGCTTATTGATAAAAAAACGTTTCCCTTTTTGCTCAACTAATGCCTTTCCGTTCTCAAAACCATAAGCAATAGTATAAGATGGGGGGATAATCCATTGGTTTTGTTTGTCTACAAAGCCATATAAATTGTCTTTGCGGACACACGCCAAGTCTTCTTTAAAATGTTCGACAGATTCGTATTCCAAAGGCAATATAATGTTGTTTTGATGGTCAATAATGCCCACTTTTTGCTGCTGCATCACGCGAGTTTGCCCGTTGCGGAACGTATCTATCGCCTCATATTGTATGGGAATGACCAACTTATTGTTTTTGTCAATGGCGCCAAACAAATTTTGCTGCTGTACCACCGCAATGCCAGAGTCGTTGTAGTTTTCTATCCAGTCGTAGGCAAAAGGAATGACCACCGTGCCTTTTTTGTCAATGAAGCCATACAAATCTTGTTCGTTTGCCACCTTAGCCCAGCCCTCGTTAAACGGATATGCCGCCTTATATTGCAAAGGAATGACGAATTTGCCGCTATGGTCGATGAAGCCATACAAATCGCCAATGATAACCTTTGCAAAACCTTCGTGAAAGTCGTCGGCATAATCAAATTTTATGGGAATGACGATGTTTTTGTTGGCATCAACAAAGCCAAACTTCTCAATAGGTGTCACGATGGGCTTAGGGTCGATGGTGTCCCAACGAACCCAAAAGGCAACCTTGCGAATGCCTTCCACCAAGTCTCCTTCACGGTCGTAGCGGTGTATAGTGTCGGGAATGTTGGACAAAATGTTATTGCTTTTTGCTAAATTATCCGTATCTTTGCCCACTTTTCCACACCCAATCCACATAAAAAACAAGACGAGTATTAAAAAAAGCCAATTTTTTTGCATAAATGACAAATTGTGCCGCAAAAATACATACTTTTTGACAAAAACAAGCTATAGGAGCATTTTTTTTTGAAAGTTTTTTTTGAAAAAAAGGGAGAGGTAATTGTTAATTATTAATTGTTAATGGCGTTTTTGTAATTGTTAATTGTTAATTATTAATTGTTAATTGTTAATAGAATGCAATGCAGTTTGTTTTGCTATTTCAAAAACGAAAATAAAAATGACAGTTTTCTCAAAAACCCAAACGACATAACAAAATGATTGCTGTTAATTCCAAAAAGGTCAAACATATTTTACAAATCCTAACACATCGCTAAAAAAAGCCGTTTGACAATTGTTAATTATTAATTGTTAATTGTTAATGGAATGCAGTGCAGTTTGTTTTGCTATTTCAAAAACGGAAATAAAAATGACAGTTTTCTCAAAATCCCCAACAACATAACAAAATGATTGCTGCTAATTCCAAAAAGGTCAAACATATTTTACAAATCCTAACACATCGCTAAAAAAAGCCTTGTCAACGATAGAAAAAGCAATGTCAACGACAGAAAATGGCGTGCAAAAGACAAAAAAAGCCTTGTCAACGATAGAAAAAGCAATGTCAACGACAAAAATAGGTGTGTCAACGACAGAAAATGGCGTGCAAAAGACAAAAAAAGCCTTGTCAACGATAGAAAAAGCAATGTCAACAACAAAGATAGGTGTGTCAACGACAGAAAATGATTTGTAAAAGACAAAAAAGCCTTGTCAACGATAGAAAAAGCAATGTCAACAACAAAAACAGACATGTCGACAACAGAAAATGGTTTGCAAAAGACAAAAATAGATGTTTGATAATTGTTAATTATTAATTGTTAATGGTTAATGGAATGCAGTTTTGTCACCCTTTCAGGCTTAATTGTTTTGTTGTGTTTGTCAATGGCAAAAAAATGCTTCACGATTTTGCGGTGTTATTTCATTTTTTTTCGAAAAACATAAACAACGTGACCAAAAATTAATTAACAATTGATAATTAACCAGTAATAATTACCCCAAACCCCAACAGGGTGACAAGTTTATAGCAAGACGAAAACAAAAGATTTCACAAAAACCCCGAAGGGGTGATATGTTTTTTGTTTTGTTGTGTCAGTGGCGGAAATAAACGTTTGATAATTGTTAATTATTAATTGTTAATGGTTAATGGAATGCAGTTTTGTCACCCTTTCAGGCTTAATTGTTTTGTTGTGTTTGTCAATGGCAAAAAAATGCTTCACGATTTTGTTGCATTGGTTCATTTTTTTTCGAAAAACATAAACAACGTGACCAAAAATTAATTAACAATTGATAATTAACCATTAATAATTCAAATTTGTTGTCTGAATTTCAAAAAACGATTAGACTATGTTGTATATCATTTACCTTTTCAAAGATCTTTCTCGCCCGCTGTGGTTACTTACATTGGTGAATTTAATAAATCGGTGCGGTGCCATGATAATGTGCTTCTTGTCTCTGTACATTACCGAGTCGTTGCATTATAGTTTGACGAAAGCGGGCTTGGCGATGTCCATTTATGGCATAGGAGCTATCATAGGGCAACAAATTGGTGGTCGTTTGACCGATAAGATAGGCTACTATAAAGTACAACTGTTGTCACTTATTTTAACGGGTTGTATGATTTTAGTATTGATGGAGGTGCGCAATTTTTATGTATTGTGTGTGGTTCTTTTTTTTCTCAATTTAGTGTCAGAAGCCTTCCGTCCTGCCAATTCTGCGGCGATAACGGACTATAGTGTTACCGAAAACCGTACACGTTCTTTCGCTTTGATGCGAATTTCTTTCAATTTAGCCATAACTTTTGCTTTGACAATAGGAGGTTTTTTGATTAAGTTGAGTTGGAGCTACATTTTTTGGGCAGATGCTATTACGTGTTTCATGGCAGCCGCCTTGTTGATGTTTCTTATGAACCCCAAGAGCAATATGTATATACATAGAAGTCCAATAGAGAAGCAGACGGTTGCAAATAGCCACTTCGAGCCGTATAAAAACCCTTTGTTTCGCAATTTTGTATTGGCAACTTTCATTAATGCTTTGGTGTTTATGCAGTTGGTTTGGACGCTGCCGCAATTTTTTAAGCAAGTATATCATTGGGACGAGTCGACAATTGGAATTATTGCGGCTATTAACGGTTTTGTTGTCATGCTGACCGAAATGCCTATCGTGCATAGTATAGAAAAACTCCGTTTGCCCACTATTCGTATCGTGCAGCGCGGGGTGCTTATCTATGCGTTTTCTTTTGCTTTGTTGGCGTTGCCACCTGCATATAGCTACGTTATAGCAGTTGTCTATATGATTACTATTTCGTTCGGAGAGACTTTTGTTATGCCGTTTAGTATGACATGGGCAAGCATGAAGACACCAAAAGGGCAGGAAGGGCAATATTTGTCTGCCTACGGTGTTGCATATGCTGCGGCAAATGTTATAGCTCCTATCATCGGAACACAATTGCTCTACCATTTTGGTTATCAAGCCTTGTGGCTTACGATAGCAGCCCTCGCAATTGTTTCATATATCTACCTGAAAGAAATAGAAAGGCAGGATAATGCCGCAAATGTTGCGAATGAGTTGCAATAATGCTGTATGGTTTGACAAAAATGAAAGTTGTTGTATCGAAATAATGCGTGGTATTGCACACAAAACAGCTTAATGTTTTGAATACTTATCCCAAAAATAACAGCCCTTGCCTGTTCAAGAACAAGCAAGGGCTGCTGTTGTGTACTGCATTTGAGGGAGGACAAATATTGTAAGTAAACTTACAAAAAATAGGGTCTAATGCCCATGCTGCACGGCTGTTGGTTTGTTTATCGCATCAAAACAATTTTTTGTTGTACCATCATGCCATTTTCGGTCGTCATGCGGACAATATATAAGCCGTTGGGCAGTTCGTTGGCATTGAGTTGGCAATTTTGTGGGGTGTTTGGGTTGGTTTTTCCTTTGAAAACGTTTTGTAATAATCTGCCATCGACATCAAATACGGAGACGGTAACGTTTTCGCTTTGCAAAGTATTAAAATACAAGTTCAGTGTGCCACCAAATGGGTTTGGACTTGCCAATAATTGTAAGTCGTTGGCGGTTTTGTCTCTGCCTCTTCTGTCGATGGGTATCCAAAACCAACCTTCTGTGACCTCGCCCGCGCAATCGGTGATGGTAACGCTTAAAAATGACTACAAAAAAGAGACTAATGAACTTATTGGCGTTTATTTTGTTTGTCATAAATTCGTAATTATTTGGACACTTTTGGTACTTTGTTACAAAAAATAACGAAAAAAAAGCGTGTACAATAGATAATTCGATAATTTTTTTTGATTTATGGAGTAGCATACACAATAGTTTTTTAAAAAAGAACGAAACGAAAGGCATTTGAAAAAAAATGCTATTTGAAAGAAAATAGTTTTTATGAGGTAGAAAAAAACAGCCTATTCAATAATTGGATATGGTTTGTTGGAAAAAATGATGCTTGTTTTTATTGAGAAACACATCAGGTTGTAGGAATAAAACCGTAGCTAAATAATTATTTATTTTGCCTGTTTTTTCTATCGTGGTCAAACGCCAAAAAAAGTGTATCTTTGCCTGCTTTTTTAGCTTTTCTTTGTGAGATAATTGCTGTAGATTTTTTGCTCAAAATCTTTTTTAAAATTATGAACAATAATCCAACTTTTCGAACTACTTTTCCTATTGCCGTTTGTCAGCGTTCTATCACCTATCAAACGCCAGTATTGTGGATAGGGTCGTGTTTCACTGAAAACATAGGACAACATTTCGAGTCTTTAGCGTTTCCTGTCCGTATCAATCCTTTTGGTATTATCTATAATCCTATGAGTCTGGCTACTGTATTGGAGCGTATTGTCCATAAACAATGGTATGTCGACACCGAAATACAGGAATACAAGGGAATATGGTTTAGCTGGGATCACCATCATCAACGCTTTGCCAATAATAGCTTAACGGCTTGCTTGGAAAAGGTAAATACTTCTTTGGAAATGGCTGTTGATTTTTGGAAAAATACGGCATTTGTCTGTATAACCTTTGGCACTGCTTTCGTTTATCATGAATCAACAAGCGGGCAATTAGTAGCCAATTGCCACAAATTGCCCGCTCGGTATTTTCAGAAATCGTTGTTAACTGTTGCAGATGTAGTAGAAAGGTATAGTCGCCTTATTGCCCAAATAGTGGAAGTGCGTCCTGATATACAGTTTGTTTTTACCTTGAGTCCTATTCGGCACTGGGCAGATGGAGCAGTGGGAAACCAGCGCAGCAAAGCCGTTTTGTTGGCAGCTATCCACGAAATTTGTGAACGATTTGCGGCTAATTGCTATTATTTTCCTGCTTATGAGTTGTTGTTGGACGATTTGCGCGACTATCGTTTCTATGCCAATGATATGCTTCACCCCAGCGAAATGGCGCAACAATACATTTTAGAACGCTTCATGTCGGCTTGTGTTGCCACGAATCAAGGAGAATGGATAAAGGAAATTGAACAAATTAATGCCATTTTGCAGCATCGTCCCAACAATCCACATTCAATAGAACACCAAACGCTATTAGAAAAAACTATGGAGCGTTTAGCACGCTGGAAAGTGGCTACAAAAACACAGTTATAGTCTCGAAATTAAGCAACTTGTTTTTTGAGCCACATATAGCCAATCCAAGGAAACAAGATGACCAATACAACATATATTGTACCAAGCAAAATGGCGGCTTCGTCACCTATCCATGCCAAGACCAAAGCAAAAGTTCCCAGCATACCAATGCCAACAGCAATTTGTCTATAGGTATTGGTGTGGAGTTCCAAAGGAGATTTGTAGAAATTGTTGGCTAAAATAGCCCAAGACAAGCAAAAGAAACCCAAGGCGGTGTATAAGCTACTGTCGGTGAGCCAAGCTATGGTAAAGTTAAGGAAACATAGCCCAAATCCAGTTAGAACAGCATAGGTGCCCAGTAGTTGGTGTTCTTGCAAGAGGTGTTTTCCTTTTGGGTGAAAAGACATTCTTAGGTTGGAAAGCGGTTCGGCAAGGGCGATGAAAAAAAGGAAAGGCACAATCACCAAAGTAATGGCAATGGCTATCCAATTGTCTTCGCTGCGCAACCAACGGAAACAGGCGTATAGAACATAGAAAAAGATTAAGAAACGCCAGCGTTTGAATGAGCCGTCTTCTGCCCTAAACTGTTTATAATACCATCGGTAGAAAGGGTTTTGGCATTTGAGTGCCAATAATAATTGCTCCTGTGCGACTGTTAAGTTGGGCTGTATTCGGAGGGTTTCGCTAAAGTGCTTTTCTGCGCCTTTGAAATCGCCCTGTTCGAGGAGCGTAATACCTGCATTGAGGTGTATATATTCGCTATTTGGGTGGGTGGCGAGGGATTCTTTGAGGTTATCTTGGCTGGCTTCGTGCTGTCCGAGGCGACTTAGGCTACGGGTTCGGCAGTTGAGGCAGTTTGCGTTTTCGGGGTCTATCTGTAGTCCTTGTTCGGCATATTGGAGTGCTTTTTCGAAATCGCCATGCTCCATATAAACAAAACTAAGGCTACCATAATAGTTGGCATCTTCGGGGTCGAGGCGAAGTGCTTCTTGGTAATGCTGAATGGCGATGTTGTTGTTGTCTAACCTATAGTGTACATATCCCAATAAGTAGTGGGCATGTGGCAAGTCGGGTGCCAATTGCACCAATTTTTCGGCATACGGTAAGGCATTAGTATATTGGTCGAGGTCATCATAACAATGTATGATGAGCATAGTGGCTTCGAGGTGGTTGGGTTCGAGGGCTAAGATATGGAACAATTCTCCAAGGGCTTGTTGTGTCCGTTTGGCTTGTCGGAGGTGGTAAGCTCGTTCCATGGCTTGGTCTATGAAATGTGACATGGTGGTGTGGGTTTGTTGGGTGGGAGGTTGGGGAATGGAGGGAATAGCAAATAACCCTGCCCCAAATATAGGAGCAGGGCTATTGAATGATGATAGGTTGAGCGGGTTATGCCATAAATATTATACAGCAAACGAACTGCCGCAACCGCAAGAGGAAGAGGCATTGGGGTTGCTGAAGGTGAATCCGCGATTGTTTAGACCGTTGAGATAGTCTACTTCCATACCCATGAGGTATAGTGCATGGCTGGGCTGTAGGAAAAAACGCAAACCGTCTATTTCAAACATCTCGTCGCCTTCTTGTGGGTGGTCGAAGCCCAAAACATAGGATAATCCCGAACAGCCGCCACCTTTAACGCCCACTCTAACGCCCATTTCTGCTCCGATTTGTTGTTCGTATTGCAATTGTTTGAGTTCTTGCAAAGCACTTGACGTAAAAAGAACGGGTGTTGTCATTACTGTTGCCATAATGAATAGTATTTGGTTTGTAAAAGCACAAATGTTTTAGAGCGGCAAAGGTACAACTTATTTTTAAGATTCCCAAAAAAAACACCCACTTAAGTAAATTTGGGAACAATTGTGTCTTTTTTGTGGTTATAGTGTTATCTTTTGTTAAAAGGTATGAAAGATTTTTGCTATCTTTGCAAGTCAAAAGTAGGCTATCCCATAAAATAGGCTGAAACTTTCTTATCCGATGCACCGCGATAAAACCACTTTAATCTATAGATAATAATATGGCTTCATTAAGAGATTACCTTCTTCTTTTAAGAACTGATGACGTAGAGAAATTTCGTCAGTATTTGCAAAGTCCTTTTTTTGCTATAGAAGGTCGGGACAGGCTGTTCGAATTATTCGAGTATATTTGGCAAAATGCTAGACCTGATTTTGAGGAAACTAAGCTTGCTAATGCTTATTTAAGCCAACAATTGAAGTTTGTGGTGAACAACCATAAAACCACACTCATTAGGTCGTTGGAAGAATACTTTAAACTGACCAATATGTTGGGCGAATATCAAAATGCCAAATATTTTTTGGTCTATGAACTTGCCAAGAGAGACTATTACAACGACTCAAAGAAGAAAATGACAGACGTTATTAAGCACGAAGAAGCAAAAGAGGTTTATAGCGTTGAGCATTATAGAAGTTTGGCAGAGCTATATAACTGTTACAATCGTCACGTAAGTTTTGAGAATTTTGTTCCTGATGCTATTGCAACTAGTAAAAGTTCCTACTATTTAGGTGTGTATTATTTGTGCCGTCATCTTTCTATTATTATTATACCACAAATAAGCCGACTACATACTGTTAAAGGGTCTTTAGATGCAGCCAATATAGAGGCATTACTGCAATATATCCAAAAATCGTCTTTCTGTAATAATTTGCTCATTGATTTGTATGTAAGAGCTATTGAAGTATTGCTATCTAAGGAGTTACATAGAGCATTTTTTAATGACTTTAAGAATACGGTCATTGAAAACTTTAATAAATTTGGAGAATTAGAGAAGAAAACCTTAGATTTTTTGCTAAATACATTTGGTTATATGTTGTTTATAAAACATGGCTTAGATTTTAGCAAAGATTTGTTTGAGTGGTATGTATTTGTTCATGAAGCGAAATTTTTAAAGACTCCCCATGATGTAACAGACGGTTGGTTGATTAATGTTGTTCAGGTGTCGCTAAAACTGCGCAAATATGACTTTGCCATGACTGTCATACATTCGTATACTCCCTTACTGTCCAATGACATGCAGGAAAATGTAAAAAACTTGTTACTGGCTATTTTGCATTGCGAAAAAGGGAACTATGAACAATGTTTAGAACACCTTCTTGTGGTTAAACCAGAAAATCTAATATATTTTTGTATGGTCAAGTACCTTCGTATTCGTTGTTGTTACAAACTTGGTGCAATGCGAGTAGGAGACTACGATTTAGATAATCTTAGAAGGCAGATGGATAGAATAGACAGTGCGGCTGAAGAATATAAACAAAGATTTTCTTTGTTTATAAAAGCGGCACGAAAGTTGGAAGACGCGTCTCGGGAATATAGAGTTTGGCTCATAATGCGTTTCAAGTTGCTAGAAAAGTTCGTACCTTTGTAGCTCTTTTAAACGTTAATTTCTATGTTATTTAATATTACAAATTTAGTAGATGACCGTAATTGTTACGAAGTAATACGGGAGTTACGTTGGTCTGACGGCGTAAAATGCCCTCATTGCGGTGGCACACACTATAAACGTCATGGTTACCACAATACGTGCGAGCATCGTCATCGTTATCAATGCAAAGGCTGTCAAAAATACTTTGATGATTTAACAAATACCGTTTTTGAAGGTCATCATCAACCGCTCAAAGTATGGATACTGTGCCTCTATTTGATGGGGTTAAACCTTTCAAATGCCCAAATTGCACAAGAATTGGGACTAAATGAGAGCGTGTGCCAGAATATGACCACTATTTTGCGAACAGGCTTCTATAATAAGCGTCCCGAAGAGGTTTTAGAGGGCGAAGTCGAATTAGACGAACTATATGTGGTTGCGGGGCATAAGGGCAATAGTGATAAAGTTAAAAAAAAAAGCGTAAGCCTCGACGGCGACGGCTGAAAGGTAAGCGTGGTCGTGGTACGGCGGCAGAGGATAAGCCACCGATATTGGGTATGATACAACGGAATGGTTGTGTTCGTATTTGGATGCTTGACAACGTCCAACGCAAAACGATTGAACCACTTATTCGTAAGCATATTAAGCAGGGTAGTACAACTTATACCGATGAATATTGCATTTACAACTGGTTATCCAGCCATTACGAGCACAAAACCGTCAATCATGGCGGAGGAGAGTATGCTCGTGATGAAGATGGCGATGGCAAATGTGAAGTACACGTTAATACAATGGAGGGATTTTGGTCGCTCCTCCGCCCATGGTTGCGCCCACATAGAGGCATTTCTCAAGAAAAACTACCCTATTACCTCGCTTTTTTTGAATTTTTACATAATATTCGCAAACGCGGACAACTTGCTTTAGCCTCCCTCCTTACCCTGCTTGTAGCAACTTGAAACACAATATGAGCCTAGAGTTTTTGTTGAATTAGAAACCCTAATTAACAAAAATCCTCAAATGGCTTACAGAACTTGGATAATGGAGGAATTTAAAAATTTGCAAAAGCTTTGGTAGCAAAATTTTCCAGCTACCCATTACCTTAAGTAAAGATAGCTGGAAAAGAAGCTACATTGCCAGACATGCTACTATTGAGTAATTAACATTTTTAATTGGTAGCTTTGTGTAGGAGTAGTGAGGTGAATTAGGTAGACCCCTGCTTGCCAATTGTCGAAAGTTAAAGTAGTAGTGGAAGAGACGACCTCTTCATACATTAAATTTCCTGTAGTGTTGAAGATTTGTAGCTTGCCATGGTCAATAGCATCGGGTAGTTGCAATACTGCCAAATGTTGTGTAGGATTGGGAGAAAGTTTTAGCGTTGTTGAGGGAGGTGTAGTCATTCGTAGAGGTGTAACTGGTACATGGGCATTACCCGACCCTGTGTTACTGCTGTTATTGCTTGTTTGTGCAAAACTACTTGTAGCACATACTACGAAGAAACAAAACGCTAAAAAGCGACCGAAATTGAGGAAATTGTGTGACATAAATTGCGAATTTTTAAGGAGGTGAAAAAATGTACTGCAAAACTACGGCAGCACCCTACCCCCAGAAAAGGACAAATTATGTTCAAATTCACGATTAAAATCGGTCTGGAATAAAATTTTATATATCGTTTTTTTATGTTTTGGAGTTAATTCATGCTTGCATATCAGCACTGTTTCCTCCAAAATGAGTATTTTTGTATTTTTTTATATACACTTTTATTGTCAAGTAGCATAGACTAAATATTGATACATTCACAAAAATAAACATTTAATAATGTCCAAAAACAGCCAGAAAGTGTCATTTTTTTTATCATCAAGGCAAAAAAAAATAAGCCAATTATTTTTTGGGTAAAGAGTATCGTTTTCTAAAAAGAAAGAATTATCTTTGTCCAAAAATTAAGGCTATGCAAAAACAAGTGATTTTATTAGTACTCTGTTGGTTTGTTTTGGCTTGTAGTAGTCGTAGCAGCGATTCCGTAGTTTTAGAAGAAATGGCAACATCTCCCATGAACAATACTATGGTGCAAGAAGGTGGTGCTGCGGCTGTCGATGCCTCAATGAAAGAATATACTACTACTCCTACTACAATCAACGAGATGAACCCCGGCTCTCAACTTATCAAGAATATAAAATATTATTTTCAGGTTGAGGACGTGGACAAAACCGCTGCTGCGATACAATTGGCTGTTACTAATAACAAAGGATATATTTCTGGCTCCAATTTTTCGACCGAGTCGGGCGTGAAGCGCTACACAATGACCGTTCGTGTACCCAGCGCTGCATTGCCATTGCTCGAACAAGCAATAGGGGATCAAACCGTATATTTGAACTATCGAACAGCGACAACCGAAGATGTAACACAAGAATATATAGACATAGAAACACGCCTGAAAACAAAAAAAGAAGTGATGGCTCGTTATGTTAACGTGTTGCGAAACCAAGCCAAAAATGTGAAAGATGTATTGGAAGCGGAAAACCAAATTAGGGTGTTGCAAGAAGAAATAGAAGTGCAAGAAGGTAGGTTGCGCTACCTCAAAAACCAAGTATCATATAGTACCATACAATTGGAGTTTTATCAAGAATCGACTATCAAATCCGACCCGAATGTCATTAAACGCAGCTTTTTTAGCGATATTATCGATGCTTTTGTCAATGGTTGGAACGGTATTTTGCATCTTATTGTTGGTTTGGTAGCGCTTTGGCCCCTGCTTATCATCTTTACTGTTATTGTTTTGTTGTTACGTCGTTTTTATAAACGTTGGAAAAAATAAGGCTAACTAAAATTTTTCATTAATAAGTTTTTGTTTTGTGAATACCATCTATATCAACCAAGTTCCCGTCATACTTTGTGTTGGAACTACTGATTCGCTGAATCTGCCAACGCGCGAACGCGTACAACTGACCTATCACGACAAAACCGAAATTTTGCCACTTATACAATATATCGAAAACACACCCGAACTGAAAGAAGTGCGGTTGGTGGGTGAGGATATGGAGCAACTGCGCGCCGATTTTTTTTCTCATTATACCTTTATTCATGCGGCGGGAGGCGTAGTGCGCAATGTGGACAACGAATTGTTGCTTATCTATCGCAACGATAAATGGGACTTGCCCAAAGGCAAAGTAGAAGCCAATGAATCATACGAACAAGCCGCATTGCGCGAAATTGCCGAAGAAACAGGCATTGGCAATACCCATATCATCGCCCCGATAAATATTGCTCAAAACAACCATCAAAACGCCACCTACCATACCTATTATGACACTAATCAGCGCGTTTTAAAAATTACGCATTGGTATGATATTTATTGTAGCCATGCACATCCCAACGATTTACAGCCCCAAACAGCGGAGGGAATTAGTGAGGTGGTATGGGTAAAAAGCGAAAATTTGCTCGATAATGCCTATTTTGAAAACATGTATAGCTCCATTCGAGACGTATTGCGCAATTTTTTAGAAAAAAATGCAAAAAATGAGACAAAAAATTTGCAGTAACTAAAAAAAGTCGTACCTTTGCAACCGCAAAATCGAGGCGGGTGTGGCGAAATTGGTAGACGCACTAGACTTAGGATCTAGCGGGCAACCATGGGGGTTCGAGTCCCTCCACCCGCACACTCTTTTTTTCGGCATTTTTGATAATGCAGAATTATGGCAAAACAAGATAAAACCTTATAAGTAAGCTGCTGTTTGCTTATAAGGTTTATCTTTTGGCAATAATGGCTATCTAAAATAAATCGTATTGTTAGTTTTGGGGTCTATGAATTTGTAGAAATTTTTAGATAAAGTTTGAGTATTGTCAGTTGATTTCATTGCAATATTCCAACAACAACTAAGCAGACAATACATCAATGTCCTTTTTATACAAAAAAAACTATTTACCTTTCATAGTTAATTTTACTAAACATAGTATATGCATTTATTAACTGACCAAACAGGTTTAGATATCGTTTTGCAAATCCATGTAGATACCAACGATTATCTGCCTCGATTTATGACAGAACTAAAAAACCAACGTAAAACCTTGCAAATGCGTGGTTTTCGCAAAGGAGAAGCACCATTATCCTTGTTGCGCAAAATTATTGGTGCAGAAAAATTGGTAAGGATTTTAGACGAGACCCTAAATACAACTATAGCTAACTATATGAAAGAACACCAACGAAACTATGTGGGAAATCCTATTAGTTTGTCTATCAATCCTCCGATAGACCCACGAGTTGACCAAGACTATGTGTTTGAGGTGTTGTTGGGCGAACATGGTAAAATCGTCAATAGGTTGGATTATAACAATAAAATTTTTACACGTTACAATATTGAGGTAGAAGAAGATGATGTGGAGGATACCATTAAAAACTTGCGTTTGCGCTATGCCAAAGACCCCATTGAACCTACCTCCGATGAAACACTTGAAGCAGATGATGTATTGGCGGTTACTTTGCTCGAGCTTGATGCTAATGGCGAAATAGTGTCTAATGGCATTCAGTCAGATGTAGGCAGATTCACGCTTTCTCAAATTACAGACCCTGCGTGGAACGAAAAATTGAGTAGTCTACATATTGGAGATACTATAATCGTACCTATTTTTGACCTATTTAAAGCCGGTCGAAAAGAAGTTGCATATTCGCTGTTGAACATCAAAGACGAGACTAATTTAGATACTTTGCCTACACACTACCAGATGACAATTGACCGAGCTACGCGTTATGTACAACCTGAATTAGATGAAGATTTTTTTGCTCAGGTTTATCCATATGCAGAGGAAGTGCTTGATGAGCAAGGTTTTCGCGATAAGGTGCGTGAAGAATTAGAGATATTTTGGGCTGAACGCTCCGAAACTGCTAACGAAAGCGATTTAATTGATGCTATGTTGGCAGAGACAACTTTTGAGGTGCCCGAAAAATACTTGTACGAATTGTGGCGCAGAGACGAAAAAAATGAAATTGTCAAAGAAGAACCAGCATATACAGCTTATTTTGAACAAGCAAAAAAGCAATACGAATGGCAATTGATCGTCAGCGATTTGCTGAAAGATTCCGACTTTGATCCTACACAAGCCGAGATAGAGCAAGAAGCTATTCTTATGATGAGCGAACAATTGCGCCAGATGGGCTACAATTCTTTCAATGCACAATGGGTAAATTATGCCAAAGGACTCTTGAAAGACCCTAAACAAGTGCAACAGATACAAATGCGTTTGGCACAACGCAAAGCCATTGAAATACTGCGCAGCGACGTTTCGATTCAAACTGCCAATATTTCAGTAGAAGAGTTCGAAAAATTAGACAAAAAGGCTTAGTCCCGACAAAATGGCATAATTATTGGGCTTGGCGAGGTATTTGCTATACATACCCAACTATTATAGCGTTTTTAACACACTAAAATTTTTTCTTTATGCAATTTAGTAAAGAATTTAGGGATTTTGCCGTTAAACACGAAGGCATCAACAGTTTGCATGTAGATAAATACATTCAAAATGTTTCTAATGGTACGCGTTTTAGTAGCCCCAGCTCCCTCTATACACCCAACGTTATTGAGGAACGCCCTATGAATGCTACTGCCATTGACGTATTTTCGCGTTTGATGATGGACAGAATTATCTTTTTGGGTAGCCCCATTGAGGCTGCTGTCGGAGATATTATCGTTGCCCAATTGCTGTTTTTGGAATCTACTGACCCACAACGTGACATACAAGTCTATATCAATAGCCCTGGTGGTTCAGTAATATCTGGTTTGGCGATTTATGACACCATGCAGTATGTTCGTCCCGATATTGCTATTCTTTGTACAGGCTTTTCTGCCTCTATGGCAGCCGTATTATTGTCGGCAGGTACCAAAGGTAAACGTGCTTGTTTGCAACATAGCCGTGTGATGATTCACCAACCTATGGGCGGAGCACAAGGACAAGTAAGCGATATCGAAATTTCATATCGCCTTATCAAGGATATGCAATCAGAATTGTATGAAATATTGTCTAAACATACAGGACAAGACTACGACAAGGTAGCCCATGACTGTGACCGCGATTACTGGATGCGCGCCCAAGAAGCCAAAGAATATGGCATAGTTGACGAAGTCTTATCTCGTTCCTAAGCCATAGTCTTTCATACTGCTGTTGTGTATTACCCTAACGACAATATTGCCCAAATTGTTAGGCGGTGCAATAATGTTTGCATTGCCTAACAATTTTCTTTTTTACAAGAACATCTATTTTTATTATATGTCAAGAAGGAAAGAAGACCATCTTACTTGCTCTTTTTGTGGACGTGGCAAATCGGAAGTTGTCATGCTCATTTCGGGTTTAAGTGGACACATTTGTGAACAATGTGTTGAACAAGCCCAACTTATTATAGAGCAAGAAACCCGAGAACGGCATGATAAGAAAAACCATCATCGCTTTTCTTTTAACAAAGCTACTAAACCTGCTGCCATCAAAGATTTTTTAGACCAATACATTGTAGGACAAGATGATGCTAAAAAAGTTTTGTCTGTAGCGGTATATAATCATTATAAACGCCTCAATCAACCCAAACACGAAGATGTTGAAATAGAAAAATCCAATATTTTACTGGTTGGCCCCACAGGAACAGGCAAAACACTTTTGGCACGCTCCATTGCTAAATATCTCAACGTGCCATTTACTATTGTCGATGCAACCGTATTTACAGAAGCGGGCTATGTTGGCGAAGATGTTGAGAGTATTTTAAGCCGTTTGTTGCAAGTGTGCGACTATGATGTACAATCTGCCGAAAGAGGTATTGTATATATTGATGAAATAGATAAAATTGCACGCAAAAGTGATAATCCATCTATTACGCGCGATGTTTCGGGCGAAGGCGTGCAACAATCTTTGCTCAAATTGCTCGAAGGCTCCGAAGTGATGGTGCCACCCCAAGGTGGTCGTAAACATCCTGAACAAAAATTGATTACGGTCAATACCAACAATATTTTGTTCATTTGTGGAGGGGCGTTTCCCGGCATTGAGCAAATCATCGGTAGACGTGTTCAAACACAAATGGTCGGTTTTCGCCAAGAGGAAGTCGTGTCCGTTACTGAAAAAGAAAATCTGTATCGCTATGTTAGTCCTCAAGACCTCAAATCTTTTGGGCTAATACCCGAATTGATTGGACGTGTGCCTGCCTTAACTTATTTAGAACCGCTTGACCGTCCTACTTTGCGTATGATTCTTACCAAACCCAAAAACGCTTTGGTAAAACAGTTTACCAAATTGTTTGAGATGGAAGGAATAAAATTGCATTTTAGTGAAGATGTGTTAGATTTTATTGTCGAAAAAGCGTTCGAATTTAAGTTGGGTGCGCGCGGCTTACGGTCTATTTGCGAAAGTATTATGACTGATGCTATGTTCGAATTACCGTCACAAACAGGACTCTCTGAATTTACGATTACTTTGGATTATGCTTTGTCAAAATTGACAAAAGATAAGCTAAAAACGCTAAAGGCGGCGAGTTAATAGCAAAATAGTGTTGAATTTTTGTAGATACGACATAACAAAAAGGGCAGACTTTTTCACTAAAAGTCTGCCCTTTTGAATGTTTGAGAAGTGCGATTTTCTCGTAAAAAATATTTTTTGGTACTTTTTTATGAAAAAATTATTTTGAAAAGAAGCTGTTTTTTTCTGTTTGACCTAATTTTTAAGAAGAAAAAATAATTTCGGTTTTCTACTTTATGGTTTTTTTTAGGTGTAATTACTTGTAAATCAGATGATTATAGATTTTTATTTTATTAACGTAAAAAGATTTCATAAGGTAATCTTGTTTGATTTCTAATTAGATTACTAATTTTGCTAAAAATTAAGTTTTGCAGACCTTGCACTATGCCGTATCTTTGCATCGTCTTTCAGAAAGAAAGATAAGGGTAAAAAGAGTTAGTGTAGTGTATTAAACAAGAGAACAATGACAAGGTATTACTTTTTAGAACAACAGGAAAGTTTAGTGTAACTTATAGGGGTATTAGTTATCTAAATGTTGTAAAAAAAGTATATTAATGTCATTAAATCCGCAAACCTTTTCGGCTTGCGGATTTCTTTTTGGGTTTTTGCATGTAAAAATTTAATATATTATTAAGCCCGTTGTTTGTGATGCTAAACAACGGATTATTTTCGGACGATATGAACTTTCTTTGTAATTAGTTCGCGTGTAGGAATAACGACTTGGTCGCTATTGGTTTGTATCATGATAAAGGTACTTTCCATACGAATAATAGTTCCCTCGATATCATCTACTCGAATAGTTTGCCCAATACTAAAGGCTTTTCGGCTGAAAAAAGAGGCTAACATGTTGGACAAGATGTCGCGCGAGGCAATACCATATGAGATACTGGCTGCTAACATAACAGCTCCAATGATAACCACCAAATTGGAACGGATAATGGTAGTATCTATGCCAATTTGGTCTAATGCGGTGAGGGTGGTGATGACCAATATGAAGTAGAAAACGAAACTACTCAATGCCCTACCTGCTCCGATTCCTAATGACAGAGTAGTGGCTTTGATAATATCGCTCACGAAAGTTGCCAGATAGTAGCCAATCACAAACAAAATGATACCACTAAATAGGGTAGGCAAAAAGTTGATGAGCATATTGATTTGGTCAGAAATTATCTGCCATTCTAAAACAGTGCTGGCTGTTACGACAAAGAAAAGCAAAGTGACATAATAGACCAAGTTGCCAACAATGTCGGAAAAAGAGATTTGTATATTGGCGCGGGTTAGCATTTCGGGTGCGGGCATGTGTTTGGTGAGAGATTTGATTTTTACCAAACGCAATAGGCGGACGACCAGAGCAGAAAGGAGGCGTGCCACTATCCAACCTACTAATAGTAGGGTGATGGCAATTAGAAATTTGGGAAGGGCTTCGATAAAAGTGTACCAATAGGCTACAAAAACATCGCGTATATTTTCTATTTGTGGGTTCATAATTGTGGAAAATTATAGTTTAGGTGTAGAGTTAAACAATGTTGGATTGTCGGTGTCTACAATGGCTTCGTAGATGGTGGATAAAGCGTTTTGGGTGATTTCAAACTGCGTGACAGTGAATAAATCCCAAAATTCTAACCAGAATTTGGTGGTATTAACTGCATTCAGGACTTCTTCTTGATGCTTTGAAGGCAGATCATTGGCTTGTTGCAATTGTTTGAAAGGATTATTTTCGAAAGACATAAATTGTTGGATATAGTTTGGGGGGCATAAATGAGATAAAACGCATAGAAATAAAATAATAGGTACAAATTTTAGTCGTCCGTGCCATAGATATTTTTGTATAGATTGCGCAAACGGTCGCGGGCTCGCTTGACACGCATTTTGGTGGCGCTAATTCCACTCATACCCAAAATAATACGCAATTCGTCAATTGACATGTCATCGCGATATTTCATGAGTAGAATACTACGGTCTTCGGGGTCTAATTGTTCCATTAATACCTCTAATCGGTCGACACGGATTTCGAACAATTTTTTGCGTTCTATATCATCATTGTCTTCTACTTCTAATAATTCGGAACTTGGTTCATCGTCAACACTTGGTACTCTACGAGCGTTGTCGTAGCTGTGGGTGATTAGTTTGTGTTTGTCACGCAAAAAGTCAATGCAATGGTTGTGTGCAATTCGGTATACCCAAGTTCTGAAACTTGAGTTGCCTTCGAAGCTACTTAGTTTAAGGAAGACTTTTTTTGCTAAGATGTCGTGCAATAAATCTTCTGCATCATTTTTGTTTTTTACCATATCTAAGCATTTGCCATACACTTTTTGTGCATATCGTTCATACAAAACCCTAAACAAATCGGTGTTACCGGTTTGTAGGATTTGTTGAACGATTTGTTCGTCACTTAGTTGGTTGTGTTTTTTCCACCACATATTTTTTTGAGGAGATATGGTAAATAGAGTTGAGGCAAACATAGCATTAGAGGTTATTGGTAGCAGAGTAGGAGAGGGGGGTTATGCAAATCCTTCTCGTGCTAAGTTATGGATATGGATAATGCCTTCGTATTGTTGGTGTTCGTTGATAATAATGACTTGCGTAATTTTTCGGTTTCTCATGAGTTGCCACGCTTCGATAGCTAATGTTCCTTTGGGTAAGGTGTGTGGGTTTGGGGTCATAAGAGCAGTAGCGTCTAACTCGCGAATATTTTTTGAGGAGTGCAACAAAGCTCGTCGCAGGTCGCCATCAGTGATAATACCCAAAACTTGTTGGTGGTTATCAACAACAACTGTTGCTCCCAAGAGATGTTGAGTAATGTTCAATACTACTTCGTTAAAATCGGCATTGGGTAGGATTTGTGGTTTATCGTTTAGGCGATAAATTTCGTCTACGGTAAGATACAGTTGTTTGCCAAGTGCGCCGCCGGGGTGAAAACGTGCGAAATCGTCAGAACTAAATCCGCGTTGTTCTAACAAAGCAACAGCCAGCATGTCACCAACTACCATCTGTAGGGTGGTGCTGGTGGTGGGGGCTAAGTTGTGGGGGCAGGCTTCTTGTTTTATAGGGGTGTGTAGGACAAAGTCGGCATGAAACGCTAAGTAGGAGTTATTATTGGCAGTAAGGGCAATGATGGGAATAGTTCTGTTTTTGAGTAAGGGGAGGAGGGTTTTGATTTCGGGAGTTTCACCGCTTTTGGAAATACACAATACGCTATCTTGATCAGTAATCATGCCTAAGTCACCATGAATGGCATCGGCGGCGTGCATAAATAAAGCAGGTGTGCCTGTGGAATTGAAAGTAGCCACCATTTTTTGTGCGATAATGGCGCTTTTACCAATACCTGTGACAACAATTCTCCCTTTGTTGTACCATAAATGGTTGACTACTAGTGTAAAGTCGTCGGAAATGGTTTGTTGTAATTGATACAAGGCATCAATGGCGATTTGAAGCGTGTTGCGTGCTGACTGGATAATAGCAGGTGTCTCTATATTCATTTTGTATAACAGCTAATTTTAGCTACTCTTTGAGCATGTCGTCCAC
Organism: Chitinophagales bacterium; assembly: GCA_016787295.1. GTDB lineage: Bacteria > Bacteroidota > Bacteroidia > Chitinophagales > UBA2359 > JAEUUX01. The sequence continues at coordinate 27,712 of JAEUUX010000176.1, forward strand.
CCTCGAAAGGGGTATTTAGGAATATATCTACCATTTTGAAGGCAGTTTCTGTGGTGACAAATCGGGCGGGGATACAAAGTATATTGGCATCATTGTGTTGTCGGGCTAAGGTGGCTATTTCTTCTTGCCAACACAAAGCGGCTCTAATGGTAGCATGTTTATTGGCAGTAATAGCCACACCATTGGCGCTACCACACAATAAAATTCCTTTGTCGTATTGTCCTGTGGCAACAGCATCGGCAACCAAATGGGCAAAATCGGGATAGTCTACCGATTCGGGGCTATATGTACCAAAGTCTTGGCAAATATATGTGGAATTGTTTTGTAGATAATTGACAAGAATTGTTTTTAGATCAAACCCAGCATGGTCAGACCCTATTGCGATGTTCATAATTTGGATAAAATGGATATAGATGAGATAATTTTAGGCTTTTATAATGCTATTTTCAACCAAAACTTGGCGCACTTTTTCAGGTGTGATGTTTTGTACTGCTGCAATATCCTCTATGGATAGACGGATTTTTTGATAGAGGTTAATTATAGTAAAACATTCTTGCTCTACCTTAGCTTCGGCTTCTGCTTTTGCTGTTTTTGCTTCGGCTTCTGCTTTTGCTGCTTTTGCTTCGGCTGCTGCTTTTGCTGCTTTTGCTTCGGCTGCTTCTTTCTTTGCCTTTTGAGTTTCGGCTTCTATGGTTGTACCAAAAATTACTTGTGTTTGCCAATTCACAAAGTCTATGGTATCTTGGCTGAATTTGTGTTTTTCAAACATACCTGATTGCAATTTAGGTTGTAAAAGATAGTTGTTAAATAGTTTTTTTAAAGAATCGGAAAGGGTCATCAAATCGTAGATAAACAACAACAAATTTGATGTTTTTTGGTGTGAATAACCGCGTTGTTGTGCCAACTCAAACAGTTTTTCTTTGAAAGACAAACGTTCTGTTTGTTCTGCTTTGGTGTGCAAAACATAATAGTTAGCCAATACAAAAAGAGCAAAAGGATTTGGATTATCCAATAATTCTTGCTCAATTTGTTTAATAACCCTATAGGTATTGAACCTATAAACCAAACTTGTGCCATAATCTTCTTCTATATAATGGTTGTATAGACGCGGTTTTTGTTTGCCGGTATAAATAGCAATGGCTGTTACGCTTTCTTTAAATTTAGAACGAATAAGATGATAGTATTGATACATTCGTTCCGAAAAATTACTTTCAGAACTAGTTTGAAATTCAATATGCACCAAAACTAACTTCTTTTTGCCATTTTTGAGATGTACGCGCACCAATTTATCCACTATACGTTCTTTATCAGCTTCTTGTATTTGGTTGTATAGTTCTTCTTCGATACACAAAATAGGCTGTGATAAATCGATATCTTGATATAAGTCGGGAAGAAAAAATGCCAAAAAATCTTCTGCCATTTCTGACACCATTCCTTTCCAATTGTTGTCAAAATCTACTTGATACTTGGATGTTTTCAATAGAGCGAAAGTTTTTAGATATACGGAGAGATAACAACACCAAACAAGCACATTTCTTTGGTTTTACATCTGTTTGGTGTTGTTATGGATAAGAAAACATTATATACCTAAAAACAATTTCATTGGTTCTTCCAACAACTGTTTGATGCGCACCAAAAATGATACCGCTTCTTTACCATCGATGATCCTGTGGTCATAGCTAAGGGCAAGATACATCATCGGACGAATTTTGACCTCACCTGCGATTGCCATAGGACGCTCCTGAATACTGTGCATACCCAAAATAGCTGTTTGTGGTGGATTAATGATAGGTGTTGACAAAAGAGACCCAAAAACACCTCCATTTGTAATGGTGAACGTGCCACCAGTGATGTCTTGCAAACTCAACTGATTGTTACGAGCTTTGGTTGCTACTTCTTTAATAGCCAACTCTATGTCATGAAGTTGCATAGTTTGCACATCACGGATAATGGGAACAACCAAACCTTTGTCAGTAGAAACGGCTACCGAAATATCTACATAGTCATGATATTCAATAAAATCTTCATCAGCAATAAAAGCATTAACTGATGGGAATTCTAACAAAGCAGTAGTAGCTGCCTTACAGAAAAATGACATAAAGCCCAAACCAATACCATGTTTTTTCTCAAAACTTTCTTTATATGTTTTGCGCAACTGCATGATTTCGGTCAAATCCACTTCGTTGAAAGTGGTGAGCATAGCTGTATGGTTTTTGGCTTCGACGAGGCGTTTGGCGATGGTTTTGCGCAAACGTGTCATCTTTTCGCGTGAATCGGCGCGCTTGTTACCCGCATTTTTTTCGACCGATGCAGTAGTTTGAGTAGATGCGGCGGGAGCAGTAGTAGCGGGTGGTGGTGGTGTTTGTTTTTTGCTCTCCAAAAAAGCCAAAACGTCTTCTTTTGTGATTCTGCCATCAACACCTGTACCTTTAATATCGGCGGCACTCACATTGTTTTCTGCCATAAGTTTAACAGCGGCAGGAGATGGGTGCCCTTCGGCATACGAAGCGTCTGTGTTTGTTCCTTGTTGATTAACGACAGTTGTTTTTTGCTCAGTGCTGGCAGCAGGTGGTGGGGCGGTTGTAGTGGTGGCGGCATCGGTGTTGATAGTACAAATGACGCTACCAACTTTAACATCATCGCCCGGATTTGCCAAGAATTGAACAGTACCAGCTACTTCGGAACGTAGCTCAAAATTCACCTTGTCTGATTCAAATTCGCACAAAAGGTCGTCCATCTTTACGGCAGTTCCATTGCTAACCGCCAAGCTCGATAGCGTCACATCGGTAATTGATTCACCAACGCTGGGTACTTTTATTTCTACAATAGCCATGTTTTTTTATTATGAATGATGTTGTAAAATATTTGGTGTAAAAAAGATGATAAAGTAGTTTATTGTTGATAAAAACTAATTGTTATTACTAAATTGTAAAACAATATGATTTAGAACGCCCAAAAGTTGCGATAAATTGGCTATATAATACAATGTTTCGTCTATATAAACTGTATTTTCTTGCAGCCATAGGAAAATTCCATTCTGTTCCTGTTGTCACAGCTCCATAGAGAACAGCAGGTGAGAAATTTTCTGATTTTTCGTTATACAACCGCGCTCCATATAGTTGAGCAATACATTGTGGAATCCCCAACTCTATGTCGTTATCTTTAGCCTCGACTATACAAAAAACAGGGCGTTCTAACTCAATGCTTTGTTGTGCCTTGGTCAATACAAAATCGCATTCGCCATTCAATCCCAAATGTTTATCACCTTCAATAATCGCCCCTGAATATAGCGAAAAACTGAAATTATTCTGGTGCAAAAGGTCGGTCAAAATGGGGAAAACAATACCTTCGGAGCGCGATTTTTCGTTGTAATAAGCCAATCGGCGTTTGGTATTGCGGTGCAACGTTTCCTGTAGCCACTCGCTTGGAGACAAGGCGGCAATGTTTGCAAATAAGTTAGTAAGTATTATTTGCGGATTAAATTGCTGGCAATGCTTTGTAAATTAGTATACTGACTATAAGGCATAATAAGACGATTTTAAATAAACAGTATTAATTATTTTCGTTTATTACGAACTTTATCGCGGCGTTTGGCAACATGTTCTTTGACAAATGCTACAAATTCGGAATCGTTCATGCTTTCGAAATTAAAGGGCGATTTGCCTTGTTTTTGACGACGTTTGTTGACGCGTTTAGCCATTTTGGTGCGCAAAAACTCGAGAAAATCGGCATTGCTCATATTGGCAAGATTAGCTTTCAAGGGTGCTTTGCCACGTTTTTGGCGACGTTTGTTAATGATTTTGGGCAAACGTTCTTTAAGAACAGCCAAAAATTCATCGTCGCTCATTTCGGCTAATTTATTTTTATGTTCCGCCTCCTTGTCATCATCGTCGTCGTCATCATCGTCATTGTCAGATGTGTTGTCGGCAGATTCATCGTCATCATCGTCATCGAAGTCGAATAAATCATCATCATCTTCTTCTTCGGTGGGTTTTGCGATGCGTTTTTCGTTTTCCTCGCCAAGTGAGGAATGTAATTGGTCTAATTCATTGATAGACATGACTAATGGATTTTGTTGTTTAGAAAATAAAAAATATGGGGACAAAGGTACTGAAAAAAATGGAATTTAGGACAATATTCGTTGTTTTCTTGCTAAATTTTCCTTACCTTTCATCAGCCGTATCATAAAAGATAAGTATACAAAAACAGCAAACGACCTAACAGGGCAGTTAGGTCGTTTGCTGTTGGATTAATTGTGTTATGCCTTCGAGCCATTCTCTAAAATGTTTGCAATGTTCGATAGGGCTTACCAAGTCATCTATACCTGCCAAAGTAACGCCTACACTCACTTTGTTGCTTTCATATTCAGGTATTACTTGGATAATTCGTTTGGAAGGAGATGTGTGTTTGCCTGTATTAACTAATTCGGGCTTGTTCGAATGTTTTTTAACTATTTCTTGCAACTGTTTGACCGCTTTTGTTTTGTCAGGATATTCGAGCAACAAATTAGCAGGATTTGCTAAAAGTAATGCTTCAAATTCATGCAATTGGATATACGGAATAAATTTGGGATAGGCAATGTCGTCGAACAAGGCTTTTTCTAAGAATACAACTCTTTGATATGCGTCTGTTATTTTCAATGATTCTTCAAATTTAGGAAAATCATTGGGCAAGGCATACAAATCTATCATACTAGAAAAATAAGGTTGCCTTTGTTGCTCTTCTTTTATCCACTTTAGCAAATCGTTTTTGAATTTTGCATAATTTATCAAGCCACCACGAGATTTTCGAGAAGTTGCTACACACCGACTATCTACCGTAATGTTTTTGGTCTTAAAATAATGTTCAGTCAAGACATTTTTGGCAAATTCTCTTTCAGCCTTTCCTTCAGCAAGAATGTTTAGATGTGTATATGTCATGGTTGCCCTCCTATTACATTTTTCTCCCAAAGTTCACTAAGGCTATAATCTTCTAACCATTGCGCCAAATCATTGGCGTTTTTTCGGCTAAAAGTGGTAGCATTAGTGGAAAGTTGGCGTTCAACAACCACAATATTTTCTAACTCAAATTCATCAACTAAACTTGGTGATTGAGTAGCGACAATTATTTGCGCGTGCTTGCTTGCTGCCTTTATCATACCGCTAAGATAGGTAATGGCAGAAGGATGTAACCCCAATTCGGGTTCGTCTAATATGATTACTTTGGGTAACATTTGGGGAGGTTGTAACAATAAAGTAGCCAGACACATAAACCGCAAAGAACCATCAGAAATTTGGTGTGGTCCCAACAAATAGGTATAATTGGTTTTGTCGTGCCAATTCAGTGAAATATAATTTCTATTCAATTCATCAGGAGACAAATCAAAATCTCCGAATTGTGGCATTGCTTTTTGAATATAACGCAGTATTTTTTGGTAATAAACATGAGTTTCATTGGCTTCTTTGAGACGATATAAAAAAGCTGCTAAATTGCCCGCATCGTTGTTTAAATATCTATTGTCTTCAATATAACATTTGTTCCTAATTCTTGCTTGTAATGAGGTGTCATGAAAATGAAAAACCTTGCAATTTTTGAGCAAATTTAGGATAACATTAGCTGTTGTTTTTACTGTTTTTGATTGATTACTCCATTTAATTTGCAACAAATCAGACTCTCTAACGCCTGGATTTAATGTAACAATAAATGGTCTGTCCGTATCAAGTGTTTTACTTTTATAAGATATTGTTTCTTCGGTGAAAATAAGTTGGTCTCCTGCTGCATAATTTAGTCTAAATTCATAAATATCTTCAGCACTGTCGTCTGAAAAATTTAAAGTTGCCATTATTTCGCGGGTTTGTTTGGCTCCAAAAAACAAAAAAGTATCTGCAAACCCTCTTTCTGCCACATATTTTTGCAATGCACCTGTCATAATGTAGTTCAGCATCTCGAAAAAAGATACCAAATTGCTTTTGCCAACACCATTAGCGCCGAGCATAATGGTAATATCGCCAAATTCTATAGACGTTCCTATGCGGTTGTCAATAGATTTATAGCCTGTAAGATGAATTGATGTTAGTTTCATGCTTATTGTTTTATTAGTGACAAATGCCTTGTCTATCTATAATTTATTAAAAAACAAAAAATACATAACGAACTGATAGACAGAAAGTTATGTATTTTTTTGAGATGGTTGTATTTTGTAATTCAAAAATAATTACTGCCCAAAACGCTGTGGCAAGCAACATGGTGAGTTGTACGGGGTTCGAACCTGTGACCTCTACCCTGTCAAGGTAGCGCTCTAAACCAGCTGAGCTAACAACTCTTTTTAGCAAAGCTACGATAGGATAGCTTTGGCTAATGCGGTGCAAAGATACGGCTTTTTTTCCGAAATTTGCGCCTTATTCTTCATTTTTTTTCTTGCTACCCGAATACATTTCGTATTGATAATACTTACACTCCAATGCACCATTGTGAAGCGTGAGGCGGCGCGAGGCTTTTAAGCCGATGTGTTTCATGGCATCTTTGTTGGCACTCAAAATCCAGACGGTATAACCCGAATAATGTTGTTTGAGGGCATCGCCAAGAGTACGATAGAAGGCATTCACGTCGTCAACAGACAAGCGATGGTCATAAGGCGGATTGGTTATCATCATGCCTCCGTGTGGCAACGGTGTATGTTCGATGGCTTTAACTGCCGATTTGATAGAATCATCAACACCGGCTTTTTCGATATTTTTTCGGGCTGTTTCGATGGCGCGTTGGTCTATATCATGAGCAAAAATCCAGTGGTCGGCTTCTTTTTCTTGGTCGATGGCTTCTTGTCGAACACTTTCCCAAAGGGCTTCATCGTAGTTTTTCCAGCGCTGAAAACCGAAACTTGATCGGTTGATATTGGGTGCCATATTTTTGGCAATCATAGCCGCTTCGATGGCAATGGTGCCAGAGCCACACATAGGGTCAACAAAAATAGTTTCGCCTTTCCATCCCGATAAAAGCACCAAACCTGCTGCTAAAATTTCATTGATTGGGGCTTCGGTAGTAGCGATGCGGTAGCTGCGTTTGTGCAAAGAGTCGCCCGAACTATCCAGTAGCAAAGACGCAACCGAACCGCTAATGTGGATATGAATGCGCACATCAGGATTTTGGGTATTGACGTTGGGACGGTCGTTGATTTTGTTCTTGAATTTATCGACAATAGCATCTTTGACTTTGAGCGCTACGTATTGCGAATGGTTGAAATGGGGCGAATTAATCGCACTTTGTACCGCAATAGTTTGGGATACATCGAGATGTTCTAGCCAATTAATATTGTATACTTCGTTGTATAATTGGTGTTCGCTAATGGCTTCGAAGCGAGCAAGAGGCAATAAAATCCTGATAGCGGTGCGCAAATGAAGATTAGCTTTGTATAGAAAACGTTTGTCTCCCGTAAAGCCAACTGCGCGCGTATAAATTTGCGTCACACTTCCGCCCAAATCGGCAATTTCTTTTGCCAAAACTTCTTCTAAACCTTGAAAGGTAGTGGCTATGTATTCTATGTTGTTCACTGATAATTTTTTTTGATGATGAAAAAAGTAGCGTGTTTAGTGATGAAAGCAAGGTGGGTTATTTCCCTTCGAAGCGTGGCGCGCGTTTTTCGACAAAAGCCGTCATGCCTTCTTTTTGGTCGTTGGAAGCAAAGGTCAGGTAGAAGTTTTTACGCTCAAACGCCAAGCCTTCGTCCAAATGGCTGTTAAAGGCTTGCAAAACAGATTCTTTGGCTAATTTAACGGCAATAGGTGACATCTGTGCGATTTGTTGCGCCAATTTTAGCGCTTCTTGCAAATAAAGTTCCACAGGCACCACCCGATTGACCAAGCCTGCTTGATAGGCTTTTTCGGCAGACATAAATTGTCCCGTTAAAACCATCTCCATTGCCCACTGTTTGCCAACTGCGCGGGTGAGGCGTTGCGTCCCTCCTGCACCGGGCATTGTTCCGATTTTGATTTCGGGTTGCCCAAACTGTGCCGACTCCGAGGCAATAATCATGTCGCACAACATTGCCAACTCACAACCGCCGCCCAAAGCAAAACCTGATACGGCTGCGATGATAGGCTTTTTTGTTTTTTTGATAGTATCCCAAGTGGTAAATTGGTCGACATTGAACATATCAATAGCAGTGCGTCCTGCCATTTCTTTGATGTCGGCACCCGCTGCAAAGGCGCGTTCGTTGCCTGTGAGAACAATAACACGCACATCGGTATCAGCATCGAGGCTTCGCAAAGCGTCGCGCAACTCGCCCATCAATTGCAAGTTGAGGGCATTCAGTTCTTTGGGACGGTTGAGTTGTATCAGCGCAATATGCGGTAGGTGATTTGGGGTGACTTTTAGGTAATCCATAGTGGGAATTTGGGATAGTTTAGTTGAACAGTGTGTTTGAGGCAGCGGTGGTGTTTAGCCTAAAATTGGGTGTGCTACCTTTATCGATTCGTTGCGTGCCATCTTTTCGGACAATAAAATTTTTGTCTTCCAATTGGTTAAAAACATTGCGAATTTTGCGTTGGTGATTGTTGAATTGCTTGATATCGACAATTTTTTTGTGGTCTTTTAGATACAAAAAAGTACCTATGGCGCTGGCGCTAATCGTGCTATTTTTTTTGCCAAAATGTTCGTGCCAATAGATAGCATTCAGTACCGCTTTGGCATCGGAACTAAGAGAGGTAATAACATTTTCGCCAAATTGTTGTTGTAATTCTTGCCTAAAATCTTTTTGCAACAAAATAGGATTTACCTGATAGACAGGATACAAATCGTTGCGCGGATTTTCGAGGTTTTTAAACACCAACTTTGCCTGTTCTAAGCTTGCTATAGCGTTATTATGGTTATTGTCAGCAGTAATCAAAATGGTATAGCGGTTCAAACGATTCTGCTCTTGTGATTTTTTGAAAAATGCCAAAAGAACTCTCTCCTCCTCACTAAGGTCGCGCCCCATTTGGGTATCAATATAACCCGAAAAACTGTTTAACCAATATTCCATCTCCGAATCATATATCTTACCTGTTGGGATATAAAGTTGTATTTCGTTTTCGTGCAACACATAGTAGGGCAAATCAATTTCGTTGTCCAAACAAGCATCAGTTAAAGCACTCAAACCGCGTCCTTTGCCTTCCCAATAGGCAAAACTTTTGAGCAAATGGGTCAATTTGGGATTTCGAGCCACTTGTATTGGAATGATACGCCTAATTTCGCCTATTGATGTGGAGACATTAATGCGTTGTCGTTGTTCAAATCTGCCCGGATTGCGCACCAACAAATGCTGCCCCGGTTTGAGTTCTATTATGACAAAACGGTCGTCTTGATAATCGCGGTGAGCAAAGGCGTTGTTGAGGCTTTCGCGCAAAAGCGATTCGGGATATTCAGGAACTATTGTGCCTGCATTGCTCGCTACAATAGCTTTGTGGATATTGCGCCACACAAAATTAAAGCTGCGCTGTATGAGCGGAACAATGGTATCTTGTATCGATTCTTGGTCGTTCGCAATTTGTTGACTTTTGGGATACTGCACATAACAATCGGCTTGACAACGTCCTTGCAAAAAATGATAAGGGTCATCACCACACACCAATATGCCAAGTAGTGTAGGTTGTTCATCACGCACAAAACCTTCTCGTTCCAAAAAAGACAAAGCACTTTCGAGGTTGGCTTTTAAGGTCTCGCCACGCTTTTTGCCTGCATTATATTGAGCAATATATTTGTTCAGCACATCAACATTTAAATCTGTAATTTGAGCAAATGGTATTTTTTCAATTTCTTGGTAGCGAATAAGTTCCAGCTTCAGTTCCTCATGCGTTTTAATTTCTGAAGAAGTAAGTTTGTGGTCTCCTGTTAGCCGACGCACATAAGCTATGTTGTTATAATAGCAGTATTTTTGCGTATCATCTAAAGCCTCTACGTATACTATAGCAACAATACCTCCATGAAAATCGCGAAGTTCCCAATCAATTTTTTGTTGCAAATTAGGGATTGGCTGTCCTTTGACATCAGTAAATTTTCTGTGTAGTTCTTCGGTTAAATGTGTTTCATTGTTTTTGCTATTCGTATAACCTGTGAATTTGTAAGTAGGTGGTTTTTGCCTATCGTTATCACTAACCCCAATGATGACTGCCCCGCCATTAGTATTCAAAAAAGCACATACTGACTTATACCAATCATCTCCCCAACCACCTGCCAAGTTTTTCAACTCTATGCGTTCGGTTTCGATGCTTTGGTAGGTATTGGTTTGTAGGCAATTTTCAATGATTTGCAGTTTATGGTCAATAAAATCCATGTTGAATAAAAAAACAACAGTAAGTTATACAAATTCAACACCAAAAAGCCACATCTGCGGAGAAAAAGGCGCAAATGTAGCTTTGGGGCATACAGACAAAGGGCTGTAGAAAAACGCAATTAGTGGGCTACACGCATACGTTTTTCTTTGATACGCGCACTCTTTCCGCTCAATTTGCGGAGATAGAACAAGCGGGCGCGACGCACTTTACCACGTTTATTCACTTCGATTTTGTCGATATTGGGTGATAAGATAGGGAAAACACGCTCTACACCAATACCTCCCGACACTTTACGAACGGTAATGGTACGATTAGGGTTGTCTGGTCCGCCTTTCACTTGAATTACGTCACCACGAAATGCTTGGATACGTTCTTTGTTACCCTCTTCTACAATTTTGTAGTGTACGGTAATATTGTCTCCCGATTTAAACGAAGGTACTTCTTTTTGTGGAGCTAATTGATCTTGTACGTACTGTATTAATGGATTTATCATTAGAGATAGCTTTTTTTTTATTTTCGGCGTGCAAAGGTAGAACTTTTTTGTGGGTTTTCCAATTACTTATACAATTATTGTGATTTTTTTTTTGAAAAAAGAAATAAAGTCCGTCCATTAGGGGCAAATTTAGCTACCCAAACTTTTATGGATACCTAAATACGAATTGTAGAGGTGTCGGGTGTTTTTTTCGAAAATAGCCACAACTTTCTTATCTTTCACCAATTTTCCTTATTTTTGCCACCATAATAAACACTTTCTGCCACACTCCGCAAAATAGCAAATTCCGCGCTGCAAGCAAGTAAATTGACCATCATTACTTTTTTATTTAGATGTACCCAAATATCGCCCCTACCTACGAAGCAGGACTACACATTTTATTACAACTACAAACCAGCTCGAATGCATGCCTAACGGACTGTAAAGCATGGCGCGTTTTTTCTGCCAAATTGCTCCAACACCACCAATTATTATTAGTAGGTTGTACCTATCATATTTTCGATTCAGGTGGGTTCACGGCAGCTATTTGCCTAAAAGAATCACACATAACTATCCATACATGGCCAGAATTTGAACTCCTTACCCTCGATATTTATCTATGTAACTACCAAAAAAATAATGCTCCCAAATGTCAGCTATTGGCGCAAGCTAATATCGATTATTTCGAAGCTACTGTTTTGCAAAAACACGAAATTTATAGATAAAATCGTAAAAAAATAGGTGTAAATTAGTAATTTAATTAAGGTTTACATAGTTTGGCTTACCTCACAACACAGACGAAATCCCCAGATTTCAAAAAAAAGTAACTTGCAAAGGGCTTTATAAAATACCATCTTAAGCCGAATGATTGACAAAAATAAGAAGATCTTGCTAAATACAAAAAAACAAAAATTTTTCTACAGCTATTTTTTGTTAAATTTGTGCCAACATTACTATTTTTTGGATAAAAAGCCTTAGATTTGCACACACAAAAGCCTACAAAACAAATTGGATAAAATTTCTTAGAAAAAACCAATTTTTGGGAACTTTTTATCCATCTTTGTAATTGTATACAAAAACAAAAACCAAAGCTATGAGCCAGATGGAACCCATTATTTTAATTGACCAACAAAAAAACTGTAGTGTCAATGTACTTGCTTCTCCTGATTATATGTTCGATGATGTTTTGCGTTCGGCGCGTCGATTAGAACCGAATGCTTTTGTTGGACAATGGGATTTGATTTATTTAGACCCCGATACCCAAAAACCGCAAGTTTTGCAGGCTACAGACGAGTTGGCAGATTGTTTGTTCCAAAACATCACCACTTTTTATTGGAATTATAAAGCTGATGCTGTTAAAGTCACTATTAACAACCAACGAAAAGTATTTGCTCCGCGTGCCGAGTCTTTTTCAACTATGCCATCGGTGCAATCTTTTATTGTTCCGCAAAGCGCACCACCTCAATATGCCAATTTAGGCAAACGTATTGTTGCCAATATGATAGACATTGCTGTTATTGTGGCAATTGTTAACTTTTTTAGTCTTGGTGTTGGTACAACTATGTTGCTTGCATGGCTTTACTTTGCATTGGGCGAAAGTTCCAAAAAGCACCAAGCTACTTTCGGAAAACGCGCCATGGGTTTGCGAGTAGCCGATGAAAATGGCAACCCATTGACATTTGAACGCACATCAGGACGATTTTTTTGCAAAGTCTTGACCGTTATTACAGGATTGTGGGGTTTGGCGATGGTGTTTTTCAACAACCGCCGACAGTCTATGCACGACCGATTGGCTAATACATTGGTGTTGGATACCTACCAAATTGGCAATACAATGACTAAACAAGCCCGAAATATCTCTGTTCGCTAAAAAAAACATCTCTACACGCTCGACAATTTTTCTACAATTAGTATAAAACAATATGGCAGAAATTTTGCAGATGGAACCAGTAGTGCTTATCGATAAATCAAAAAATAAGGAAGCACATATTATCGTTAGTCACCATCATTCTTTTCGCGATTTGCTCGATAGTGCGCGTCGCATCAACAAAAATGTTTTTGAGGGCAATTGGGATTTGACATATCTTAATCCCAACACCAAACAAAACGAACCCATCGAAGAAGATTGTTTCTTGGGCGATTATTTGGCACAAGATATCAATACCTTTTATTGGAATCATAAACAAAACTCGTTTAGAGTGCCGCTCAAAAATGACCAAAAACAAACTATCCAAATCAACTATAACTATAATTCACCGCCCAATACCGCCACTTATGCAAATCCCTATCAAAGCACTTTGACAGGTACGATGATGCACGTACCACAAAATCAACCAACGCCACCTCCCACAAGCTATCGTATGATTCAGTATGCGGGTTTTTGGAAACGCTTTGCTGCTTTTATGATAGACTCTGCCATTTTAGGTTTTATGATGAACTTGGTGGGTGTCGAAAATGGTAGCTGGTTATTTTTTGGTTGGTTATACGCTGCCGTTTTAGAAAGTTCTAAATACCAAGCCACTTTCGGAAAAATGGCAATGGGCTTGAAAGTGACCGATATGAATGGTGAAAAGTTAACTTTTGGCAGAGCAACAGGTCGTTATTTCTCCAAACTGTTAAGCTATGTTACCATCATGATAGGTTTTGTGTTGGCGGGTTTAACCGAGAAAAAACAGGCTTTGCATGATATTGTTGCAAAAACTTTGGTGGTCGAATCATCAGCAGTTACAGTACAACAAATACAACAAAATACGCAACGACAATTGCGATAATAGTAGTTTCAGTAAAACGAAACTATATTAATATTGTGGCTGTCTCAAAAGTCGTAGAAATATCTTATTGTAAATCTGTTTTATTTATAAAATGCTGATTTTTCGGTAATTATAAATAAAATTTTATTTAAAATAAAGATAGAATCGACTTTTGAGGCAGCCACAATTTTTGGTTAGCTACATACACATTAGTTAATCAATTTGTGATAAAGGCAACTGGACAAAGAAAGTTGTGCCTTCGTCTAATACAGTCTGAAACCAGATTTTTCCTTTTGCAGTTTCGATGATATTTTGCGACATGGCTAATCCCAAGCCCATACCAGAGTTTTTGGTAGTGAAGTTGGGCGAAAACACTTTTTCGCGCATTTCTTCGGGAATACCCGTGCCATTATCTGCAATGCCAATAACTACTTGTTGTTCGTTGAGTTTCATATTAACCACAATAATTCCTTCGCGTTCATCGGGAATAGCCTGAATAGCATTTTTGACGATATTGGTAAACACGCGCAATAATTGGTTTTTGTCGGCAAAGACCCAAGCGGTTTGAGCGGGCAAAACACTGTGAATCGTTACACCTTGGGTATCTTGGTGCAGGTCAACAATGCTTTGTAAAATGGTATTGAGATTCAAAATTTCATTGATAGGTGCAGGCATTTTGGCAAAATTGGAAAATTCGGTAGCGATTTCCGATAAAATATCTATTTGTTCAATAAGGCGTGTCAGCACTTTATCGGTCATCATTCGAGCATTAGGGTGGTTGTCTTTGTAGGCACGTTGCAGGTGTTCGATGCTCAATTTCATGGGTGTGAGCGGATTTTTTATCTCGTGTGCCACCTGTCTTGCCATCGACTGCCAAGCGCTTTGCCGCTCCGATTGTGCCAACAACTTAGCACTTTGTTCCAACTGCAATACAGTTTGGTTATATTGCTGTACCAATTTACCAATTTCGTCATCATCGGGCCAAGTCAACAGTTCGTTCTTTTTGCCCAACTCAATACCACGCAAACGGTCGCTAATCATCAGCAGAGGGTTGGTAATGTTGTTTGATAGCCAAACGGTCAACAAACTACCTATTGCCAACAACAAAATAAATACATTGACAAGTTGCACTAAGAATGCAGAAATTTCGCGCCTAAATTCTTTTTCACGCGCAAAATAAGGGATATTGACAAAACCAATAAGGCGATTTTGTTGGTTATTGATGGGCATATAAGCAGCTAAATAGCGCAAACTGCCAATGTGTTCGTTTTGTAGAAAATCTTGTTGGTGTTGGTATTTAATATATTGATAGGCAGCGGGGTGAATTTGTAGACCGATCAATTGTTCGGTAAAAATACGCGGTTGCGAACTTCCCGTAATTTGCCCATGATGATTAAAAACATTAATGTCTATGCCATGAATATCAGCTAAGGATTTGGTTAAGGCATGAAGATAGGGATTCGAAACCGATAAGAAGTTTTCGAAATCTGTAAAATCTTTTTTGTCAATATCATTGCGAAAAGCTGTTTGTAGGGCTTGCAAAACTTCCTGTTGTTTTTTGATAAGCAAACTACGGTTAGAGTCATCAGATTTGGTATAAAAATAAAAAGCACTGACCGCACCTGTCACCAAGAAAGCGGTTATCATAATGCTTATCACAAAAAAATTGATGCGTTGCCGCAAAGACGGATAAAAAACCGATTTGATGAAATTGGGTATGGTTTTACCGTCTATCAAAAATGTTAGGAGTAATGCTGCAAAAGAGGTGAGTAGAAAAAACAAACCTACATAAGCAAACAAGGCAATAAGGGAGATGATATTGACAGCGCGCGACGTAACTACTACCGTTTTGGAAGGTTGTAGTTGATAAATGAGGTGGGTATAGTTGTTTTTGTGCAAAGTACTATAGGTTACTCGCAAAGTATCACGAATTTCTTGGACGATGCTCCCTACTTTGAGGGTATCTGTTCGTGAGCCAATAAATCTTTTGCTTGCCAAACCATTGCCAATAGTATCTTCAGCAGTGATTTTTCGATAATAGGTTGTCAAAACTGTATCTGAAATGGCATAACTAATACTTGCCAAAAGGGTGCTATCCAAAATGGTGGGATATTGGTAGTTGCCTTTTTCGCTTTCCAAAATTTTGTTGTTGTAAACAGCATAGTCAAAATCAGAGAAAATGTCGGGTTGTCTATAGCGGTCTTCAATGGTCAATTCGGGATATACATTTACTTTGTCTAATTTAGGAATCATTTCGATATAGATATATCCCAGACTATTTTCGGTAAAAATAGGAAGTTTTGCCAAATAGTTATAGCTGCCCGGCTCGCCTTTGGTCAAGAAAACATAGTTGTTGTTGGTGCGCAAAGTGTTGGTCATTTTATATTCATATTCTTTGGAACTAACAACAGTGGGACCGTCTTGTTCGACCAGCTCGCCATATTGTCCTTCTGCTACAATATTAATATTGTATTGTTCGAGATGTGGATCATTGAGGTAGTTTTTGTGCAGGTAACGCGCCAAACTTTCCGAATTATCGCTCGCAGTAGGCGTTTCGGCAAAATAATTAGAGACGACAGGATCAAAAATGGCTTTTTCCAATTGTCTACCCAAAACATCTTCAGTAACAGGGTCTTCTTGAATGGCGATGCGGGCAGCAAAAAGTTTGCTATTTTCAAGGTCATTTTGGCGGTTGAAGGCAAAAATAAGGAACGACAAAAGGAACGAGAAAAAGCCTACCCAAGCCATAAACCGAAACGAACTGATAGAATTTCTGAACTCTAACCTGTAGCGATTTACCGAATAGAGCCAAACCAATAACCAGATGAATACAAAAAGATGTATCCATGAAAAATCGTAGCGAATAATGACTAACTCATATAACAAACCAAGCATTATAAAACCCGATATGCGTTGTCCGACACTTAGGTTTAAGGTGTTGATAAGGCGCGAAGAGTTTTGCATCAACAACATAAATACTACCCAAAACATACCAAAAGTAAACAAAGCAAACCAGCTATCGGAGGATAACCAAATGAAATTGGCAACCCCAAATGATATGTCAAAGTATAATACAATAGTTTTGGCAAAAAGAAATACCATAAAGGCAAACAAAAACAGAACAATGCAAGTAATGTAGTACAACACCAATCGCAAATACAGTGGATATGTTTTGAAATCAGGGAGCTGTGGAATCATCTGCCGCACCGCAGCAATCAGCCAAGTAATGCCCAAGGCGTGTTGTAATAAATGGGCTACATTTGCAAAATATACTTCCCTTTTGCTCAATGCTTCCCAATGCCAAGTATTGCTGTCTACATCGTAGCAAAACATCATCAAACGTAAACCGACTAATAAGGAGCTAAATATAATGACTAATAGCCACCAATAAGTTGGATAACGGTTCGCAAGGCTAATAAACGATAGGCTTAACCATAATATAAAACAAATTGTTGTGATGATTTGTAACGCAATAAAGAGGTAGTTGATTTTTGTTGGAATATTTGTTGGAGTGATGTAGGAAAGATATAGTCTGTCTTTTTTAGCTCGATTATACAATAAGTATACTTCTGGTTCGTGGTGTTTTTTTACCGAATCGGTCAAAATTTGGTCGGTTAGGCTAACATAGTCAGGCATAGACAAGTTAGTAGCAAAACCATTGTGAAGATATTTGTTTTGTATGCCAAATTGTGCCTGAATAAGCTGTAATGCAAATACTTTTAGGGTATCAGAAGGCGTGGTGAGAGCTGTGGGAGAGAGGGTTTTTCGACAAACTTGATAAAAACCATTACCAAGCCGCACCAAACGTGTGTCATCTCTTTGCTCTTTAAGCAAATCAAAGGGCAACAAGACGTGATTATTATTCCAATACACTAAAGAATCATTGCGGTATAGCAACAGACTATAAGGTAACTTTTCTAAAGGAGCAACATTGGGATCGTTCAGTTGTTCTTTACCCAACTTTTGAAGCAAAGCCGTATTGTCAGTAATTTGTTCAAAATCTTCTTCCCATTTTCCTAATTCTACTTGCAACAAAGACCCTAAGCGTGACAGTGATTCGCGCTGATGTAAGTATCGCCACATAAAAATCCCGGCAATTAAACCAATAATTGCCAATAAAAGAAAAATTGTTTGATATTTAGCTATTTTGGAAAACACTATATAAACATGGGGGAAAAGGTGAATAAGGACGTTGAGCAAAAAAAGATTTGCATAGTTACCCAAGCACTGTTTTGTGTTTGTTTGCGCAAAGGTACTAAGAATTTAGAAAAGTTGGGTTGTTTGGTGATGGAATTTGGTTTTATTGGGTTTTTGTTCCAACATATCCCTCCATTTCGCCCAAATAAATCTGCGCTTGCTCGATGGTTTCGATATTTTCGAAGGTCAAAATGAGATGTTTGTTGGTTTCTTTGAGGTGGACTTTACGCGGGTGTTGCTGCACATATTGGAGTAGGTTTACGAAAATATCGGATTCGAAATAGCTCGATTGGGAGTTTTCCAAAAAATAGCAACGCATTTTTTTGCCTTTCAGACTAACACGCTCAAATCCCAAACGCTTCGCCACCCAACGCAAACGAATGGCATTGAACAAAGTGAGAACTTGGCGCGGCAAACGTCCAAAACGGTCTTGCAATTCGGCAGCAAAAGCCCGCAATTTGCTTTCCTCTTCGATGGCATCTAATTGTGTATAGATGAGCAAACGTTCGTTGGTATTGGAAATATAGGTGGGTGGAATGAGCATTTCGAGGTCAGTATCAATTTGACAATCGCCCACAAAATTAGCTTCTTTTTCTATTTGGTCAGCAAAAACATCTTTGAAATCGGTTTGCTTGAGTTCGCGCACGGCTTCGTTCAGTATTTTTTGATACATATCAAAACCAATATCAGAGATAAAACCGCTTTGTTCGGCACCCAAAATATTGCCCGCTCCACGAATATCCAAATCTTTCATAGCTATTTGGAAACCACTTCCCAAATCAGACAGTTCTTCCAAGGCTTTGAGACGGCGGCGCGAGTCTTCGGGGAGGGTGAAAACGGGCGGACAAATAAGGTAGCAAAAGGCTTTTTTGCTGCCACGTCCCACACGCCCACGCAATTGGTGCAGGTCGCTCAAACCAAAATGGTGCGCGTTACTAATAATAATCGTATTGGCATTGGGAATATCCAAACCTGCTTCGACGATGGTTGTCGATACCAATACGTCATATTTGCCGCTCCTAAATTTGGCAATATGGTCTTCGAGTTCGTCGCCTTTCATTTGTCCATACGCCACACCCACAGACACATCGGGGCATAGCCGCAAAATCATATTGGCAATTTCGTACAAATCTTTGATGCGGTTGTGGACATAATACACCTGACCACCGCGATAAATTTCGTAGTTAATAATATCGCGCAGTTGTTTGTCTTCCATCATCACAATTTCGGTGGTGATAGGTTGGCGATTAGGCGGTGGTGTGGTCATCACCGAAAGATCGCGCGCACTCATCAACGAAAATTGCAATGTTCGCGGAATGGGTGTGGCGGTGAGTGTGAGGGTGTCGATGTTGCTTTTGAGGTGGCGCAATGTTTCTTTTGTCCCAACACCAAATTTTTGTTCTTCGTCAACAATAAGCAAACCCAAATCTTTGAACTTAACAGATTTGCTCACTATGGCGTGCGTGCCAATAACTATATCGATTTTACCTTCCTCCAAACCTTTGAGCGTCACATTGCGTTCTTTGGTGCTTTTGTGACGATTGAGGTAGTCCACTTGACAGGGAAAGTCCTTGAGGCGGAGTTGAAAAGTTTCGTAATGTTGCTCCGCCAAAATGGTGGTAGGCACCAACACTGCTACTTGTTTGCCGTCGGCAACAGCTTTGGCAGCCGCGCGAACAGCAATTTCGGTTTTGCCAAATCCCACATCACCACACACTAACCTATCCATTGGCACTAAAGACTCCATGTCGTTTTTGATGTCTTGCGTAATGCGCAGTTGGTCGGGTGTGTCTTCGTACTCAAAAGAGGCTTCTACTTCAGTTTGCAGATAAGTGTCGGGCGAAAAAGCAAAACCTTTGGTGGCTTTTCGTTTGGCATACACCTTGATTAAATCAAATGCCAATACCTTGATTTGCGTTTTGATTTTGCGTTTGGTGTTTTCCCAAGCATCGCTGCCCAATTTGTGAATTTTGGGAACTTTGCTTTCGCTGCCTGCATATTTCGATATTTTGTGTAACGATTGAACACTCACATACAACACGTCATTGTCCTTGTATACCAAACGAACTGCTTCTTGTGGTTTGCCCATGACATCGATGCGCTCCAAACCTGCAAAAATTCCTACGCCATGGTCAATGTGAGTCACATAGTCGCCGGGTTGTAGTTCGCGCAGCAATTTGATGGTCAACGCTTTGTCTTTCGAATAACCTTGCTTAATATGGTATTTATAATATCGGTCAAAAATTTGGTGATCAGTATAACACGCAATTTTTAAATCATAATCAACAAAACCCCGATACACCGAAATTAACAAAGGCAAATACACTACATCAGCTTTCAAATCCTCAAAAATTGCATGAAGCCGTTCTATTTGTTTGGGGTTGCTAATCAACAAAAAAGTATCGAAACGGTCATGTTCTTTGTCCTTCAAATCTTTGATAAGTATTTGAAAATTTTTATGAAAAGCAGGTTGGTTTGTTGCCGAAAAATGATAAGTTTGCGAAGTAGGAAAATAATTTTCGCTCGACAATTCGAGAATATTAAAACGCTGCAAATCGCTGAACAATTGTTCCGATGAAATAAAAGAATCTAAGGCATTTTCATCTAAAAACAGACTTTCTGAGTCGGGAAAATTAGCCACTTCTTGTGCGCGATTTTGAGCAAATGCTACTGCTTTTTCATAACAAAATTGGTTGATTTGATACATCGTTTTAGGATTGCTCACCCAAATAGCTGTGTTTTTAGGCAATAGTTGCAACAAAGATGTTTTTTCTGTCACACTAAACTGTGTCTGAATATTGGGGACAATATTAATTTGCTGGACTTTTCGGACAGATAACTGCGTCAAAGGGTCAAAAATACGGATACTTTCGACCTCTTCGCCAAACAATTCGATGCGATAGGGTAAATCGTTCCCAAAAGAATAGATGTCCACAATACCACCACGCCACGAAAATTGTCCGGGTTCATAGACAAAATCGCTGCGTTCAAAACCATATTCGACCAATAGTTCGATAATGAATTGCAGATTTACTCGTTCATTCACCGCTATGTGAATGGTATTTTTTTGTAAAATGCGCGTATTAACCACTTTTTCAAACAAAGCTTCGGGATATGTAACCAATAATTCGCCTGTCGTATTGCTTGCCACCAAACGGCTTAAAGTTTCGGTTCGCATCAATACATTGGTTTTATTGGTTTCGCGAAAATCACCAGGCTTTTTAAAGGAGTCGGGAAAAAACAACACATCTTTTTTTTGTTCAAACAAAGATTTTAGGTCGTTCATAAAATAAGCCGCCTCTTCTTTGTTCTCCAAAATATATAGGTTGGACATAGGATGATTAAAATATGTTGCTGCTGCTACAAAGCTATTTTGTGAGCCAACTAATCCTTCCAAATGTATCCTAACCTCGCTTTCCTGAGCTATTTGCGAGCTAATTTGTTGAACGCGTTTGTCTGTGATATAGCGTTTTAAAAGTTTAGATAAGTCCGACATATTGGCTTAATGGTGAATTAGGTAAACAGCAAAATGCCCTCATCTATTTTTAGAGAGGGTTTTGCTATGAAGCGAAAAAATGCGAATAAATAGTGTGTGAGTTAATTGGTGATAATTACTTTTCAATTAATTTAGCGCTCACCAAGACCGACTCTACCTTATCAATTGTCTGTTCTGTTAACTCAACAATTTGAGGAATAGACAAGCCCAGTTTTTGGTAGCTGCGGATAATGGTATTTTTCAATGTCTCATCCGCCTGCTCTTTTGCTTTTTGATCCGCTTCTTTGGCACGTTTTTCGGCTAATTCAGCTTTTTCACGAGCTATTTCCGCTTCTTTGGCGCGTTTTTCGGCTGCTAATACTTCTTGTCGTGCTTTTTTTTCTGCCAATTCAACTTTTCGGTGAGCTGCTTCAGCTTCTTTTTGAGCAGTGCGTGCTTCTTTTTGAGCAGTGCGTGTTTCTTTCATTGCTTGGAACATACTCACGCCAAATTCGTGTTGTATCACTCGGTCAAGTATACGATGGCTGTTTTTGGTGTGTTTCATTGGATTGATATTAAGGTGATGACTATTTTGTTTTCGTATCTCATCCTCCAAATCTTCGGGCAGTATCATTAGTTCCAACACAAAGAAATGGAGAAACATAGCCTGTTCGCGCGTGTAGTTCGCGCGTTCTGCCAATTCGAGCAAGTGTTTTTTGTACTCAAAACGTCGCTGTGCATCGCCTTTGGTGTTGATAACACACAAATTTGCCAATACCACCAAAGCAAAAGGATTATCTGAGGCTAACAAGGTGGCTTCGGACTGCTTGCGGACTTGATAGGTATTGAATTTATACCGTATGCCCGACCCAAAGTATTCGCATACATATTCGTTGTGTTGTTTCGGAACAGTATGGGCGGTGTATATCACCAAAGCTGTAATGGCGTTACCATGTTTTTCTTCTATTCGGCGGTAATAGCGGTACATTCGTTCGGCAATATTTTGCCCTTTTTCGCCCTGAAACTCGATGTGTATGAACAAATAGTGTGTGGTATCGTCAAGCAGTTTAACTTTAATTAGCTTGTCGGTTGTTTTTTTGCGTTGATGTTGTTGATCGTTTTGTTCCAGAACAGAAAAAAAGTCTTGTTCCAAATGTTCAAACTCAACACTAAAATCGATAATCCGATACAAGTCGGGGATAAAAAATGCAATGAAATCGCTGGCTAAGTAAGTAACAATTTCTTTCCAATTTTTATCAAAAGGAATGGCATGACGCATAAGGGAAAAATTAGGACAAAGTTAAGGCATTTTTGTGAATTGAACAAAAAATAAAACACAAATTATTGTTTTTTGACATCATCAATAGACAAACCAATGTCGACCAACATGGGAATAATATCCTCCTCCATCGTATGGCTAATCTCAAAACTATATTGCCCTTTTTGCATACCAACATTTTTAGCAATAGGAAAACTAACATCCCACATATCGCCCATACCGCTTCCCAAGTTTTTGCCTGCTGCATCGCGCAAGGGTATACTATAGTTAGCTTTTTGTACTTTTTTGTTGGGAGCAGTACTGACAACCTGAACCGTTAAGGCATCAAAAGGATAGGCAGTTCCGTATCGCACCAAAAGATTGACATTAGCGGCTGTTATATCGTTTTCTAAATCGGCATTTATAACAACGGTGTTGGTTTTGCTCCAAACATAGTTGGGCAAATTGACGTATTGCTCAAAAGCATGCTTGTTGCCACAACCTACCCAAAAAACACAGCTCACCAACAGAATTACAACATATTTCATAGCCTTTTATTTAGTTGTACAAAAAAATAGACAAAGAAAAACCTCTGGAGAAACACCACGAAGGGGGTTAGTCTACAGAGGCCAAAACTAATTATGAAAATAAGAAAAGCGCCCTAGCCAGAGCCGTTGGCAAACTTCAGACATGCCACCGATGCCAAGTTTGCAAGGGGAAAAGTAACACCTACCCACAAATTCCTACTCTTTCCGTTTGACGGAAAATACGCTACAGTTCCCAAAAATGAATGGTGGCGGAAATTTCAGACAAAGTTAATGCTTGTATTTCGAAAATCCAAAAAAATGTGCATATTTTTTGATAATTTTTTTTACACTTGCCTATTAAGTAGTTTTACATGCCAAATAATGGGCTTTGGTGACATAAAAAAGGCTAAAAAACGCTTTATTCTAAACACCGATGTTGGATATTGATTTGGTTGCCAATAGTATTAACCAATTCGTAGTTTGAATCGACAAATGCCTGTAGTTGTCCGTTCGGGAAGCGTTTGTTCTGAATAATATAGGCAGGTTTTTGTTGGATAAGACTTGCGACCACTGCGGTTGTATCTATTTGTAGGGTATAGATGTGTTTGGGGTCAAACAGCAAAGACCGATGCACGTATGGAATAGGGCAATTGCGTTGGGTCAAAAAATACAAAATTTGTTGTTCGTTGCCAGTATAAATTTGTTCGTTGGATTGTAGCCGTGCATTGAGATAATCGGCAGTTTGTTGCACAATATCAGGTTTTTGTATACAAACTATATACTGCGAAACCCAAGCACCACTAACCAATAATGTCATTATAGCATAGCCAACAATAGAAGCTCCGCGAAAACGAAACGCTTGTGGAACAGAAGTAACAAAATAACTACCTGCTAACCAAGCCGTAGGGAGCATCAATTGTATGGTATAGTGTCCAAAACGATTGCCGGGCAACAATACTGCCACTGCCGAAAGTAATAACCACGAACCTGTCTGCCAACGAAACAAAGTAGAAGGCGTTCGCCAGAGGGTATAGAGAGCTAAAAAGGTGAATGGCAAAAAACGTAACAAAAAGTCACCCAACATTTGCGCACGTTTCAACATAGCACCCGAACTCACGTAGCGTTTGGGCGCTGTATAGATGATATAATAAAATTCGTTCCATAAACCTACCTTATAAAAATAGTAATGACAAAGCACAAAAGGTATTATCATAATAATGGCTGCCAGAATCATTCGTACCAATAAACGACGCAAGGCAACATAATTATTATGCGGTGTTGTCCAATACCACGCCAACAGAAACCACCACATAAATGCCACAAAATCAAACAAAACCATGTATTTGATAATAAAACCAAAGCCCATCAAAGCTGCTCCAATGAACCATTTTTGATTTGTAAAACACCAAAAACTCAAAATGGTAAAAAAGTTAAAATACAATTCGGTGTTGACCGATAGACCATACCAGACAAATGTAGAAATCATCACGATATAACTACCTCCTGCCCAAAGTGCCGCACGACTATCCTTATAATAGTGTCGATGCAACAAATAGAGCAAAAAAGCGCTTATGCCCACAACAACAGCGGCAAATAAACGTGTAAAAACGACGCTCGAACAAATACTTAACAACAAACGGTAGATAATAAAAATGCCGGGAGGCTTGATATCAATAAGGTCTTTGTACAATTGTTCGCCCGACAACCATTCATTGGCAATAACAATATAGGTAGATTCGTCGTGGTCGAGAACTGTTGGAAAACAACTGAATATTCGCAAAAAGAGCGCGGCTGCCACAAATAGCAATGCCACAACAACGGGACGTTTTTCTAACAAAGATAGGTTTATCATACAATAAAATGGAACAAAAACGCCGTAAAGGTAGTTATTTTTTTGCTATATTTTGTACCAATGACAACAATAAACAGTATTTATGTCAATTGCCGTTGCAAGAGTGTCCTGCAACGGCAATTGATGTGTTTGTTATATAAAGAACTTATTCTTTCACCCATTTCAAACTATGCCAATGTGTGCCTTCTTGTAGGTGTAACCAATAAACACCAGTGGGTAAGTGAGCAATAGTTATTTTGATTTGCTGTAATTGGTTGATGGTTGTTGTATAGCTTTGTTGTTCTACCTTTTTACCGGTCATATCAAAAAGTGTGATAACGGCTTGTTGGTGTTGTGCCACAAAATTCACCCACAAATCGTTGGTGGCAGGAATAGGTAGCACACTAACAGCTCCTACATTTTTGCGTGTCACCACAACCGTTTTAAGTATTTGCGTTGTTTGGTCTATATCCGTTTGAGATAGCCGATAATAGGCAGTACCCGTAGGAGCATTGGTGTCAAGATAGCTATAATTCTGTTCCGAAAAGCTATTACCTGCTGCATTGATTTGAGCAATTTTCACAAAACGCACACCATCTACAGAACGCTCCAAAATGAAGTATTGATTATTGGTTTCGGAGGCAGTTGCCCACGCCAATAAGTTGCCATTGTCTTGAACTTTACCTTCAAAACGCAATAATTCGATAGGTGTTTTTAGACAAATAGGAAAACTATTGGCAACAGAACCCGTACAACCCAAAGCGTCGATAGCTGTAAAATCATAACTATTGGGTGTTTCGGAAGAGGTGAAAAGAATAGTTTCGCTTTGTCCATATAGCACAATACTACTTAGCGAAGAACCACTAATATTATAGGTAGCAGTAGCATCAAACTCTGGTAAGCCGCCTTGTGGAAACACCGTCACGGTATATTCGCCCACTGACCAATCGCAATCTTCGTTCACCAGAAAACTTACAGGCTTAAGGAACACCACAGGCATACCAACATTCATAACCGTACAAGGATGTTCAAAATCGGGAACGTTGGCGGTTGTACCTTCGGGACCCACAATGGCAGAAATGTAATAAACAGTATTGTTTTGCAAAGCGGGATTATCACTCAAGGCAAAACTTCCTGTATTGGCATTAATTGCCAAAACTGTTCCCATGACATCTGTAGGATTAGTGTGAAGAATATATGCCAACACATCATCACCTTCCAATTGTGCGCCAATAGTAGCGGCATTGCTCGATTCGCCCGAACAAAGGTATTGCAATACAGAGGGCATTGTACCGGGATTAGAATTATTACCAACAATAACTGCTACTTGGTCGGTGGCAGTACAAGTACCTGTTGGGTCAGTGACGACAAGAGTGTAGGTTGTTGGTTCTGTGGGCGAGGCAATAGGAGTGGAGCTGTTGGCATTATCCAACGAAGCCGAAGGACTCCATTCAAAACTACCTGCATTGCTACTACCCGTGCCATCGAGTTGTGCATTGCCACCTGCACAAGATACTACGTCCTCTCCTGCTGATACGAGTGGCATTTGTCCTACTGTTACGGTCACTTGGTCGCTGCCCGAACAGGTGCCAGTCGCATCTGTGGCGATAACAGTGTAGGTCGTTGTCTGCGTGGGATTGGCAACAGGATTAGGAACGGTAGGGTTGTTTAGTCCGGCAGTAGGAGACCACTGATAAGAAAAGTTGGCATTACCCGTTGGGTTCAACTGAACGAAACCGCCAACACAGAAACTAGCATCATCTCCCACATTTAACTCGATAGGTTGCACAACAGTCACCTGAATCGTATCTGTATCGGAGCAACCTGTAGCAGGATTAGTCACCGACAAAACATAATTGGTCGTTTGCGTGGGTGTGGCAATGGGATTCAGCGTATTTGCGTTGCTCAAACCCGTTGTCGGTGTCCAACTAAAATCTGTTCCGCCAAAAATTTCTCCTTGTAACTGAACACTTTCACCCAAACAGATAGTACCACCACCTTCAGCAGCCGCTTGTGCCAAAACAACGTCACAATCGGCAACATTGAATTGGAAGTCCCTAATTTTTGTTCCCAACAATTCGCCGTTTCGGTATTCGCTCACACAAATACCCACTACAAATTGACCAATTGTAGTCGGAAAAGCGGTTAATAAACCTGTTTGTGGGTCAATGTTCATTGGGGGCGAGCCTCCCAATTGATTAGTCGCACTATAAGGTGGATTCCATATCACATTGTCGTATGGATAAGGAAATGCAGGAGCAGGATCCGAAGAAGAAGCCCCTTCATAACAATGTCATTAAGTTAGAGTTTTCTTATGGACTATTATGAAAATAGGCAAAAAAGCCTTACTTTTGCGGTAAAAACCGCATATACCACAAAAATATCCTTTTATTATGTTGCCAATCATCGAACAAAGCCAATTATTAGCC